>DAOUAQ010000132.1:0-5646 GCA_034433375.1 Anaerolineae bacterium | reverse complement strand
ATCGTCAAGCTGGTGCAGGAAAATCTCGCGGCGTAGTGAAAAACAATACAGCTTTTGTCAGCAGATTAAGCGGATTTAGCAGATTACATAAAAACTAATCTGAAAATCTGCTTAATCTGCTAAATCTGCTGATAGAAAAATCAGGAGGCGATATGACGAAGATTCGACCGTTCCGTGGGTTGCGCTACAATCCCGACAAGTTTTGCGACTTGTCCGATGTGATTACCATGCCCTACGACCGCATCCACGCGGCGGAGCAGGCGCAGTATTACGACCTTTCGGCCTACAACTTTGTGCGCGCTATTCTAGGGCGGCGCACATCCGCTGATAACGACGAGAACAATGTTTACACGCGCGCGTGCGGCTATCTGAATAACTGGCTGGCGGAAGAAATCTTCATCCGCGACCCGGCCCCCGCGCTCTACGTGTTGGAACAAACGTTTACGACGCCCGATGGCGCGGAGTGTACGCGGCGCGGCCTCACGGCAGCCCTCGCGCTGAGCAAATTTGACGAAGGCGTTGTCTTGCCGCACGAGCATACCTTGAGCGGCCCGAAAGTGGACCGCCTCAACCTCACCCGCGCCACCGCGATGGCGTGGGAGAACATCTTTATGCTCTACCCCGACGAATCCGGCGCGGTTAATGCGCTGCTGCAACCGTTCCTCGATTCGCATATGCCGGCGTTGGTCCGCGAGAAAGTGATTGAACCCGGTGTGGAGCAGGCGTTCTGGGTCGTCAACGATCCGGCGCTCATCGAAGCCGTGGTCGCGGAGATGGCGGCGAAGCAGCCGCTCATCATCGCCGATGGACATCACCGTTACGAGACGGCGTTGAACTACCGCGACGAGATGCGCGCGCAACACCCCGACGCGCCAGCAGACGCTGCGTTCAATTACGTGATGGTCACGTTCGTCAGTATGAGCGATCCGGGTCTGGTGGTCTTGCCGACGCACCGGCTGATCCACTCCTACACGACGATGGACGGCAAGGCGCTGCTGAAGGCGCTGGAGCCTTACTTCGTCATCGAAGTTGTCCCTGACCGGGCGGCATTGGAAGCTGGCCTGGCGGCCGCAACCGCCGATCACCCGCGCTTTGGCTTCTACGATGGCACGTATGCGCTGCTCACGCTCAAAACCTTGAACGCGATGGCCGCACTTGCCCCCGACCGCGATCCGCACTGGCGCGCGCTGGACGTGGCCGTGCTGCACGAGCTGGTCATCGAACACGTGATGGGTCTGAGCAAGGAGAGCGTGCGGCGACTCGAAAACCTGACCTACTTGCGCGATCCCGATCCCGGTTACATTGCTGTGGACAAGGGCGAGGCGAATTTCATGTTCTTGCTGAATCCAACGCGCATCGAGCAAGTACAGGCGTGTACCGTCGCGGGTGAACGGATGCCCCAAAAATCCACCGATTTCTTCCCCAAAGTCGTCAGCGGCCTGGTGGCGTTGCCGCTGCACGATACGATTGCTTAACAGAACCCTTGCGAAGGTGTGCGAACTTTGTTCGCCTGAACCTTCGCAAGGGTAGGAAATCATTCCATGAAAATCGAACGACATCAACTTGCAGGTGTGCTGCTAACCAGCATGGGCTCCCTCGCGCTGGAGGTGACGCTGACGCGCATCTTCTCGGTGACGATGTGGTATCACTTCGCGTTTCTGGCGATTTCGTTGGCGATGATGGGCAGCGCGATGGCCGGCGTTGTCCTGTACTTCTTCCCCAAGATTACCGCTCCAGAGCAGGCCCGGCGGTGGATCGGGTGGGCGGCCCTGGCCTTGGCGGTCTCCGTCCCGATTACCTTCTGGCTTTACCTGAAAATGCCGTTCCACGTGGCGATGAACCGCGAGGGTGGCTTCAGTGCGCAGCAATTCCTTGTTCTCGTGCTGATTTACCTGGATTTGACGATCCCCTTCTTCCTCAACGGTGTGGTGATGGCGCTGGCGCTCTCCGGCTGGGCGGCGCAGGCCGGGCGGATTTACTGGGCTGATCTGACCGGCGCAGCGTTGGGCTGCCTGTTCAGTATCCTGGCTTTGGACGCGCTCGGCGGCGCAGGCGCGTTGTTGGCCTTGAGTGTGGTCACGGCGCTCGCCGGTGTCGCGTTCAGCGCCGGATGGTTCCCGCGCAAACCCGCGCAAGCGATCCCATTGGCCGGGTTTTTGTTGATGATCGCTTTACTGGCCGGTAATGTGATCCATCCGTGGTTGCAGATTCGCGTCAACAAAGCCGGTGGAGCGGAAGCCCCGTTGCTTTACGAAAAGTGGAATGCACATTCGCGCGTGACAGTCTACGAACCGGCCTATCATCCCTTCTTCTGGTCTGTCGCGCCGAAGTATTGGGAGAAAGCCGTGAACGAAAGCGCCACCTACGGCTACGCGCTGCTGCTCATTGACAGCGTCGCCGGGACGCCGATCCAAAACTTTAACGGCGACATGCAGCAGGTGGACTTCTTGCGTTACGACCTTACCTCCTTCGTCTACCACCTGATCGAACGCCCGAATACGCTCGTCATCGGCCCCGGCGGCGGGCGGGATGTGCTGGCGGCGCTGGCGACGGATGCGCCGCACGTCACCGCCGTCGAGGTGAACCCGGCGGTGATCGAGGCGGTGCGTGGCCCCCTGCGCGACTTCGCCGGCGACATCTACGGGCGGCCTGACGTGAGCGTGGTCATCGCCGACGCGCGCGGCTACATTGACCGCAGCCCCGCGCGCTACGACGTGATTCAGGCCTCGCTGATTGATACCTGGGCGGCCGGCGGCTCCGGCGCGTTCGCGCTCTCGGAGAACAGCCTGTACACCCGCGAAGCGTTTCAAACTTATTACGAGCACCTCTCCGACCGGGGCATCCTCACCGTCTCGCGCTGGTACCTGCCGGAGCGTCCCGCCGAAACGATGCGGCTGGTAGCGACCGGTATGGCGGGATGGGAGGCGGCCGGCGTCACCGACCCGCGTCAACACGTCGTCGTCCTCGTGCGCTACGTCTCCGGCGCGACGACCGAGGGCCTCTCCACCGCGCTCTTCAAACGCGAACCGTTCACAGAGGCCGAAGTCGCGGCGCTCGCGCAAAAGGCGGAAGACCTGGAATTCACGGTGATCTATGCGCCCGGCCTGCAACCCACCGAAGAAGTCGGCGCGCTTATCGCTGCGCCAGACCGCGCCGCCTTCATCGCCGACTACCCGCTCGACATCTCCCCCGCCACCGACGACCGGCCTTTCTTCTTCAACCTGGTGCTGCTCGGCGACCTGCTCGATCCGGCGTTGAGCGGCAGCGGCGTCTACCGCACGAGCATGGAGGCCATCCTCATTCTCTTCACCGTGATCGGTGTATCGGCGCTGTTCGGCGTCGTGTTCGTCCTCGTCCCGCTGCTCTTGGGCGGGCGCAAGCGGGCGCTGCCCCGTCCCCCGGCGCGCATTCTGGGCTATTTCGGCGCGTTGGGCGTGGCCTTCATGATGCTGGAAATTCCCATCATCCAAAAACTCACCGTCTACCTGGGGCGACCGGTCTACTCGCTGGCGGTTGTGCTGTTCACACTGCTGCTGTGTAGTGGATTGGGCAGCCTGTGGAGCAGTCGTTGGCCGGCGGAGACCATTGCCCGGCGCGTGCGGCAGGTCTTCCCGATTTTGCTGACCGTCATTGCGGCTTACGTTCTGCTCAACCAGAGCATTGTGCGTCTGACGCTTGGCTTGCCGTTGGGAGTGCGCGTCGCGGTGGCGGTGTTGATGCTGGCGGCGCTTGGCTTCTTTATGGGCATCCCCTTCCCGGTGGGCGTGCGCTGGGCCGGGACGCGCTGGCCCGGCGTGACGCCGTGGTTGTGGGGCGTAAACGGCGTGATGTCGGTGCTCGGCTCGGCGCTGGCGACGGCCCTGGCGATCCACGTGGGCTTCCGCGTAACGTTGATGTGCGCCGCAGCGGTCTATGCGCTGGCGGGCGTCTTGCTAACAACGCAACTTGCTATCAGCCCAGATTCTCGACTCGCCGATTCTTGATTCGCTGATTCTAAAAATGCGCTATATCCTTTTCGATCTCGACGACACGCTGTACACGAACGATACCGGTCTCTTCAAGGAATTGGGGACGCGGCTCGTTTATTGGGTCTCACAGCAGTTGCGCATCTCGTTGGAAGAATCGGCGGCGCTGCGCCAGCAATACTTCGTCACCTACGGCACGATGATGCGCGGCCTGGTGCTGCACCATCCAGAGGTGAGTGTGGACGATTACCTGACTTACGTCCACGACATTGACGTGAGCCGCTACATTGCGCCCAATCCCGCATTGGAAGGGATGCTCGCGCGTTTGGATGTCCCCAAAGCCGTCTTCACCAACAGCATTGAGGATTGGGCGGAGCGCATCCTGCGTCAACTGGGCATCCGGCAGCACTTCACGCGCATCATTGACGTGCGCGCGGTGGATTGCCAGAGCAAGCCGCATCCCCATGCCTTTGAGCGGGCGCTGGAGATTCTCGGAACGCCGGCCTCTGCCTGCGCGATGGTTGACGATCAGGTGAGCTATCTGCGCGGCGCGGTTGCCGCCGGGATGCGCACTGTGCTTGTTCGTCCAGGCGCGGAAGCTGTGGATGGCATTGATGTCGCCGTCGAGACGATTCTGGACGTCGAGCCAATTTTGCAAAAGTGGCTCGCCGAACGCTAAGGTGTGGTATACTTTAGGTGAGGGATGCTGGCTTGTAGCTGTTGCGGATGAGAGGGAACGATGAAACAGATCACGTTGGAATACCCGGATGACCTGGAGTTGGCCGTATTGACGACAGAAGAAGAACTTCAAGCCCAGATACGTTTGATGGCGGCTCTGAAAATGTTCGAACTGGGCAAACTTTCCTCTGGCAAAGCAGCGGCTTTGGCCGGAATGTCGCGGGTCGCTTTCCTTGAACAATGCGGATTTTACGGTGTGTCTATCTTCAACTATTCTCCCGAGGAACTGGAGAACGAATTGCGGGTTGACATAGAGGCCGCTCGTGCCTTTGCGACGACTTCGGCAGAAACGCACTGAGGACACTATGGGTGTTGTGGTCAGTGATACAGGCCCGCTCATTGCGTTGGCGAAGGTAGATCAACTGCGTTTACTTGACGCGCTGTTCGATAAGGTGTTGATTCCACCAGCCGTCTATCGTGAACTGTTAGCGAAATCAGGCACTGAAGCCGATTGCCTGGATCGGGCGCTACAGGATTTTCTTGAGCCTGCTTCTGTGTCACAAATCCCTCCTGAAGTCCAGATTGCTACCTTAAACCTGGATCGTGGTGAGCGTGAGGCGATAGTGCTGGCGTACACACATAAGGCGTTGTTGATCGTTGATGAGCGTTTAGGGCGAGTCGCTGCTCGAAAGCTGGGCCTGACTGTAACCGGCGTGGTGGGTATCCTGCTTCAGGCAAAGGTAGCGGGCCTGTTGCGCGAAGTGACGTCTGTTTTGGAAGATATGCGCCAGCGTGGGTACTGGCTTTCGGATGATGTTCTTGATGTAGCCGCGCGTTTATCTGACGAAGTATGACGATCCAGTTTCTACAGAAAACCGCCCGCCGATGATTCGGTGGGCGGTTTTTGCGTATTTTCAAATCCGCAGTGTTACTCAGCCTGCGTCCAGCTATAGTCCAGACCGGCTAACTGCTTGTAGTACACCCAGCGCGCGACGGCATCTTG
>DAOUAQ010000131.1:0-10691 GCA_034433375.1 Anaerolineae bacterium | reverse complement strand
TCGTGATCGAGGATGCCGCACCAGTACTCCTCCGCGCCGAACCGGCACGTCCGCCAGCGGAAGAAAAGCAGGCTGTCCGCGCCGTGGGCAATGGACGTGTACGCCATCCGCTTGATCTCTTCCGGTTCGGGCGTGTCGTGGAAGTAATTGCCTTGCCCGCCCGGCCCGGATTGCTGCTCCGGGATCATGAAATTGCCCGACCACGCGCGGGCGTGATCCAGGTTGAACGCCTGACTGAGAGGCCGGCGCGCCGGATCGAGGTCGAAGAACGGGTACACGTCGTAACCCAAAAAATCCAGGTCTTGGGTGAAGTCGCCGCGATAATCAATGTGGCGGAACGTCCCGTTGTGGGTGACGAACCACGCCGGATTCGCCGCCCGCAGGATCTCCACCTGCTCGCGCTGGAAACGGGTGACGTTCCACGAGATGAAGCGGGCGTAGTCCAGCAGGTGCGCGGGATTAGCGTAGGCGGGTTTGGCGTTCTTGGGCGTCTGGATTTCGTCGAAGCTGCCGAAGGTGAGCGCCCAGAAGGCGGCGCCCCACGCCAGATTGAGCGCGCCGATATCGTCGTGATACTTCTCGCGCAGGAACTCGCGGAAGGCGACCTGGCAGTTCTCGCAGTGGCACTCGCTGAAGTGGCAGTTCAACTCGTTGTCGGTTTGCCAGCCGGCGACGTGCGGATTATCCGCGAAATATTCCGCCATCGCCTGGGTGATTTTGCGGCTGTACGCGCGGAAGACGGGACTGCTCGGACAGGCGTGCTGCCGCGAGCCGTGCTGCATCGCCACGCCGTCCGCATCCACGCGCAGCGCATCGGGGTGCGCGCGGGTGAGCCAGCGGGGCGGCGTCGCCGTCGGCGTGCAAAGGATCGTGGCGATGCTCTTCTCGCCGAGCCGGGCAATGGTTTCGTCGAAGAGCGCGAAGTTAAAGACACCCTCGCGCGGCTCCATCAAGTCCCAGGCAAACTCCGCCATACGGACCACGTTGAACCCCGCTTCGGCCATCCATTCCGGGTCCTTCTCGCGGGTGGCGGCGTCCCAATGTTCGGGATAGTACGGCGCGCCGTAGTAGAACGTCTGCAAATTCGTCGGATTTTTATGCGAAAGTTTTCGGGTCATTGTCTCCTCCATCAGTCATAAACCGCTAATCACGCTAATCTACGCGAATCAATGAAAACGCCATGAAGTTTGGTACACGGATTGACACGGAAAACACGGATTTTCTCATCAAAAAAAAGAATCCGTGGAGTCCGTGAAATCCGTGTACGAAAAACACACTCACGCCACCAACACCTTCATCACCCGCCCGCGTTTGTAGCCAACGGCGACTTCGAAGTAGCCGCCGAGCGCCGCATCGAGCGCCGCGTCGCCGGTATCCACGCGCAGGCCAGGCAACTGGCGCATCTTGTCCTCCGCGCTGACGACGAGGATATGCTCGCGCCCAACCTGGCGGATGACCTCCGGCGTGAATTGCTTGTTCCCCCGCCCAAAAATGAAGCCGTTGCCTCCCAGCGGCGTGACCACGATTTTACGTTGAGGATAGCGTTTCAGCAAGTCGAGGAGCGCGCGCTCGTTCACGTCCGCCGCGATCAACGCGCCGTCGCAGACCGCATCTACGCCGAGCAGCGTCTTGGGCAGCGCCAGCGCGTCGGCAATGGCTTTGACGGTAGTGCCGGGGCCGAGGAGGTACAACGTTTCAGGGGCCATGCTTTCGACAAAAGAGGCGGCAATGTCTTGTTTGTTCTCTTCGACGGAGGGAGCAGCACTTGAGGCAACTTTGCCCGGCTGCAAGAAGCGTTCGACGGCCGGCGTGAGCAGATAGCCGTAGAGCCGCGCATCCAGCCGGTTTTCGCGGAACGCATCTTCGTCGATGTCGAGCACTTCTTCTTCGACGACGCCCGCGCCTTCGACGAACGCATCCACGAGTTCAGCAGCGGCGTGGGGACTGAGGGCGAAGGCGGCGCTGTAGACCTTGACGCCGGCCGGAATCGCCACAACGGGAACGCGCCGGTAAGGCGGAAGCGCGCTCAGCGCGTCGCACACGTCCCGCGCGGTGCCGTCGCCGCCGGCAAAGACGAGGAGTTCCGCGCCGGCGTCGAGCATCAAGCGAGCGATACGCCGCGTGTCCTCGCCAGTCGTCTGCTCGCCAATCGCGCCAACGATGAGATAGGCCAGGTCGAGACCGGCAACGATGTCCGCGCCCATAGCGCCCGGCGCAACGAGCCACGCGATGCCGACATGGCGCTGCACCTGCGCCAGCGCCTCCCGCGCGCGCTGCGGCGCGACCGGCGTCGCGCCCAGGGCCAACGCCTGCTCATGCATCCCGCCGTCGGTACCCTTGAGGCCCACGCTGCCGCCCATCCCGGCGACGGGATTGATGATAAGTCCAACAACCTTCATCGTTGAAAGAAAAGATTAGCCACCTTTACCCCACCAGCTCCCAGTCGATCAGGCTCCGCATACCACTCCGGATGTAGTGATAGTACTTGATATACCGCGTGGCGAACTCGTCCTTCCCCAGCAGCATATCCATCGCCAGGAGCGCTTGTCTATCACGGGCGACATCGACAATGGGAGCATCGACACCCTCCGCAACCACCACGGGCAAGAATGCCTGGTGAAGCGTCGTGTAATTCGGCAGTTCGGAGGAGACGCCGCTGACATCGAGCGTCATGTTACACCCTAATTCGTCCCTGACCAGCCGGACGGTCTCGAGCGTAATCAACGCGGCGTGGGGGTTGGTTTCAACCGTTTGCGTGAGGCAGTTGATCAGGATGTCCTCGCCAGGGATACCCAGCGCCTCGGCGCGTGCGATGATCCGGCTGGCAATTTCCAGCCGCTTGTAGGGGTCAGCGGGGAGTCCGTCTTCGTCCATGCAGCAGCCGACCAAGACGGCGCCATGTTCCGCAACCAGGGGCAACACCGCATCGAGATACTTTTCTGCGCCGCTGACACCGTTGACCAGCGGTTTACCCAGGCAAACGGCGAGCGCGGCAGCCAACGCGGCAGGATGCGAGGTCTCGATGCTGACAGGCACTTCCACGGTTTCCTGGATCACCTCGAGCAGAGAAGGCAACAGCTTTGCTTCATCCAGGTCCGCCGAGTCTACGCTGATGTTGATGACATCGGCGCCGGCGGCAACCTGGGCGAGCGCCTCGTTCCTGGCGACTTCGACGTAGCTCGCCGCCGGCTCGCCCGCCGCCCGCCGGCGCACTGTGCGGTTTGTCCGCTTGCCGATGAGGACGGTCGGGCGATCAGGCGCGATACGAACGACGCTTTTTCTGCCCTTGAGGATTGTCTCCATACATTGTCAACGTGACAGCCTTCTACTGAGGACATTTTGTAACGACACAGAGATGACGATAATCAACCCGTATATCAACTGCGTCCAGAACCCCGACAGCTTTATAACGAGGCCAAAGATTTCGACCTTGCCGACGGCGACGATCCCGGCTTCGATAGCGCCGATGATGAGACATCCAATAAACGTCCCGAACACGGTCCCAACGCCGCCGAAAACGGAGGTGCCGCCGAGAAACACGGAGGCCATGGTCTTCAAAAGGTAGCCGTCACCCAAAGATACCCAAAAGTAAGACTGCTCAAGGCTAGACAAAACGCCCCCGAACGCCGCCGCAGCGCCGAGGATAGCGAAGTTGGTCATCCGCGTCCGGTCAACGTTAACGCCCATCAGTCTGGCGCTTTCCACGTTATCCCCGATGAGGTAAACGTGAGCGCCGAACTTGTGGCGATTCAAAAAGGTCCACACGAGCACCGCCACAACCACGACCCAGATCATCTGTGCGGGCAAGTATCCCCCCACCCTGCCTACCAACGCCTGACGCAAGGCCATTTGTTTCAACGGCACCAACGAGACGCCGCCGGCATTGGTGACGACGAGGACAAATCCGCGCCAGAAGAACTGCGTGCCCAGCGTCGCCACCAACGAGGGAATGCCCAACTTGACCACGATGACGCCGTTCAGGAATCCCACCAGCCCCCCCGCGATCAAACTGGCGATAAAGGCCAACGGGAAGCTGTCGGTCAAAGCCCAAACGTTGGTGAACGCCACCATACCCACGCCCATAATGGAGGGGAACGATAAATCCATTTCGCCCGCGATGACGATGAGCGTCAGCGGCAGGGCGATGACGGCGAAGAAGGGAATCGTCGACATATACGCCGCGTAAATCGTCGGCTTCAAGAACGTCTGCGGCGCGCCGAGGATGAAGAGGCCCCAAATGACAAGGAAGACACAAAAAATGCCGATCTGCAACCCATACTGGCGGGCAATCTTGCCGGCTTTGCTGCGCCACAGCCGTTTTGTAATGGTGGCCGCGGCCTGGTTTTCTGTGGTGGTCATGTTGTCTCCTTATTCCAGATGCCCCGTCTGGGCCACGCGATACATTTTGTCCATCAGTTGTTCCAGGGTGATGTCTTTGGTCAAGAACTCACCCGCGATAGCGCCTCTGTCCAACACCACAACCCGGTCCGCAACCGAATACACGTGAAAGACGTTGTGATCGATGAAGATGCACGATTTGCCGGCTTTTTTGATGTTGCCCACGAACTCCAGCAGCTTCTTCGTTTCCGATAAGGACAGCCCCATCGTCGGCTCGTCCAGAATGATCAGTTCCGCATCGAAATACAGAGCGCGCACAATGGCGACGCCCTGTTTTTCCCCTCCCGAAAAGGTCTTGACCACCGAATCAGGCGCGACCGCCGACGACGTAAACCCCATCGACCCCACCATCAGCTTTTCGGTTTCGCGTTTCATCTTCTTCACATCGATGAAACCAAGCGCGGTCGTCAGCTCGCGCCCCATGAAGATGTTGCGCCACAAGGTCTGGAGGTCTGCCAGCGCCCGTTCCTGGTAGACGGTCTCGATGCCGAGTTTACGCGCCTCTGAAACGGAGAGACCGGCTATTCTTCGCCCGTCGAAGTAGATCATGCCGCCGTTCGAGTCTGGCTGGTAGTAACCGGTCACGATCTTGATCAGGGTGGATTTCCCGGCGCCGTTGTCGCCCAACAACCCGACCACTTCGCCCGGAGCAATGGCGAAATCGACGTCGCGCAGCGCCTGAACTTCTCCAAAGGACTTGGAGATGTTTTTCATCTCTAGTATATACGTCATCGACCGCTCCTCTGAAAATAGTCTGATAGTCGTTAGTCAGATAGTCTTGCAATCATTTCATTATCGGGGCTGTGCCGCAGGTTCGGTTACACTCCTTAACAAGTGCTACCGAGGACACAGAGTTCACAGAGAAAAAACTCTGAGTACCCTCCGTTCACGGTGGTTTGAATTCACGCTTCCAGTTATAGCTGAATTTATGGAAGGAGCAAACGGTGTCGCGTTTTTTATCGCGCACACCGTTTGCTCCGCAGGTCAGTTATACAGAATTAGCGGATTTGCTTTTCCGCCAACGGCGCCAACTCCTCGATGTTGTCCTTGTGAGCGAAGCCAGAGCCGGTGTCGATGTGCAGGCCGGAGAACAAGAACTTCTTGGTCAAGCAGATCTGCACGATAGGCAAATACCCCTGCAAGAAAGGCTGTTGGTCGAGCACCAGGTCGGTCCACCCGCCTCGGATAGCCTCTACCGTGGCCGATGAGAGGTCGAAGCCGATGCCGTAGATGTCGCCCGGCCCCTTGTCCGCCGCCGTCAGGTATGTCTCCAGGGTGGAGGTCAACCCGCCGTGGTCGGTGCAAACCAGCTTGACGTCGGGATTGGACGACACATAACCCGTGAAGACCGCGGTCCCCGCAGCGGGGTCGGCGTTGGTGGCGTCGTCGATCTCCAGGTAATCAACCTTCATGCCGACCGCCTCCAGCGCATCGATGACGCCCTTGGTCCGCAGGCCACGGGTAGGTTGGGACAGAAGCCCCCACACCATCCCGCGGTCACCGGAACCGAGACCGGCCCGCTTGACGGCTTCCTGGCCCAGCAAATAACCGGACTCATACAATTCCTGGCCCACATAGCCAAATCCCATGCCCTTGAACTTGCTCTCGATGCGGGGCAGGGTCGTGTTTTGGCTGGTGACGATGATGCCCTTGCTGAAAGCGTCTTCGATCGGACCCTCGAAGGCGTCCTCGCCAGGGTGGCCCATGACGGCGATGCCATCGGGTCCGGTGGCCATGGCCTCTTTGAATTGGGTGACCATCTTCTCGGTATTCCAGTCCGAGAACATGTAGGCGACATCGGCGCCCGTATCCGCCGCCGCCGCCACGGCCCCGTTGTAGACGACGGTGCCGAAAGGGCAGCCCGGAGGCCCGCCGGGGAAGAAAACGATCTTGACCCCGGCGCCAATTCCCGCAAGTTTGACCGGCTCTTTGGTTGCTTCCTTAGTCGCCTCTTTGGTGGCCGCCTCCGTGACCGCTACAGTGACTTCAGGCTTGGGGCCGATGCCACATCCCACCAGGAACCCGCCCGCGGCCGCCACAGCACTGGCGCGCAAGAAATCCCGCCGGCTATACTTGTCTTTCATGTCAATCCTCCTTTGGTAATCAACGTGGATGAACTTTTACGGTGAAGCGCTTCATTCGCATGGGAGAAGGTCGCTGCGCGAACGATGCGCCGGCTGTAGATAACATCGAACATCGTGTAATTCGGTCACCTCCCTTCAGCCACCCTGGCGAAGTCGAAATCCACACAAAACCTCGCCAAGGTTCCTGGCCCGCATAGACACCACGAGAGAAGGACAAACGGGGGTAGTTTGTGGGGATGACATCACGGCTGGCGTTCCCCCTTGTACAATACATTCATTATAGTAAAAAAAGAGGCCGGATGTATGGAGAAAAACACCGCCCTCTTGGACAAAAAATGCAGCCTCACAGCAACTATGGCGCTTTTTGACGAAATGCGCTGGGCGCTACCCCCACTTGTTTACGAAACACCCGGCTGAAATAGGCCGGATCGTCGAATCCCACCTGCAGCGCTACAGCGGTGATGCTGTCGCTTGTGCGCCACAACAACGCTTTGGCCTGTTTGACGCGATACCGGTTCAGATAATCCCAGGGCGAAAGCCCCAATTCCCGGCCAAAGATGCGCGTAAGATGATTTTCACTCACTCCAACCGCCTCCGCCACCTCGCGCCGCGAAATGGGCCGATCGTAGTTTTGGTGGAAATAGGCGACGATGCGCTTCACCAACGCGCTCGTGTAGGGAGGGAGGACATCGTCGCCGGAGAGGCTGCGCTGCACCGCCTCGGCGGTCTCCGCCTCAGAGAGAATGTCTTTGCTTTGCAGCGTGACCAGCGCGTGCTTCTCCAACCGTTTGATGTCTCCGAGCGTGAGTATGCGTCCGCTGAGCACCAACACCGGGACTCGCCGGGTCTGCTGAGCGGCGCGCATCCGCTCCAACACCTCGAACCCGTCCAGCTCCGGCATCATCAAATCCAGGAGCACCAGACAGGGGACTTCTTCCGCCATACGCGCCAGGGCCGCGACGCCGTTTTCGGCGGTGCGAATCGGATAGTTGGGTAACGCTTTCTCCACGATATTCCGGTAAAGGATGCGCGTCTGGGGATCGTCATCCACGATGAGAATCGGGCCGGTGAAGGCCGGCGGACACAGAGCGGCGAGCGCCTCGAGCAGCGTTTCACCGCTCACCGGCTTGGTGATGATGTTCGTCATCCCCATCGTCAGGCCCGGCGCGCCGCGCTGCGTCTGCCCATAGAGGACGAAAGGCGCCTGGCACAAATGCGGATGCTGACGCAGTTGTTGAATCACGCCCCAATCAGCGGGGTCGGCGTTGGACAGGTCCCAGGCCAGCGCGGCCGGGCGCAAGTGCGCCAGCGCGGCCGCGTCCACCTCCCCCGCCTGCACCCGCCGTATCTCCAAACCCTGTCGCTGGCTGAACGTCACGATCTCCGCCGCCGGTTGGCCCTGCGCCGAAATCAACAACAGGACAGGCTCTATCGTTCCCGGCAACAGGATCGCCGGCTGTTCGCCCAGACTCGGCAACGGCAGATAGATGTGAAACGTGCTCCCCTGTCCCTGCTGACTCTCCAGCGTCATCGAACCCCGGTGCAGCGACACCAACCGCCGGGTAATCGAAAGCCCCAGTCCAATCCCCTCCATCCGCCGCCGGATGTGCTCCGCCGTGACGAATGGCTCGAAGATGCGCTGTTGCCAATCTGGCGAGATGCCGATACCCGTATCCTGAACCCAAACATGCAAATGGGGAGGCAGCACCTCCGCCCCCAGGACGATGCTCCCTTTTTCAGTGAACTTGTGCGCGTTGCTCAATAGATTGAGCAGAATCTGCCGCAGCCGGACCGGGTCGCCCTGGATAGCAGGCAAACGCGCGGGGAGTTGCAGGGACCATACGACATCGCTTTGGGAGATAACTGTATCGGCGATGCTGTGAAACACCTCTTCCAAAAACGAATGGCACTCGATAAACTCCAAATGGAGGTCGAGTTCGTCGATCTCGGCCCGCGACAAATCCAGCAGATCGTTGATCACGCGCAGCAAGTGCTCGGCGCTGCGATAGATGTGTTGGAGGTCGTTCGACAAATCCGCGGGAAGTGGCTCTGCAGCGGCCAACGCGGCCCCGGCGAAACCCAAAATCGTGTTGAGCGGCGCGCGCAGCTCGTGACTCACATTCGCCAGCAAGCGCGTCTTGAGTTGATCGGCTTTTTCGGCAGCGACGCGGGCCTGCAAGGCTTCGTCATACAGCGCGGCGTTGCTCATCGCCGTGCCCAACTGATCGGCCAGGGACTGCAATCCCACCAACTCCTGGCGGGTGCGCACGGCAGACCGCTGGCTGTGCAAGTCCAGCAATCCCCAGACCTGGCCGCCCAGGCGAATAGGCAGCGCCACCCGCGCGCGCGTATCCGGCCAATGCGCATCGGGGAGAAAGCGCGGGCTGTGATGCGTGTCGGGAATAAAGACAGGCTCGTTGCGCATCAACGCCTGTCCCAAGACGCCGGACCCGGCCAGTGGGATGCTCAGCCCGTCCTGATCGGGTTGATCCAAAACCAGGAGCTGCTCCTGCTCCAACCACCGGAAGATTTGGACGCGGTCGTAGCCATAGTTGGCGCGAATCAGGTTGGCGATTTCGTGAGACAACTGCCGGTAAGTGAGGATCGACCCCACGCGGCGGCTGATTTCCAGGCTGGTTTCCAACTGCCGTAGAAGTTGCTGCCGTTGCTGCTGCCTGGAGTGCATCATACTGCTGTACAAATTGGCAATGGCGGTTAGCTTCTGCGCCGTCACTGCGGCCACATTATCAGCGGTAACAAGCCTGGCCTCATACGCGAAGTGCGCGGGTAAAGCCTGACCCTCAGCCGCCCGGTGCGCCAGTTCGACGGCCCGCCGGCCCAGTTCACCGGCGCGGATTTCCACCGACGCCGTCATCTCGCCGCCGGCAATCGCCGCCAAAGCCGGAGGCGCTGCGCCGATGCCTACCACCAGCGCGTTCCGGTCGAGCAGGCCCAAAGCGCGACCGGCATCTCGCCCGGCCAGGGCCAGAGTATCGGAGAGGCCAAGAATGGCGGTGATCGTTCCCCCGACCTGCGGCCCCGCAACCTGCGGCATTGATTTGGCAATCTGCTCATAGGCCGTCTCATATTCATAACGCCAGGGACAGGGGATATATTCGATGATCGCGTCAGGGCAGTCGCGAAAGGCATCGCGGATACCGGCGATCCAGCGCGTGCTTCTATGCCGCCGGTCAGCCGGCTCCGGCGCGCCGATGACCAGCACACGCCCGCGTCCGGCCAGCTTTGCGGCAAGATAGCGACCGCCTATCTGCGCGATATCGTGCAGGCCCAAAGGCGAAGCCAGAAGCGGGTGACGAATCTCCGTCTCGCTCAGCAAGACAACGGGCAGGCCAAGTTGAACGATGCGGTAAGCCAGGTCTTCCGGCAACGCCCAGGCGATGAGCGCATCCAGCTCCAGGGCCAGCAGTTCCTCCAGCAAGGCTATCTGCTCTTCGTCAGAGAGCGCTTCTGGATAATCGACGAGGTTGATGGAAACCAGTTCGAGCGAAAGATTCTGAGCCGTGGCATAAGCCGCTTCCCTTACCTGCGCCCAGTAAGGGTCATGAGGGTCTATCGCCACACCAATACGGAAGGCATGAACCATAAGCGAATCAGCGAATGTAAGAATCAGCGAATCAAGGAATCAGCGAATGTTAGAATCAGCGAATCAAGGAATCAGCGAATCAAGGAATCAGCGAATGTAAGAATCAGCGAATCAGAGAATCGGCGAATCGGGTGTTGGCTACCGGACTAAAGACTATTTGACTAAAGACTATCCGACCAGTCCAGCCATTCGCGCATTTTGGCGACGTACTGCGGGAAGACGATTTCCGGCTCTTGCAGGACAGGAATCCAGCGTTTTTCCCATTCGAGGATGGCGTAGCCGTCGTAGCCGCCAGCCACGAGCAGGTCGAGCATTTGCTTGAGGGGCACGTCGCCGTCGCCGAGCAGCACGTACTGGTGATGATCGTCGGCGGTGGAGGCGGAATCCTTGACGTGGATGCTGACGGTGTACGGCGCGAGATTGGCGTAGGTGACGTCCGCCGGCTCGCCGTTGGTGCGGAAGGGGTGATGCAAGTCCCAGAGCACGCGCACGCGGGGATGGTTGGCCTCGCGCATCAGCCGGGCGAAAACCGCCGAGTCGGTCCAGTCGTCGTGCGTTTCCAGCGCCAGCGTCACGCCGAACGCCTCTGCCTCGTCGCCGATGGT
>DAOUAQ010000130.1:0-18590 GCA_034433375.1 Anaerolineae bacterium | reverse complement strand
TCCATTTTGGGATTGGTGTTGAGCCTGACCGTGTAGCTAATTTGCGCGCTCGTTCGCGTGATGTGTTGCGCGTAATCGCGGACGTTGAAGGCGTTGAGCGTTATCGTGCCTGGGATCAGTATCACGTCGGGCAGGCCGCCGAAGCGCAGCGGCGCGGGGAAGCGGTCGGCGGGATAGGCGAACGTGCGGTAGGCGTCGCGTTGTGACGTGGACGCCATGCCCCGTGTCAGGGTAAGGTCGGTAAGGGTGTACGGGCCGTCCGCGTTGTGTCCGCCGATAGCCGTCCCGTCGAAGGCCAGGTCGAGGAAGTGCGCGCCGGTCGTCAGGGTGCGGGTGATAAAGGCCCAGGTGATCTCGCCGCCGTCCAAATCCACCAGAGAGCCGCGCAGCACGTAATTGCCGGTCGCCGTGACCTGCACGCCCACGCGGATGACGAGCTGCTCGTACAGGCCGTCGCCGTTCGAGTCGTGCCCCCAATCTGCGTAGCCGCCGGTGAGGGCGGTGGCTGCGCCGGGCGCGTCGCCGGTGGTGAAGGCCCAATTGAAGTCGCCGGTGGTGGTGTAGCCGCCCGTGCTGGCGATGCCGCCTTTGAGCGTGGCAACGTAGAGCGTGTCCGTCAGCAGATCGGTGGCAGGCGCGAAGGTCGCGGTGCGCGCGGCGACGTCGTAACTCACCGCGCCGCCTACCGGCGTCCCGGCTGCGGTCGCCAACCGGAAGGTGTTCGTGTTGAGCGTGCTCGGGTCCAGGTCACGATCCCATGCGACGGCCAACACGATGTTGCGGGGGACGCGCATCGCGCCCTCGCGGGGCGAGACGAGTATCGGCGACGGCGAGGCGGTGTCCGGCGTGGTGGTGAATGTCCAGGTGTGCATGACGGGCAAATTCTCGCCGTTCACGCCGAGGATCCCGGTGGTCAGCGTCGCCGTGTAGCGCGTGGCGTAGGCCAGGGGAACGGCTGGGTTGAACGTCGCCTCGCGGGTAGTGACGTTGTAGGAAATCACGCCGGTCACAGCGCCGAAAGGCCCACCGGCGAGGGTAAACGTTGTGCTGTGGATACTCGTCGGGTTCATCGCATCGCGGAAATCGGCGAGTGGCGCCGTCCATACATCCACGTTATTCGCGCCGTCGGGTGGGTCAACGTAGCCGACGAGGGGCGGGTTGTTGATGGTGAAGGGGCCGGCGACGGCGGTTGCCGTGCGCAGGCCGTCGCTGGCGGCGACGCGGATGAGCGCGCCGGTGGTGTTGGGCAGCGCGATAGTTTCCAGCGTGTAGGCCGGTGTAGTCAGGTTGAGGGCATAAGCTTCCCACGTCGCGCCGTTGTCGGTGGAGATGTCCACCGCGAAGTAACGCGCGCTGGCCGAGGCTGCCCAGGTGAGCGTTTGCGGGCCTTGCCAGACGCCGGAAGGCGCCTGGATGGTCACAGTGGGCGGGTCGGCGGCGGGCGTGATTTCAGCCAACACGGCGGCATCGGCGATGCGGCGGATCTGGACTTTGGCCGTAGCTGACGGATAGGGCGCGGCGAAGGTGAAGACTGCCGGGCCGTCGTCCGCCGTCAGCGCCGCGTTGGCATAGCGCAGTGTGGTGTTGACGGTGAAGGACCGCGTATAACCCACAATCTCCTGCTGCGCCGCGTCGAGGAAGACGAGTTGGTACGGGCCGGGCAACGGCGGGACGTAGTTTCCCGCGTTCATCTGATACCACGGCAACAGCGTCACTGCGCCGGTGGGGCTGATGACGCCGTCCACCAGCAGCAAGGGGTCAGACGATTGTGCGAAGGTCGGGCGCACAGCCAATTGCGCCCCTGGGTTATAGTGATCCATAATCCATTGTTGAATGACGGTGTAGTGGTACCCGGTAATCCACAGCGCAACTTCGCCGATTTCTTCCGGCATTGCCGTCATAAAGTCGGTGTATCCCTGTTCGGCATTTTTGACGGTACCTTCTCCGACGTCGAAACCGTTCCCGCTGGGGCCTTCGTAGTGCGCGTCAATGCGCGCCAGGTGCCCCACTTCGTGGGCGACGAGGTAGCGTTTGGCGGCGGTGTGGCTGTCGCTCCGCACCAATGCGCCGGTCGGCGCGGACTCGCGTTGTGTGGTGCCGGGCGTGTTGAGCCAGTCTTTGTGCGCTATGCCCACCATAGCCCAGCAGCCGGGCATGCGCAGGCACAGCGCGTGCATTTCACGCAGCAGATAGAGTTCCTCCGAATAATAGGGCCACCAGGGCTTGACCGTCCAATCAACGAGCAGTCCCGTGGTGGTGGGGGAGTAGTAGGCCATTGCGCTCGGCGCGGCGGGCCAATTCACCTCGGGAACGGGATACAGCGCGCGCATCCCGCGCAGGTTGTTGCGGACTAACTCGCTCAGGTCAACCGTGCCGGTCTTCCCATAATCCGGCCCAACGCCGACGGCGCGCATGTAGATGGGGAAGGTGTTTTCTGCTGCCGCTGTGGTGCTGGCGTACCCTTTGAAGGGATGACTTTTCCCCCGGCTGTCTTTGAGCCACACGGTAAACTCGAAATTATACATGCCGGTATCTGCCGGTGTAAACCCGAAATAATTGAAACTGTCGAGCAGACGGCGCTTCTCAATGAGCGAATAGCTCTCTTCCTTGAACGTGAATTCGCGATATTCGCGTTTGTGTCGCGCCGTTTCGGGGGTCAGTTCGGGTTGCCATTCGGGACGCCACCAGAGGTAGGCGTCGCTCCAGCGAGACTGCGTCGGTGTTGTCCCGCCAGGTCCCAACCACGACACGACGACATCTTCCACCAGCACGTCAGGGACGACGCTTTTCCAGAAGACGCCTTCGGGCGCGTCCCAGCGGATGAAGGCGCGCAGCACGGTAGGTTTGTGAACGATGAGCGCCATATCTTCCAAAACCTGCACCGGCTTGACAGTGACTTGAAGGTCGGGCAGCGTCCAGAAGGTCCAAAGCTGCCCGTCTGCCAACGGGCCGCCACTGAGGTCCTGCACCCACTCGTCGTGGCTATAAGCCGAGGCGTCGTTTTCACCCCATACCTGCGCCACGTAGCGGACACCCGGCAGGAGTTTCGCGGCAGGTACGAAGGCGAATTCCAGTTCCGAGATAGGTTCGACTTCCCCCTCCACATAGACTTTGTTGACGTCTTCATCAAAATAGTAGACCTGGAACGTTTCTTTGCTGACGGTGGTGGGGGAAACCAGCGTGGTGAACTTGACGCGGATTTCGGAATCCTGCGCTTTCTTGCCCTGGTCGGGCCAGACGTTGCGCGTGTCGGGCGCGGGCGATACCTCTTTGATGCTCAATTCCGCATACGCGCGCAATTGCACTTTGGTCAGATCGAAGCAGGTGCAAGCACAATCTGCCAGACCCGAACAGTTACAAAAATCCTGTTGCTGGAACCATAGATTGTTCTCGCCGTCAATCAGTTCAGTGTAATCGAAATCGACTTCTTGTTCCACCGGGATTGACTCAGGCCACCAGGGAATCGTTCCAATCGCGCCGATGATGTTCCACTCGCCGGTGAACGCGCCGTCTATCCACGCGGCTGGCTTGCCGTTGAGCGCCACCGCCCAGGTGGGATCGGTGTACTTCGGGTTGCCGTCCGAGTCGAAGTCGTAGGGCTTTTCGGAGAAGGTGAAGGTCAACGAGGTTTCACTCAGGTCGGTGGGGTCTTGCGCGCCAATGTTGAAAGGCCAACGCAGCCGTGAGAACGGTACGCACCAGGAACCGGGATACTCGTAAGTCCAGATGGTGTAGCCTTCTTCATCCTTTTTGACGGAAACCGGGTCGCCGATGGCAGCACTGGCCCCCATTTCGGTGGAAGAGGCGGGCGGCGGGGTTTGCGCTGCTGCAGAACGCGGCGTCGCGCCGGGCAACAATACCAGTCCACCGAGGACAATCAGGGTGATGCTGACAATTATCCATAATGAGGATTTATCGTGGTTCATTTTAACGCTCCTCTCTGAATATAAACCGCGAATCTCGTAAATCTACGCGAATCTTCTTAAATTTGTACTGGGCAGAAGCATGTTGCAATTTTGGTACACGGATGAACACGGATGAACACGGATTTCTTTCCCTAAAAATCCGTAGAATCCGTGAAATCCGTGTACGATTCTTCGATTCGTGATTGCAAGATCATCTTGACTACTACAGAATCTTCTTAAATTAGCGAAAATTCGCGCGATTCTGCGAATGTAGACATTCGCGGTTACAATTTTGATCCCTGGCGCTGTGCCGTAGGTTCGGTTACACTCCCTCAAAAATGGCAAATGGCAACATTCCTGATCCCAGATTACCAATCACGACTGTCGCAGCACGAGGGGCAGGAAGATGTGTTTGTCCAGCACCAGCCCTTTGATCACGATCTCGTGGACGTCGTATGTCGTTGCTCCGGCCATGGCGGCGGTGATGGTGATGGTCTTCGTGCCCGGCATCGTCCAGGAGAAGGCGGCGCTGTCGTAAGCCTGGTAGAGGTTGGCATGGATGATGGGGGCTTTGTCGGTCGCTTCCCAGGTGTAGGTGATGGGGAAGATCGTGATCTCTGGCGAGATGGCGGCGTTGAAGGTGTAGGCGCGGTTGGTGTCGCCCTGCGTCGCACCGCTGGCCGTCACATCATAGACGAGCGCCGCGCGTGTGGCATGGGCTGCCGTGGCGCCGTCGGTGGCGGCGAGCGCAATGCGCTTTTCGCCCGGCGTTTCCCAGGTGAACGTCACATTGTCGCTGATTGTCAGACCGGGGTGCGTGATCGTGATTTGCTCCGCCGCCGTCCAGGTGTAAGTGATCGGCTGCCCGGCGTACCCCGACCAGACGAGGCCGCCGGTCAACGTGGCGACTTGCCCCGCGCCTACGACCAGCGGGCCGGACGTGACGACGTTGGGGACGCCGTCGGCGCGCAGCCAGCCCATATCCTGCATCATCGCCAGTGTCACCGGGCCGGGATGGCGGGTCGCTCCGCTGTAGGTGGGCGTCATCAAGCGATTGTCGCTGTATTGGTAGGTGGTGTCGTTGAGATGAGAAAGGCTACTGTGTTGCCAATACATTGGCGTGTAAAGTTTGGCTGCAATGCCTGCGTTGGCGGCGACGGTATTTGGTCCGTTGAAGTTGGCGTCGCCCTTGAGGCGTGCAGCCAGCGCATAGGGATCATCGGGCAGGTAACTCAGGAGCGTAACGCCAGCACTATCCACAGCGAACCGGTCATAAGGAGTGGGGCAGGGGTAGAGAAAGCCAAAGGGACCGTTGCCGCAAAAACCGACGTTGCCACTCTCATACATATTGCCGACAAAACCCAACCCGTGGGCCAGCTCATGCAGTGCTACTGAGACAAAGTCATACGTCGCCGAGGGCGCGGCGAGGTGCGTTGTCGTCGTCACATACGACCAGTCTTCATCGCATTTGAATTGCAGCGTCATGTCTGCCCGCGTGGGTTCCAGATCGGTACCGCTGAGCGCGTTGGCTAACGCAATGGGATAGGCAGTGTTGACCAGAGGCGCGCCGGAGAAGTTGTAGACGTACTTCGACGGCGTACCGGTTCCTAGCGCATCGCCGCCGCTCAGATTCGGCGTCCAGCAAATTGAAACTTCGATGGGCACGGTGGAAGAAATCCACGTTCCCCAGAGACCGGCGGCGTAGTCGAAGGCCCTCACGGCTTCAGGAGGTGGTTCCAGACAACTTGGCGGCGTCCCCCACGTGATGTTGAACGTCGCGCCGCTGGTCGGCGTCGCTGGCGCAGCAACGACAACGACCGGCGCTATCCAGCCGCCGGTCGCTAACAAGAGCACGATTGCCAGGAACCCACACGACATTGTCGTCCAACAGCGGATTCCCATGAGAACGTCACCAGAACGCCGCCTACGACACCATATACTCGATTTCAGGTTGTGCATCGGTCTTCCTCCCACAGTATGCTGCGTTTCCTAATGACGGCTTCCCGTCTCTGTACCTTGTGTCAAGTATAACGCCGGTTTTTTGTTACGACAAGTGCGAGAAGTCACATTTCATAGAAATCAGCGCCGAGGCGTAGAGCTTCGGCGCTAACTCTGGTACCGAGTGGCTTACATAGCTCCCCGGTTTATGCTTGCCAGGGATCGTCAGACCCCGGGTGGCGCGCAAGAACCGCGGATCTGGCGATCCGCTCCGAGCATAGCTAACTGGTGCGGAACTTTTGCCACGATGGACTAGCGACTTGGCATCTGGCTTTATACCTTCGGCGTGATTGGCAGCCAGAACTCGCAATAATAGTCGGGGCCGCTCTCGCCGGGATAGTAGACCTCCATTTCCGGCGCGAGGGCGTGGATGTAGTCCGAGGCCGGCAGCCATTCCATAAAGGCGAACCTCTCGGCCTCGACGATGGCTTCCGGGACTTTGCCGTGACATTCGAAGACGGCCCACTGTGAGGCGGGGACCTGGTAGTGTTCCAGGTCGGGGTGGGTGACGCCCGGCGGGACTTCGACGGCGACCATGTAGTAGAAGTCGCGGTTGGTGGGGTCGGCTTCGACGCGGGAGATGCCCAACGTTTGGCCGTTGGTCTGCGATCCGGGTTTCCAGCCGGTGAGGGCCTCAAAAGCAGCGAACGCACCTTCCGCTTTGCACTGTTCCCAGACGCGGCCAAAGTCGTCCTGTTCGGCGATCCAGCCCTTTTTGCCGAGGACGTCGAAGGCGGGGCGTTCGATGATGCGGTAGTTGATCATTTTTTCCCTGATGCGCATGGAATCCCTCTCAAGTCGGATAGTCGCTAGTCGGATCGTCCAATAGTTTCAATGGCTCGCCGCGTTGTACGCGATGCCGTCGATCATTAGCAGGCAGTCGGCGTCGATGAACTCCGTATTTTCATGTGCAGTCCAATGACATTGTTGGGCGAATTGTCACCCTCGAAGTGATAGTACCACTCCTGGCCTTCACCGGTGAGTTCCAGCCCGGCGTCTTTGACGGCCTGGTTGAGCGCGCCGTAGGCTTCCCCGATGTGTTCCAGGCTGCCCCAGTAGAGGACCGCCGCGCAGCGGCAAGGCGGCAGCGTCTGCACTTGCGCTGCACCGGCGGGCTGCGCATCCGGCTTGACCGGAACGCCGACTTCCATGACGTAGATGTTTGGCTCGGCGGTGGGATAGTAGCGCGTGATGACCGGCGCGCCGTCGCCCACATGCGCCTCGGCCTGCGCGGCTTCGAGCAGCGGCATCAACCGTTCGAGTTCTTCGTCGAGAGCCGCCATGGGGGTCGGCGGGCAGGCGACGTAGAAGAAGGGTTGTTCGCGCATGGTCAGCACGCGCATCGGGCTGATGTGGTAGTCTGCCGGTGTGGTCACGGTGTCACCTTCTCGCGGACGGGGATGTAGACGGCGCAAGGTTGGTCGGTCACGCCTTCGGGCGGGTAGTACTCGAAATCCGCGCCGCCGGGCGGGAATTCGTAGGGCGAGGCTGCGAGCCAGGTGTTGTAGACGTAGCCGTAGGTCTTGCCGATGTCGGGCATCGCGCACTCGAACACGGCGTAGCGCGACGCCGGGACTTGCCGCGCGGTCACGCCTTCGGGCGCAGGCGAGCCTTCTGGCACGCGCATCCCGGCGATGTAGTCGGGGATGCCGTCCGCGTGGTGCGGGAACCAGACGCCGTAGTACGACTTGTCTGTGCTCAACGCCTTGATAAACTCATGGTGCGGCATAAAGGCGTCCTCCCAGACGGCGCGGAAGTCCACCTGATCGGGCATAGCGTGAACCATGATCCCCATAACGGTAAATGCATCCAGATCAACAAATTTCGGTTCCATAGTTTTCCTCCTTTTTGGTCGAACCACGAATCTACACGAATTTCCACGAATAGGGAAAATTGGTGTGGATTCGTGAAGATTCGTGGTAAATTTTCTCCTGAAAATCCTGTCATAAAGACGATTGGTTGACCCCAGGCACGTCCGGCGTGATGCGGCGTACCTGGTTGAGCAGGCCCAGGGTGTTCGGCCCGTAGAAGTCGCCGTTGAGCGGGTTGACCATGCCGCGCACGTTGTACATCAGCCCTAGATTGGTGACGCGCTGTTCCGGCGTGACGACCGTTGCGCTTTCATCAAGCGCCACGTGCTGCACGTGGCCGACGAACAGATGCCACATGCTTCCTTCGTGCAGCGGGCGATTCCAGGCCAGCTTGCACTCGACGTTGATCGCGCACTCGGCGATGCGTGGCGCCTGCACGGTCTGCGCGGGTTCGACGGTGAAGCCGGCATCGATGATTTCGTCGTTGTCCGGGCCGTTGCAGCGGATCGTCTCGGTACACTGCGGATGCAGCTCGACCGAGGGGAAGTTGAGGCACCATTCGCCTTCGCGCAGGATGTTGGCGTAGGTGTGCGTGTAGTCGAGCAGCGCCAGCAGCGACGAGTAATGCTCGCCTTCACCCACCAGAAATCCCCAGGCGTGCAGGTTGGCGTTCCCCGCGCCGTTGGCCTTGCGCGTGGTCACCAGAAAGATAGGATTGGGCACGGTGACGACGTATTCCAGCCAGGAAAAGACCGTGTACTTGCCCGGCCAATCCTCGATCAGGTAGGGCGGTTGGGCAATGCCGATTTCGTGTTTCATGGTTGTGCTCCTCAAAGAATCATGAATCATGAATCATGATTCATGATTCTTACCACTCCACCGGCGGGTGGAAGCCTGCGTCTTCTTCGTACAGCGCGCGGACGGCGGCGAAGTCATCCGCCAGGGTGAGCGCGGCGACGCGATCCATCAGCGCGTAGGTAGGTTCGATCTGTTCCGGCGCCAGTTCGACCAAGTAGCCCCAGCCGCCGTCCCATGGCAGGATTTCGACCTTGCTGAACGCGAGGAAGTCGCGCAGCAGATCGCCGCGCACGAACTCGATGCCGTGCCATTCGAAGATGCCGAAGTCGTCGGGGTTGGCTTCGCCACGGCGGCACATCTGCCACGCATCCCCGCCAACGATGAAGCGATTGCGCGGCGTGTCCAGCGGATCGAAGTCCAGCTTGAGCGCCTCTTGCATCAGCGCGTCGAGTTGGGCGTCTACCAGCACCCACCGCGACTGTTCTGTGTTCCAGTATTCGACAACCCAGTGATCTTCATAGTGACCGGGGATGAAGTACGTGCCGAAGCCGCAGCGCGCCCGCGCCGGGACGCCCTGGCGGCGCAGGATCGCCGTCATCATCACGGAGAAGTCGCGGCAGTTGCCGACGAGTTTGCGCTCGTGGGGCCGCGCCTCGGTGAGCGGGCGGTCGTCCAGTTCCAGGATGCGCGCCAGTTGCTTCTCCACGGTGCGCAGGTTCACCTCGGCCTTGCGCTCGTCGGTCAGTTCCAGGCCGTAGCTGCCCGCCCAGAAGATGTGCATCATCACGCCTTGCAACGTCTTCACCAGCGCCGGGATGTCCGTGGGCAGGCCGTCGAACAGGTGCGCGTAAGGGCCGGGATCGGTCATCGGGCCGGGTTGGGTGTAATAGGTCAACATGTCGTTTGTCATTGTTCAGTCTCCTTGTCTATAGTCTTTAGTCCAAAGTCGAAAGTCGAAAGTCGAAAGTCAAGAGGATGTTCAAGAACTATATGGCAGAAGTGCGGCATTTGTGACTCAACCGAACGTTATCTCCGCAGTTGGTCGTACTGCGACTTGCCCGGCGCTCAGTTTCTCATTCCATTCCGCAATCAACTTGGCGGCGTCTTTGCTGAAGCTGCTATGGCCGTCTCGAACCAGGATCACGTTGTACCCCAATTCCCGCGCCCCCAAACAGGTAGCCTTCACACATCCATGCGTGACGAGGCCGGTGACGACCACGGTATCGACGTGGAGCGAGCGTAACATTTCATCCAAAGGCGTGTCCTCGAAGGCGTTCCCGTGCTGTTTGTGGATGATGTAGTCTTTGTGCTGGGGTTGAAGCTGTGTATGGAGTTGCCACTCTGCCGAACCTTTCACCAAATGTTTGGCGGCCGAGTGCTGCACGTAGATCACCGGAACACCGCTCTGATGCGCGCGGTCAACGAGCGTGGTGATGTTTTCGAGCAGATCATCCGCTTTGTAGATGCGGGTGGACTTCTCGAAAAGCCCCTGTTGCACGTCGATGACGAGCAAAGCGATAGGATGTTGATTTTTCGTTGTTGTCGCGTTTTCGGTTACTTCCATTGTGAATTCCTCTCGTTAATCTGAGGCTCAGGCGGCGACCTCGTAGTGGTCGTCCACCCAGGCATACAGTGCTGTCACCGCATCGAGGATGTCACGGGTCAACTCGCGCGTGCCGATGTACTTGAAATAGTAACACATCTTGACGGGCTTGCCACGGTAGACCGCTGGAATGGAATTGAACGGGAGTTTGCGGTTGGTCTGGTTGCAGAACCCGCAAGCCCGGCACTCGCCGGTGTAGGTGTACACGAGGTCTTGCAGTGGCTCCGGCAGGGCGTCGAGCTGTCTCAACAACGCCTTGAACGTGGCTTTGTCTTCGACAAACGTGTAGTTAATCTGGCGATAGTATCGTGACTCGAACTGCGTCCTGAACTGGAGCGTGAAGGGTTCGTCCGGTCCGGCGTAGGTCTTGGCGAAGGCCACGGTGATGAAATTCGTTACGTCAGTTCCGCTGCCCCAGTCGGAGCGCTGCTGAAATCCCTGGGCGAGAAGCATATCTGCGAACTGCCGGTAACTCTCGGGATCGTCGCTGAGTCTGTTCATTATGTCCACCGCATAATCATAAGCGGGGTCGAACAACGCGCGTTTGAAGATGCGGTTCTTGATCTGCTCGAGGTACCGCAGGTGGCTGAAGATCTGCCACTGCTTGAGATCGGCCTCGTCGCCGACCTCCTGACGCCACCGGGCGTCGTAAGCGGCGGATTCGGCAGCGCCGAGGGTGGCGAGCCGCTTCCAGGCGTCCCCCATTGCGGGATACGCCCGGCTCGACAGGGACAGGGTTGCACCGGCGTCCGCGCAGGATAGACCCAGGGCCGTGAGGTTCTTGGTCAACGCCGCGTACGCGCGCTTGTTGAGGCCGAGGGCGTCCTTCTCGACCACCAACGCGCCGTCGCGCACGGCGCCCAGCTCGCCCAGGCGTTGCAGGTTATCGAACAGACCTTCGATCTTGTCCTCGTTCTTGCGCCGCAGCTTGCGAGCTTCCAGGTGCTTGCGATCCTCGTCCTTGTAGACCCTGTCCGGGTTGGGGCGATCCTCTGTCTCGTCAGGCTCGGTCGTCATCTCGATGAGCGCCGGGTCGTTGTACAGCGCGGTGTAGATCCCGGCGACGAAGTCGTAGAGCTGGCGCTGCGCAGTCTCGCTCGCCGCGTCCGACGGGACGGGCCGGAAGTCGGGCTGCGTGGCGATGTAGTTGTAGACCAGGCGTTGTGAGACATTGTCGAAGCCGGTTCCGATACGGTTCTCGAAGTCCATTTTCTACTCCTTCGCTTTGTCACCGACAGCTTGAGCCATCTCTCGCACCGTCTCAAGCGGCATCCCCGTGCGGCGCGCCGTCTCTTCCGCCGACAACCCTTGCGCCAAAAAGCGCGCGATGACGACCATCATCAGCTCGCCCACTTCGACGATGTGCCTGTCGGGATCGTAGACGTGAAACACCCGCTGTCCCCAGGGCTGCTCGTGCGGCGGTTGGATGCATGGCGTGTTCGCCGCTGTGAGTCGCGCAAAGGCTGCGTCCAGATCGTCGGTTTCGAAGCAGAACTCGAAGTTCTTGCGGCCCAGTGCGCTTGTGTCATCTACCGGAACGCCGAAGATCATCTGGTGCGCGTGGTCTATCTGCCAGAGCGCAAAGCCGCCCGTGTAGCTCACATTGATGCCCATGTCTATCGCCACTCTCTGCTCCAGTAGGCCTTCGTAGAAGCGGCGCGAGGCGGCGATGTCTTTAACGAAAATTACGGGTGGTTGGCATTGGATCGTCATAGGTTCATTCCTCCAAGAAAGTCGGATAGTTGTTAGTCGTGTAGTCGCTGCTTGACTACTGGACTATACGACTACCAGACTATCCAACTTTTCTCATTGCAACGCCTGCTCCATATACTCGACGGCTTTCGCATCCTCGTCGCGCGCCTGGCGGACGATCTCGGCCATCGCGCGGCGTGTGGCGGGATCGGCCAGGGCGCGGAAGGCGTCCGGGTTGCCGATGCCGCCGGCCAGGCCCCAGATTTGCCACATCAGGTCGTGTTCGGCGGCGTAGCAGGCGGCGGCGTGGAGGACGTGCCCGCTCGCGCCACGATAGTTCGGCCCGGCGGCGAAGTGCTCGGCGATTTCCGCCAGGAAGACGGAGCCGTACCAGCGCGCCTCGGCGACGGTGCTAATGGCGTCTTCATGGACACGATGATGTTCGCGGAGCGTAGCTTCGTCGTCGGCCGGCCACTCGGCGTCGCGCAGCAGGTGATCGGCCCAGGCGTCGTAGGCGGCCAGCCCGTTGTGGCGGTTGCGGTACCACTCCGGCGCGTCTGGCTCAGGGCGGACCATCGGCGTGCGCGCCACCTTGATCAGCCAACGCAGCGCGTCGCGGCTGACTTCCGGCAGCGACGGCTTGGTCGGGAGCTTTTCGCCGATGATGAGCAGGTTTTCGGTATCCTTGAACCAGTCGCGCTTGCGGAAGTAACCGTGTTGCTCTGCAACCCCCGGTTCAAATTCCACCCCCGCATTGAAATCCGGGAAGTTCTGGAAGAAGTTCCAGCCGATGAGCACCGCGCCGCCTTCGTCGTAGCCGGTGATGAGCGACGGCTCCGGCGGGCCGATGACGCCGTAAGCCAGGACGGGCATCCCCCGATCGATGCTCTCGATGATGCGCCGGCGGAACACGGCTTCGTTGTCGCGGCCATCTTCCTTCATCACCGCTTCGTGCGCATAGCCGATCGTTGCGAAGATGTGATCTTCTACTGCTCCGGGATCTGCATCCATGTAGAAGATCGCCGGGTTGTCGCCGTGCCAGCCCTCTTTCCACGAGAGGAACGCCGCCGCGCCGGACACGCCAACCAGATGCGCATAGGTGCAGAAGACCTTGCAAGCCTGGCCGCGCATCGGGCAATGCTTGCAGCCGTAATCCTCATCGCCCAGATATTCCAGGATCGCCCGCACCACCGACGGGATGATGATGTCCTCCGGGCAGCGCTTGCCGCCCTCATAAAAGTGAACGCGCGGGACATTTTCCAAGACAGCACGTTGGTTTGCCATAAAAAATCTCCTTTCAAAGATGCTGGATACTGGATGCTGGATGCTTGCCTCTTGTTTCTTGCTTCCTGCTTCCTGTGTCTTCCTTCATTGGGCCTTTTTGCACGGCGAGTAGAAGTCCAGGGTCACGTGCTCGCCGCGTTGTTCCGGGATGCGAAAGCGCTCGTGCGAGTAGTATTCCATCTCGAAGAGGCCATTTGAACCGTCGTATTCATAACCGTTCGCCTGCATCGCTTTGTTGATATGCTCAGAGGCATCAGCGTGGATGTTGCCGCCTTCGTCGCCCTCGGTTCCCTGTAACCATCCGACGGCCATAGTACAGGCAGCAATATCTCGACACACAAAGCCTCCTGGAACAGGCGTGTCGGGGGCAACCAATACACCTGCGAGGTAGGTATAGGTGGGATCGCCCGGCTGCCAATCGCCCATCCAACCGACGGTATCGGGATTTTGGGTTGTGCGCCCCGGCAACGAGATCAGAAAATCCAGGCTGCCATCTTGCGCCATGCTCTCCCACAAAGTCTCAATCGTGCGATCCTCCAACGCGATGTCGATCTTGACGGCGACGCTTTTACCGATAACCCTGGTTTTGGGGAATGGTTCAATCGTGAACTTGATCAGTTTTGCTCCCATTTCAATTTTCGTCCTCCAAAAATGACTTTACTTCAACGCTTAAGGCGGATCACAATCCGCCGCCCTCGCAGCGCCGGATTGTGATCCGGCGCAAGCATTTTCGTGATCGTTGGTGAGCGAAGCTCATGGGGACTCCTTGAATTCCGTTAAAATCCGTTCAATCCGTTGATAGAGGTTGGCACACCGGGCAGACGCGCGTGTGCGTGCTGCTGGTTTTGATGTTTTCGACAGTAGTACCGCAGACAGGACACGGCTCATTTTCCAGGTGCAGGATGCGCATCGAACGCTGATCCCATTGCCCCTTGACGCCGTAAAGGTTCTGCTCCCACGCGCTGCCGCCCAGATCGATGCTCTGTTGCAACGTCTCGTGGAGCGCCGACCACAGATTGGCGATGTCAGCGTCGCTCAATGACGCAATCGAGCGCAGCGGGTGGATGCGCGCCAGGAACAACGGATCCTGCACATAGACGTTGCCGATCCCGGCGATGCGCTTTTGGTCGAGCAGGAACGTCTTGATCGCGCCCTTGCGCTTGCCCAACAGCGCGCGGAACTCGTCCAGGCTCAGGTCGAGCATGTCGGGTCCGAGTTCGGCGGTCATTTTGTGGTCGGCGAGGGTGGGGGCGTGATGCGCGAAGCCGAACCACCAATAATAGTGTATACAATTTGCCATTAGATTCTTATATCCTTACGGCTCGTATTGTACTCCCCAATAATATGCCGTGCAAACGGACGGCAGAATAGCACTTGCAAATCCATTTCGTCATCGAACGGTTGAACGAGGTTTTTGGACTGTGCGACTTTGGCTATCGTAACGCCCAAAGCTCCTTCGTGGCGTTCGATCTCAAGAATGGTGATCGGAAGATCACCATTGAAGTCACTTGCCAATACTGTCTGAACACCATAAGAATGAGGGGGTGCAGAAGGATTCACAAATCCAAGTCTTCATACTTTTTCATACTGGACTTTTCGAGCATTATGAAAAAGTATGATTTATCCCTTTCGGGCTGATGAGGATATTAGCAGGACGCGACACAACGATTTTGCAGAAATCCGCACAATTGCTGGTATGAAGGAAAAAGACATAGCAGAACAAAATGGGCATTTTTTCCTTCATACCGGCAAGGGGCCAAATCGCTGCTCAATCCTGGTTTGAGCAGCATCGAACGTGGTCTGGAAGGTGTTTCTACCCCGTATCAGCCGCATTTTGGCCTTCGCACTGCACTCTGGATCGCTCAGGGAGTTATCGCCGCCGAGAAACCGCTCCCTGCAACGTTACGGTATGAAGGAAGGACATAAATGGCCGTTTTTCCTTCATACTGTAACGCTTATCACGCCACACAACCCTGACCGCGCCATTGTGACCGGCACTGGAAGGGATAAGTTGTTGTGCCACGGACACGCTTTGCCCCGTTGGTTATCCTGAAGTACGGTGGCAGCCCATCAGATTGATGCGCCGGCCAGTTATGAAACCCGATAGAAAAAATTCTCGCCAGAGTGAGGAAAAATTCCTAAGGTTTCCAACAATCATTTCGGCTATATGCGTTTACCATTGAAACCGTTCCCTGAACAGAAAGCCGGGGAAACTACTATTTCAATCGTTGGAGGAATGTCGAGATGACAGCAAAAGCGATTCCTGGATTAGAGACGGCGAGCGTTATCAATGAAACTGCGTAACCCCCTCTCCCCACCACTGGCCTGGCTATCCGCATTCGGCTTGCTGGCGCTCTACCAGTGTTGCCTGGTTCCACTGTTCTACGTTACCCGTGACGAAGTCCGGATGTGGCTGGCAACGCCTACCCCTACGCCAGTCGCAATGCCCATCGCCGCCGGTACGGAAGGCGACGAAGCCGCCACCCGTGCAGCCTTCACAGACTGGCTACGCACACAGCACGGGCTGCAAGCGTCGCCCGATCTCGACCTGGAAGAGCGTGCCTACTACCTGGCCGGGGAAGCGCCCAAGTTGCGTTCCACCCAGACTTGGCCGCGCTGGTACGGTCTACGTTACACCGTCGGTCCAGCATCTGGGGACTGGTCGTACTATTGGCCAGGCTGTAACCCCTGCCTGCAGAATGGCAACTGTTATCAGGTGACCGACATCACGCGCAATGCACTGGCAACCGCGACGTATCCCGGCCTGGACAGCGTCGCCGTTGTGGGTATCGCCGTCGTCTGGCGCGGTGGGCAACCGTATCTGGCTGTTGTCTGGCCGGGCACGTGTCCCACGCCGCAGCCGATGCCCACCTTCAGCGATCCTGGCCCAACGGGACCGGGGTGGTAAGGAGACGATCCGCCAATGTACACGAGTGATGCGCACAAATTGACCACCGATGAACTGACGGCGCACTTGCCCCTGGAATGGCGCATCAATGACGCCTACTTCGAGTTGGCCTACCAGTCTGTGCTACCCGCCCTCGAAGCGTTAGCGGCCGGAAACCAGAACCCTGAAGCCTTGCTCAGCGTGACGTTCGGTCCGGTGGCGCAGATCGTGTTGACGTGCTTGTTGCCAGAGGGGGTATGGAATCTCCTGGACTTGCTGCGGAGTCTGATTGGCCCGCCAGACGCAGCGGCCAGCACCGAATTCTCCACTGCATCCCGGCTTCTCAAAAGTCGTCGGAGCCGGGGGCGTATGGCCGTGTTCGATCTACGACCCGGCGGCAGCGCCGAGTTCAGGGGCTATCCTTATGCGCCCCTCTATGACCGTCGAGGCCGGATCAGCACGTTCCACGCCGAAGCGTTGCCGTTGGTCGCCGCTGTGGTGCGTGGTTGGGGGATGACGACAGTGGTCATTCACCAACCACCGACGCCGCTACTGCCTTTACCCACAGTGCAAGCGCAGGCGCAAGCCCGATGGGCGTTCTTGACCCAACAGTAGCTATACCGGAGAACGCGATGTACCGATTAGCCCAACAACAACGCCATTACAGGTATGAAGGAAAAAGACATGGTAAGACAAAAAGGGCACTTTTTCCTTCATACCGGCAAAGGTCTAAATCGCTGCTCCACCCTGGTTTTGGCGGCGTCAAACGGGGTTTTGCGGGGGTTTTTGCCCCGTACCGCCCTGTTTTGGCCCTGGTACAGCACTTTGGCGTGCTCCGGGAGCCACCGCCGCCGCAAAATCGTTGGTTACACCGTTACGGTATGAAGGAAGAGCACAACTGGTCGTTTTTCCTTCATACCGGCACGGTTTTTCACACCGTACAGCCCTGCTATTCCCGGAGGTGAAGCAATGTCTTACGAACTCAACGCTGTGGTGCGCCACCTGGTTGCGCTCGCCGGGGCAGACCCGCGCAAGGTGCGGCTGCCTGAAGGGAAATACAAGTTGCGCGTCCACGGCCAGCGCATCGGTGACGTGCGGCTGATCACGGTTGCTCCACTGCAAGGGGCACTGCCTGAAGTGGACACGCGGGAGGTCGCCCACCTGTGCGCCGAGAACGACCGGGTGCTGTTGCGCGGCATCGTCAGCGCGCCGCCCCGCGCGGGGACGTTGTGGCTAGCCCTGGACGGCGTGGGCGCGGTGCCGCTTATCCCGGCCTCGCCTCCGGTCGAGAAAGCGCTGCGCGCCCTGGTGGAACGCCGGGTCATCGTCCAGGGGAAATGCGCACCGCGCGGCATTGCCGTTGACACTGTGCGCGCTGCGCCGGAGAAACGATGGGTGCAAGGGAAACAATAAGAGCGCCGCCAAAGCGACGCTCGCGGAAGGGCATCACGGGATGCTCTGAGCGCCGGGACGTTGAGTCAACGCGGCATCTTCGCAGTGGACTGACAAACCGCATTATTCCTGAGACACAGAGCAAAATCAAGAGAGCGAATGCAAATAACATCAATTTCAAGGAGATAAACAGGATGCGAATACATTTCATCATTGGCCTGATCCTGGCCTTGAGCGGGTTACCTCTCGGCGTAGGGTACACGACTGCGCCGTGCGACAGCTTTGGCGCGCCGGTGGTATTGTCACTGTACCGGCTACGGCAGCAGCGCTTCCTCACGGCGGCCACCCGCTGGGCGGATGCTGTAGACGAGATCGGCCACAGCCTGAATGCCATCGCGGACGGGCCACAACCGCAGTCCACCGGCGCGGCGTTCCGGTTGGCAGAGCAAGTGGGCCAGGCAGATGCAAGGCTAAACGCCTTGACACTCCCCGAAGCGCCGGCGGAGTACAGCTTGCTGACCCTGACGATGCAGCAAACCGCGGACACATACGCCTACGCCGCCGAACAATTGCTGACCTTCTACGGCAACAACGATGGCCAGGCTTTGGCAGAAGCGCAGTCATCCCTGGCGTTAGCCCGTCTGGCGTTGGGCGACCTGCGCGCGGGCATCGCCGGCCTCACCTATCCCGCGTGCCGGGAGGTGTGGCGTGAGTGACACCCAAGCTCAGCCAGATATCGAAAAGCTGCAAGCCGACTTCGCGATGGAAATGCATCTGCTGAAAAATGAACTATTGAGCAGCCAAATGCGCATCGCGACAAGCGTGCGCGCGCGCCATCAGACAGAAGCCATCTTGCAGCGATACCTCTCAATGCTGTGTCCTGAAGTCATCACGCAGGCGTTAGGCGCGCAGATGAGTATCACCGAAGCAGCGGAGTACATCTACACTCATCGGCTGTACGGCAGCGATCCCAAGAACCTGTTCCGGTCCCAAAAAGCACAACAAGAGGAAGATGCGGCGTCAACGTCGTCCGCAACACCCACAATAACACCGGTTGTCGTGGAGCCAGGTGTGGACCTCTCCGGCGATGCGGTCAAATTCCTGTATGTGCTGGGGATGACCGTGGTGGCCAACGAAGCCCGCGAACTGTGGGCGCAGCACACCGGCAAGGCCAGCGGAAGCGCAAAACACACCGCCCTATCCGAGTTGCTGGACAAAGG
>DAOUAQ010000129.1:0-3923 GCA_034433375.1 Anaerolineae bacterium | reverse complement strand
TGCTCGTGCGATTGCACCCACTCGTGGCGCGAGGGGAGCGCATACAGCCCCCAGTGGACGAACATGCCGAAACGGTCGTGGACGAACCACGTGGTATCGCCTTGGGTTGGTTTGGGTGTTAACATCGGTATCTCATCTCCTTATTTCGTAGATTTCGTGAGTGTGCTTGAGCAATCAGGTTTGACTCTCAGCACCAGAAAGTCTTCTTGTGAACAGCCAAATTATACTCTCACCTTAGTCGAATGCAATCCCGATAGTTTGCTTATCAACAAGTCATCTTCCATAACACAGTCAAACAAGAACCACCTGTCCGGCATCCTGGCAACATAACCACACCCAAACGCTATGAAACTACCCCAAATGAGTTAGGAATAATTCCTCAGCGAGTGAGGAATTATTCCTAACATCACAAGGCGTCATCTTCAGTGAGTTGTTGTAGCATAGAACCAGTTTTGCCCCAATGGCATTGAGGACAAAATCAATCACTACCGAAGGAGACTAACAATGGGGTCCGAAAATAACGCAGAGGCAAATGAAGCTCTATGCCAAGTGTATGCATTTCTGCTACAGCGGCGATGTTTACGTTTAGCACAAGAAGCACAATCAATCGCCGAAGTAAAGCAGCAAGCACAGAGCACAGTAGAAAAGCCGACAAACGACGATAACGAAGGTGTTATTGTCATAGCAGAAAAGGCTACTGCGACCGATGCAACGACCGCGTAACCCTCTCTCCCCTCCACTCGCGTGGCTATCAGCTTTTGGCCTGCTGGCGCTCTACCAGTGTTGCCTGGTTCCACTGTTCTACGTTACCCGTGACGAAGTCCGGATGTGGCTGGCAATGCCTACTTCTACGCCAGTCGCAATGCCGCTGGATGTCGGCGCAGAAGGTGACGAGGCCATCACCCGCACAGCCTTCATTGACTGGCTACGCACACAACACGGCCTCCAAGCCGCGTCCGATCTCGATCTGGAAGAGCGTGCCTACTACCTGGCAGGCGAAGCGCCCAAGTTGCGTTCCACCCAGACCTGGCCGCGCTGGTACGGTCTACGTTACACCGTCGGTCCAGCATCCGGGGACTGGTCGTACTATTGGCCAGGCTGTAACCCCTGCCTACAGAATGGTAACTGCTACCAGGTGACCGACACCACCCGCGAGGCCCTGGCGACCCTTCCCTATCCCGGTCTCGACAGCGCCAGTAGTGTCGGTGTTGCCGTCGTCTGGCGCGGTGGACAACCGTATCTGGCTGTTGTCTGGCCGGGCATCTGTCCCACGCCGCAGCCAATGCCGACCTTCAGCGATCCTGGCCCGACGGGACCGGGGTGGTAAGGAGATGATCCGCCAATGTGCACGAGTAATGCGCACGAATTGACGACCGATGAACTGACGGCGCACTTGCCCCTGGAATGGCGCATCAATGACGCCTACTTCGAGTTGGCCTACCAGTCTGTGCTGCCCGCCCTCGAAGCATTAGCAGCCGGGAGTCAGAATCCTGAAGCCTTGCTCAGCGTGACGTTCGGTCCGGTGGCGCAGATAGTGTTGACGTGCCTGATGCCTGAGGGGGTATGGAATATCCTGGACTTGCTGCGGAGTCTGATTGGTCCGCCAGACGCAACGGCCAGCACCGAATTCTCCACTGCACCCCGGCTTCTCAAAAGTCGTCGGAGCCGGGGGCGTATGGCCGTGTTCGATCTACGACCCGGCGGCAGCGCAGAGTTCAGGGGCTATCCATATGCCCCCCTCTACGACCGCCGAGGCCGGATCAGCACGTTCCACGCCGAGGCATTGCCGTTGGTCGCCGCTGTGGTGCGTGGTTGGGGGATGACAACAGTGGTCATTCACGCACAGCCCACACCGCTACTGCCTTTACCCACAGTGCAAGCGCAGGCGGAAGCCCAATGGGCGTTCTTGACCCAACAGTAGCTATACTGGAGAACGCGATGTACCGATTATCCCAACAACAACGCCATTACAGGTATGAAGGAAAAAGACATGGTAAGACAAAAAGGGCACTTTTTCCTTCATACCGTCAAAGACCCAAATCGCTGCTCCAACCTGGTTTTGGCGGCGTCGAACGGGGTTTTGCGCGGGTTTTTGCCCCGGACCTGCCCTGTTTTGGCCCTGGTACAGCACTTTCGGGTGCTCCGGGAGCCACCCCCGCCGCAAAATCGTTGGTTACACCGTTACGGTATGAAGGAAGAGCACAAAGGGCCGTTTTTCCTTCATACCGGCACGGTTTTTCACACCGTACAGTCCTGCTATTCCCGGAGGTGAATCAATGTCTTACGAACTCAACACTGTGGTGCGCCACCTGGTTGCGCTCGCCGGGGCAGACCCGTGCAAGGTGCGGCTGCCTGAAGGGAAATACAAGTTGCGCGTCCACGGCCAGCGTATCGGTGACGTGCGGTTGATCACGGTTGCTCCACTGCAAGGGGCATTGCCTGAAGTGGACACGCGGGAGGTCGCCCACCTATGCGCCGAGAATGACCGGGTGTTGTTGCGGGGCATCGTCAGCGCGCCGCCCCGCGCGGGGACGTTGTGGCTGGCCCTGGATGGCGTGGGCGCGGTGCCGCTTATCCCGGCCTCGCCTCCGGTCGAGAAAGCGCTGCGCGCCCTGGTGGAGCGCCGGGTCATCGTCCAGGGGAAATGCGCGCCGCGCGGCATTGCCGTTGACACTGTGCGCGTTGCGCCGGAGAAATGATGGGTGCAGGGGAAACAATAAGAGCGCCGCCAAAGCGACGCTCGCGGAAGGTCATCACGGGATGCTCTCAGCGCCGGGGCGTTGAGCCAACGCCGTGCAGGTCACCCTGCACTGGGGCATCTTCGCAGTGGATTGACAAGCCGAATTATACCTGGGGCACAGAGCAAAATCAAGAGAGCTAACGCTAACAACATCAATTTCAAGGAGATAAACAAGATGCGAATACATTTCATCATTGGCCTGACCCTGGCCTTGATAGGGTTACCCCTCGGCGTGGGGTACGCGACCGCGCCGTGCGATAGCTTTGGCGCGCCGGTGGTACTGTCGCTGTACCGGCTACGGCAGCAACGCTTCCTCACGGCGGCCACCCACTGGGCGGATGCCGTGGACGAGATCGATCTCAGCCTGGACGCCATTGCGCGTGGGCCACGACCGCAGTCCACCGGCGCGGCGTTCCGCCTGGCCGAACAGGTGGGCCAGGCCGCCGGGCGGCTGGACGCCTTGACGCTCCCCGAAGCGCCGGCGGAGTACAGCTTGCTGGCCCTGACGATGCAGCAGGCTGCGGACACCTACGCCTACGCAGCTGAACAATTGCTGACCTTCTACGGCAACAACGATGGCCAGGCTTTGGCGGAAGCGCAGTCATCCCTGGCGTTAGCCCGTCTGGCGTTGGGCGACCTGCGCGCGGGCATCGCTGGCCTCACCTATCCAGCATGCCGGGAGGTGTGGCGTGAGTGACACGAAAGATCAGCCAGATATCGAAAAACTGCAAGCCAACTTCGCGATGGAAATACATCTGCTGAAAAACGAACTATTGAGCAGCCAAATGCGCATCGCGACGAGCGTACGGGCGCGCCATCGTACAGAAGCCATCTTGCAACGGTACCTCTCAATGCTGTGTCCTGAAGTCATCACGCAGGCATTAGGCGCGCAGATGAGTATCACCGAAGCAGCGGAATACATCTACACTCATCGGCTGTACGGCAGCGATCCCAAGAACCTGTTCCGGTCCCCAAAAGCACAACAAGAAGCAGATGAAGCGTCAACATCGCCCGCGGTGGTCGTGCAGCCAGGTGTGGACCTCTCCGGCGACGCGGTCAAGTTCCTGTACGTGCTGGGGATGACCGTGGTGGCCAACGAAGCCCGCGAACTGTGGGCGCAGCACACCGGCAAGGCCAGCGGAAGCGCAAAACACACCGCCCTATCCGAGTTGCTGGACAAAGG
>DAOUAQ010000128.1:0-10140 GCA_034433375.1 Anaerolineae bacterium | reverse complement strand
CGATGAGGTCGGCCAGTTCGTCCCCGACATAGTCCACGTCAGGGTTGAACTCGTTGGAGCGCACAATGGGGGTGGCGCGGCTTTTCTGCTTGGTCCCGCGCATAGCCGGTTCTGCGGCGTGTAGCAGCACGGCAAAGAACACGCTCGGCGCTTTGCCTTGCGTCGCCTTGCGCACGGCTTGCCGGTGTTCGCGCAACGCCTGCGCCAGGTCTTTCGATGCCATTCCCTTGACGGTCAGCATCACCGGACCGGCGTAGCCGTCGGCGGTCTCCACGAAGCCCAGGGCTTGCAGTTTCCCGCGTGCCCCGTCCGCGAAGCCCTCCAGACGGTTGCCGTCCTTAACCCAGGCGAAGCGTGTCGCCAGCGGCACAAAGCGCAGCCAGTCGGTGAAGAACACTGCTTCGCTTTCACCGGTACTGAAGATGAGCGTGTGTTCGACCGCGCCGTGGGGCGTGGCCTTGAGCAGTTCGACCTGCTCCGCGCTCATCGCAAAGCCCCCGGTGGCTTCACGGGGGTCCAACGTGCTCCCGTCATTCACGTACTGGATGAACGGGTATTCGCACACCATTTCCTCTTGCAGAATCTGCGAGTCGTTACGATCTTGCCAAGCCATTGCATACCTCCGATTAGATTTGTGATTTGCTGATTTGAGATTGGTTGATTACCAGTGGATCACAACGGAGTGGCGCACTTCCCCCACAGGGGAGAACAATGCGCCTCCCGTGTGAAGGACAACACCGAAACATTGAGTCAGCCGGACGCCCCATCGCCCGGCTGCACCGTGTGGGCGAAGCTGGCGTTGGGGTAGTGCGGCGTAGAACAAGGGCATCAATCAGTGCGTCTCCCGCGCACCGACTGTTGATGGGCCGGGGCACAGGAGAGGCCAAAGCAAAGATGGGCAGAGAAATCACGTTTACACGTGGCAACGTTGAACGTTGTCACAGTTCAGTATCGCGTATTGGCAGCCGCAGGAAACGCACCGGGTTTGTCTTCCGGGCGCTGCCCACGGCTCTGCCTTTCGCAGTCAAAATAAGGTATTGAGGTTGTTAAGGTTCTGCCCATTGCGCCCCAACCTGTACAGATCAGGGCCGGATGTGAGGCCGGAGCCTCGGCATCGCCATTGGGTTCAGGCAATGATGATGCCGTGACCACGGACTCGGTGGGTCATTGGAACGCAAAAGCCCCACGCGGGTGAGCATCTAACGTGGGCGAAGGCCGTTCAGCAAACGAACGGGAATCCGTCAGGCGTAAAAAACGTCAGATGCCCTGATGGGGCTCTCAAGGTAGGTCAAAGTCCGGTACAAGGACCGGATAGAGTATAGCAAGGACAGCGTACCCGCGACAGGTGCGGGCAGGTCAGGATAGGCAGGTTTATGGAACTGGTAAGGAACAATTCTTACTATTATTATACCATACGGGAGGGGGTGAAATCAAGAGGTGTTTGGCTGGCAATTCCCTACTTGTTATCCCCTGTTACAAGCAAGGAATTACCAACCACAAAAACGTCTGCTAACACATATTAACGGACATGAAGAGCGCGCCAGAGCTCTTACACGACAGCCCTGGCGCGCGTTTGTATTGCATAAAAATGACTGTTAATGAAAGTTGCCTCTCGATGATCCTATCGATATTTAGCTACTTAAGCCGCCTCAATACCTTTGTTGGGCAATATCTTCCTCTGTTCTGACCATAGCTAAACACAAAAGCGCGTGAATAACCCTATCCGCAGCGGGAGCCCCAAATGTCTCAATAGGACTTACCCCATGACATACATCATTGCGAAGATTCCATCCCCGTTGATCAGTGAAAAGAACACGGAAGTATAGAGCCATATCTTCTCCCAACACTCTAGCAACTATAGGCGCACGTAATAAATCATCAAATATCCTTAGATGAAATCCCCCGCCTCGTGATTCTCGTAACACCGAATTACCGCTTTGTTCTACCAAGTTCCTAACGGCAGCTTCAATTTGGGGTATCAACAAGTGAATAGCAATTAAAGCATTTCCATCAAGATATGCTTGGACCCCAACTTGTAGAATACCTCGCCTTTCTTCTGCAAATAGAGGTGATTTATAGATATGGTCCAGTAGTTCTGTATCTGAAAGATTGAATTTTTGAACCAAGCCTGTCATTACATTTCTTATAAAGACTGTTGAAATGCCCATGTTTTGTGAGATTTCAGAGACTATGTTTCCCTCTAGATCTTTCTCTAATGAGCCAACTTCAGCGATAAGCCGCCCCTCATAGTCTCGAATCTGTTTGGGTATCATAAATAAAAAGGGAGCTTTCTCAGCAGAAATCCGCAACTGATTCTCGACGTCCGATTTCTTTGGTATATAGTATTCTGCAATTCTAAATAACACTGTTTCCAAATTGCCTTCAAGCATAGCTCTGATGTATGCTTCAACTTTCTCAGCTGGAATTTCTACCGAACTAGAAATCTTTCCCATACCTTCGTTGACTTTTGGCCCTAGTTCTCGTAACTTGACAGTTATTTTTTCTGCCTCTTTTGTTAATCCGTATTCACGATAGACTGAATGAAGTTGTTGCAACCAGACAGAGGCCCGAAAAGCATCGATAGCTTCACTTGCTTGCTCGAAAACGCTACCAAATAGAGTAAGTACACGTCGAACTTCCTCTTGTTGCTCAAGTGTCCGGTAGTGACTTGCTAGACGAAGCGCAGCAAATTGCACGGGCCATGGGTTAAAACCATCGTCGCTCACAGATTTAGCTAATCTATTCAACCTTGTTTCAAGATCGAAGACTATTTTACCTGCCTGTTCCTCAGTTAAGGATACCTTTTTATTTCCCCACAGTAAGTCATAGGAGAATCCCCATAACCCAGCTTTATCATCTTCTGCAACTTTATCCTCATAAGTAATAATGGCGTCTCTAACATTTGCAACACGACCAGGATCGTTTAGATTTATGGAAAGCGCTAAGGCATGTTCCAGTTTGGTAATTACTTCTACATCATAACTGTACATATCATGTTGCGAGATTTGCACAATACTGTCTATAACAGCATGAGCAACTGTGTAATGTGCGGGCTTGCCTGTTACTATAGTGGAAAAATCCCGCACTAGGTCGGCATAACGCGCTCTTAATACAGGATGTTTAGCCTCGTTCGAACGTTTGAGCCAATAGTCAATTATCTCTGGAGTTATGTGCTTAATGCTTGGGGACTCTGTTACTGTTCCATCCCCATTATACAAAACCATCATTGGGCCATAATAAGTTCCCCAACCGTTTTCTTTATTCTGATAGTTTTCACAAAAATCAAAAGCCATAGCCTCTGCTAACCAATCAACAGGCATAGGAGAAGTATTTCTATTCGAGAGGAACTGTCTTATTGCTTTTGATACATCATGCTCCGCAATAGGCTCTCCAGATGCATCAAATTTGCTTAATACTTCATCTAGTGAATTGTTCTTTTCGGTCATTTTGATCTCCATGTCATGTGTAGAGAAACTGCTTAACAGCACGCAAGATAGGCCGCTCCCCAAGCAGCGGAGAAACCAAAGGCTTCGACGCAGCGCGATCGTAACGCAACGAGCATCTCATTTAGCTGCAGTTGTGCCATATGCTACAATCTGTTTTTATACTGAAATCCTTCCTTCTAAGCTCCTGCTGTCGTTTTCTACAATATCCCCGTCATATGGTAACTTTCAAAAGAGGCAACTAACGTCTGTTAAGCCGTTTTAACGGACTAAAAACATGCCGAAGCAAGGGAAAACGCCTGCTCAGTGTAGAATAACACGGCAAGAAAATGTCTAATAATCGCTGATGTTTTCCCACTTGTTGTTGCTCATGTAAGCTAACCATTAGAGGCCTCAAGTGGGGTTAGTGATAGCGTCGGTGTAGCTGTCAAATGTGCGTGGGAAAAGGGTGGAAGCTTTTCCAAAGTACCGGGACTGGATAAGCTGCATTGAGTAGTAGAATCTATTATGACAAAAAGAACTCAATCCTCCTGAGAACACGTCGACAAGATGCAATTAGAGTACTATCCTCGATGCTCTGTGAGATAGCCAGCGCCCTCTGTAACTTATCATACGCTTCTATGAACTGTTTATCACGACAGAGTCTCTCTCCCTGTTTGTAAAGTGTCTGTGCGACCTCTTTGAATTGTCCCGCCGCTTCTGCTAAGTCGATATAGTCTTCCTCTAACGCTATTGCGATTTCCAGGTCCCCGAACTGCTGTGCTTTTGAGAGTGATGCTGAACACAATTCCAGAAGCGTGTCGGTTTCCCCTAATTGCTTACGGATATGATATTCCGCAAGGTGATAATCTAGTTGTTCACGCCGTAGATATTCTGCCGAATTCGGATCCGTAGCTGCCAGTGTATCTACATTCACTAGCAAGTTCCAACGCTGCAACAAAGATAAAGCGTCCGACCAGCTATGGGTGATCCTTTCTCTTATCTGCGTCCTGAATTCCTCTTCGTCTTGATGATAAACTTTGGCAACCTGTGCCCACGCCTCGGTGTCCTCTGCTAATAATTTCACATTCATCACCAGTGCGATTCCGGTAAGTAGGCGCACCATCTGCCAGGCGGCTTGTAGTTTTGCCCCTCCAGTAACCTCACTCTGCTCTATCCAGTGAAGTGCCAGTTCCATACTGGCCAGAGCATACTGTCCTACTTCATATTTTTGCCACTCGGTCTGCCACACCCGTCGAATGTGCCGATAAAGACGTGGCGTGCATAGTGGTGCAGATTCATTCCACGCGCCAAAGAATCCGGCATTCATCTCTAGTATCAAGCGGGCAAATTCGTCTTGGTCAATTATCTCATGCTCGAACAAGAGCCAGATAATACGTTGAAACACTGTGAAATATGTCAGGATGTGCAAAATCGAGACGGATTGCATATACGCAACGTTATGCAAACTGCCGATGTATTTCCGCACCAGATTGACGAAGCGTCGCTCTAGGCGGGGGTTGGGACGGTGACGCACTCGCAGTGGCTCTGGACGCCCCTTTTGTTTACTCGCATCTCTCGCGTCCTCGTTATCGTTCTCTCCTGGTTCTATCAATTCGCTGTTTACACCAGATAATCGCCCACTGACGTACTCCAACCAGGCATTAAAGCGACTCTCATCAAATAACGCTCGCTCGATATCTATTGCTTCAGTATAGGCCCGTTCTCTCGCCAACTCCTCAGCCCCTATCATGTGGATCACGGTTTCCCCTTCTTCGGGTTGTGGCGGCAGCGGGGGCATCTCGACTGTTGTTGTGTAAGTCCCACCTTTCGTTTTCAGTCCAGCAAGGTCCAATTCGATCAGTTCTGCCAAGGTTTTGTATAACTCACCCCATTCTTGATCGCTGGCGACAACACCCTCTGCCAGACAATTACCAGACCCAATACTCACGACGGCTGTATTCATCATTTGCGCGTGAAGTTCATCCGCGTTCGTGACCCACAACTCATTACATCCCAGGTCGATCCAGGTCTGGTTAGGACCTTGTCCTCCGATGGATACAGAAAGCGGGCGAGCTTGCAGAACGGCGTGCGCCTGTGTCAATCGGAATTGGGCGGACTGTTCCCCTTCCGCAGACTCCTTGAGGGGATTATAGATAGGCGGTGTTGAGGTTATCCGTGTCTGCAACGTTGTTATGTCTTCGGGAAGATGAACGACACGATAGCGTACATTGAGCATCTCATTAGTCACCGTCGCATCCAGTACTTGTATCGCAGAGGAGATGGCTTGATCAGATGTCAATCTTCCTGCCTGCAGAGTGAGTGCATTAAGGTCTTGCAAGGGGCTAAGCGTAATGCGATCCTTGAGTACGTAATCAAATTGCCGAGAGGTCTCGCCCAGGCGCAACAAGGCAACTTCAATGTTGCCATGTTCGGGCGGTAGTAACAGTGCGGCGCGGGTGCAGTTGGGGCTGCCGCTCAGTATGTAGGATGCCGTTTCTGTCTCAAACGTAACGATTTTGGCGTGCAAATAACGCTCTGGTTCTGTGTAGCTATAGATTTGTAAGGGGATTTGCTCACGAAGTTTTAGCAGCGCCTCAGGATTCCCCACCGCTTTCCCTGGCTGGAGTATCAGATGCAATTGTTGGGGTGAAAACTGACGGTAGAGCGTCTCAATCGCTGCTGCGTCATTATCAAGGAAAGGTGTCACTACGACGAGTTTGTGGACAACTTCCTTCGCCAAGAGCTGGCTGAGTTGTTGAACGATAGGACCTTCAAGAGTATGCAAAAGCTGGATGTCATCCGGCGAAGAAGTCTGGTGGTTCAACCAGGGCGCGATACGGATTGCCTTTTGGAGCATGGTTTTGATCTGTGGGGAATGACCCCAACGTTTGTCGATCTGCTGGATGAAGGCCCAGGCTTGCGCAAATAGGGACTGCAAATCCGGTTCAACGGATGTCCAGTCCAAACAGGAATAGACTTCATGGTTATGCCCCCAGCCAGTAAAGGTAAGATTCCCGCTGCCGATCATTAAGCGCCCGCGTTCTGGCCCGATCAACAGAGCCAGCTTGGGATGAAAGGCACGTTGATTCTCCAATCGCACGGGGCATACAACATAACGCCGTCCAACCCATTTGATGCTGTCACGCATATCGTTGAGAGTATCGGCATAACGTTGCGCGTCCATAAAAACCGCAATGTTTCGACAGCCATTTTGCCACAGACGGTGCAACACGGCAGCTTCGAAGAATGCCAGGTCGGCGCAATAGGTGAGAAAGATCGCCGTGTGAAAATCCTGGTACTCTGAGAGCGCCTCAAGTAAGTTGATGGGTTCTGGGGCATCAATCGGAGTCATTCAAACTCTCTAAAACGCACCGCAACGTTTGTTGTCCTGAAGTAGTTAGTCGGGGAACACCGCCTGATTCCGATGGAATCTCGTACAGTCCCAGGTCAAACAGCATATCGTAGGCTTGGCGAAAGCGAGTGGCTGAGAATCCGGTTTTATCATCTGCGATCCATTCAAAGATGCCGTTTTCATAATTGAAGTGAAAGGTCTTGGCATTGCGCTGTCGCCATTTCTCCAAAGCCGTGATTGTGTGCTGCGCAATCACGTAATCACGAATGAGCCAACGCAATGCATCCAACAAACTTGCATTATTTTCGATCTGATATGTCATATCGCGCGTGAAGTGAGCCAAGGAGCGCCGGCGCATCCCGCCAAACCTGGCCCAATACCAGGGAGACCATGCCTCCTCACTTTGTGGTTTGATTCCTTCGAGGCGCAGATACAACACGGAAAGCAATATCCAGGTAATCCCAACATAAGCAGCGAGATCGCTGCGCCGTGCAGCTCCGATATGCAGATATAGCCCGTGTTCCTGTAATGGGATCTGGCTCTGAAGTGCAAAATCGGCACAGCGCCGACTGAAATTACCATCAGGAATATGCGCCACATCTAGTAGAGCGGTTAGCCAACTATCCAATGACCATGTATCCAATGATCTGCCCTTCAGGCTAATCCCTAGCTCAGTCGCAATGGCTGCTAGATCAAGTTCGTGGTTGAGATGTACACAAAAATCATCGAGAGTCTGTTGGCCTTGGCCACGGAGCCAACTGAGGAAATATGACCATAGTGCATACAATGCGTAGACGTAGTATTCGCGCAGTTGGAACATCCGCCAGTGCGCTACAAAAGGTCGTAGTAACGGGGCGGGCTGGTAGCTGGCGAAATCATTGCACAAGCCATAGGTGATGCACTCGCGAAAGCGCAAGTCGGTTAAGGGGACGTCTGTCTGGTCGAACATGTCCAAAATCATCCCCAACGTGCCACGCATATTGCCGAGCGTTGGCACAGTATGCTCAAAATGAGGCAAGACGTGTGGTGCGTCGAAAGCAAAAAGCGTCTCCAGTGTAGGCTGATGGTCAGAAGAACGAGCCAGATAACTCAGATGACAACGTTCGCCATACTCTAGCAGCACATCTTTTGGAATAACACGGGCTGTATCGTACTTTACCCGGTTTCGATAGTAGCGCGTGTCCTGGATGGATTTGGTAAATGCCAGAGCGAGTGCCTGGCCCTTGGGAAGCACATCCAGTCCATCATCATTTTCGGCATAACGTGTGATTGCCAGTCCTTGCATTACGCCGGCATACGCCTCGTAACCGCCCTGTCTGGCAGTGACATAATTATCCACGCTAAGGGGGATATCTACGACTTCCCGGTGTTGTTTCCAGTGTTCGCCTAAGTCGTCCGAACCGGTCAGCCCTATACTGACGGCATCAGAGGCAGTCTCTTGCCAGGCCAGATTCGCCAATGCAAAAATCTGTTCTCTGCGGTGGATAAAACGTCCTAGCGGCCACCCTTCAGGGTGCTTTTTGCCATACTCCACGAGAAGCCAGCTATAGAACGGGTAATATCGTGCGCGTGGTGTGATGGTAGTGATGCCGGGCAACAGGTAGCTTGTGATACTCTCCTGCACAGCGCGGAGCCCCAAGAAATCCTCGCCGGTTACAGCCTGATAGATTTGGGCTGTCCAGCGTGGTTCCAGCGTTGTGGTGACGAAAGATTTTTGTTTAGACATGGCCTACTGATACTGACGGCAATTCACAATTCACAAATCCTTATTGACCAATATCAATATCCGTGTTATAATAGAACAAAAGTTCTAATCTGGAGGCGGAACAATGAATGCTGTTCTTTTTTCCGGGCCGGCCCATGTGGAAATACAGGGTAAGCGAGTCTTGAGCTTCGAGCCGCCTGCACGCAATCCGGCGGAATACCGGGTTATTGGATTCGACACTCCCTCTATCACGCTACACGACTACCGCGTCGCCGGTCTCAAGGCTATTGCTGATGTAGAACGAACCCGCAGCGTCGATACCTTCGCTACCCGTTTTAATATTCCGGCGCATGTCACGATTGTCAAACAAGACGATAACCACATTGCTATCGAGCTTCGTGAAACTGAAAATTCTGATCCGCCGTATCGACTTTGGATTGCTATCGGCATTCGGGACGAGATACCGGTTTATGCTTACGTCTTCGATGTCATTGCCCCGTTGGAGGACGACAGTTTTGCGTTCGCGGCCCTCTACTGTCGCGTACCTGATTCATCCTTGCTCTCTGCGGCAAACTGATATTCAAAGTACAGCGGTCCGAGACGTTCCCCAATCGCGATAAATTCGCTGATTTTCTTCCAAAGATCGTATTCCCGTTTCGAGTCCGGCGGCAATTCTAATTTGAATTGTTTCAGAAGTTCAAAGCGGAAAAGATCGAAAGAACTACGGATCATATTTCCATATTGCATGACAAGGGGAAAAGTGCCTTTATAGAAGAATGCTGATAACAACAACGCCAGTCCGAGGATCACCAGGTAAATGCAAAGACGTTGCTGGTAGACTTCGACGGGATATTCAATCGGGACGAAGTACAGAACTCTGGACTTGCCTGCCTGGCATAAATACCAGACCAAACCCTGATAACCGGCGGCTAACACACTCAGCACACCGAACAAAAACGATAGAATGGAACAGTTGACCAGGAAGGCCAATCCGTTATTACTCTGATCGATTTTTTCATAGTAGGACGGCGGGATGACCTGAACCAGGCGCGGCCACAGACGCACGGCATCAATACCATAGCGGTCGGCGGAATAGGCTTCGGCCGCTCGCAGAATATTTCCAAAGCCGGTTGGCAGGATGGCTTGCTCTGCCGGGGGAAAACGCAAGTTCAACTCAGCCTGGATGTAGTACCGAAGGTCTTTCAGCTCTTGTAGCGTGGAACGTTTATAATCAGGATGCGCTTGAAAATGCGCGATGTCATCTTCGACCTGCTTCAGTTGATCGAGTAACTTCTGCCGTTTACGTATCTGGCGCCGTCTTCCACACTTCAGACGAGCCAGTAGATGATACCCTTCGAGTAACTTGTATATGTAGGTATTTAAACTCCACAGGGTGAATCCTAGAACGATGGTCATGATCAACAAGAGTATGGCGTTTTGGCCAATAGGTGCGAGTGTATCCTGGATTTTGTAGGAGATTTCCGGGGGTATAATTGGCTCAAACACGATCATTGCCAGCGTCACAAAGGCCAATGCTGGCACCAGGGCGGCAATGAGGAAGTTGTTCCCTAATTTCCCGACAAGTTCTTGCATACCCCAACTCTAGGATGCCTGAGACAGTTCCCCGCCACAATATGGACAAACATGGACCACTTTTT
>DAOUAQ010000127.1:0-6616 GCA_034433375.1 Anaerolineae bacterium | reverse complement strand
GGCACGGTCATGGCGATTGTGCCCACGGTCATTGGGCGGCGCGTGAAGTTGATCGTGCCCATCGGGTTGGAGAAGCGCGTCTTCGACGATATCCACACGCTGGCGCAGCGCGTCAACGATCCCACCACTGACGGCCCCCGGCTGATGCCCCTGCCGGGCGAAGTGTTCACCGAATTGGACGCCATTCAGCTTCTTACCGGAGCGGAAACCATCCTCATCGCCGGCGGCGGCATTTTCGGCGCGGAAGGTTCGGCGTGGATCGGCGTCAGCGGGACGGAGGAGCAGGTCGCGGCGGCGGCGGAACTGATCAAGTCGGTGTCCGGCGAACCGCCGTGTGAGGTGTAACAGTCAATTCACACCTGACAGGTTTCAGAAAACCTGTCAGGTGTGACGCGATTATCTGACCGTCGCCTTCAACGAGAACGTGTAGGGGAGTTTGCCCTGGTGCTCAGGGAAAATCCAGTTTCCCTGAGCATCTTTGATTTGTTTCTCAGCGGACGCTCGGAAAAACAACCAATCGAATTCGTGCAACCATTCGATGTGTAACCCCGCCTGGCTTAGCGCGGTGACGATTTCGCCCATCGTGTACATCCAACTGTAATTGGTGGCGGGCTTGCCCTCGCTGGCGTAGCCGCCAATCCATTCATCCTGGTCAGCGTTTTTCTGGAAGTAGGGGTACTTGACGACCAACTCCGGCAGCTTGTCCTCATCCCAGAGCATATAGACAGGATGGCTATCCAGTACGTACAAAAAACCATCATCCGCCAGCAAATGGCGCACGTTGCGCGCCCAGAGGTATAGATCAGGCAACCAGCACAACACGCCTTCGGTGGTGAAGACGACGTCGTATTTTTCATGGTGTTTATCCATGATCTCTAGCACATTCGATTCGATAAATCGCGCATCGTGAATTCCAAGATCGGCGGCTAGCTGCCGGGCATAGTGGACGTTTTCGGGAACCAGATCCACGCCGGTCACTTTTGCGCCCATCCGCGCCAGAGAAAGCGTATCGGCTCCGGTGTTGCACTGCAAGTGAATCAGCCGTTTGCCCGCGATATCCCCCAGTTCCTCGATCTGCGTCTGGCTCAACGTGGTTTCGTTCGCCAACAGCCGAGCTTTGAAAGCTTCGTAGTGATCCTTTGCAATGATTCCCCAACTTTGTTTGTTCGCTTCAATATACTTATTCACTGCAACTCTCCATCCTCATCAAAGAAAACCTCAACAATCAATGCAATAATGATACACATCCTCATCACCATCTTTTATACCGGTAGCATGAAAGCCAACCTTCTCGTACACGTGCTTTGCTGCGAGATTGTCGGCGGCGGTGCTGAGCGCAATCCGTGACAGACCAAGCGCGGCGGCCTCTTGGGCGATTTTCTTCAACGCCAACGTTCCCAGCCCTTGTCCGCGATAGGGTTCGGCAATCATCAGCCGGTCAATATACAACACAGTCTCGTCTTCTTCATCAAGCCCGTACATCGTGAAGCCTACCATCTGACCCTCTGCGTAGATGCAATATGCGTGGGCTTTGGGATAGAATTGCGCCTCCGCAATCGAGTAGAGATTCGACGCCACCCAACGATGGGCTTCGGATGTTGGGAGTTGGATGCACTCTTGCCAGTTGTCTTTGTTGACTTCGATAAATTCTATCATGATTGTCCTACAATTTGATTCTGTAGAGGCAATTTACGCCTCTTGCGCTTTCCTCCACACCTCGTATTCCGCACGGCCTTCCTCATTGAGCGGGTAATACTTGCGCAGGTCGCCGCCCTGGGACAGCTTCATCTTAGTGAACTCCTCCCATTCGTGCTTCGCACTGGCTTTGACCGCCAGTTCTGGCGCGAGCGCAATGGGTACCACCACCGCCCCGTCGTCATCCGCAATGATGATGTCGCCGGGCATCACCAACACGTTATTGCACGCGATGGGCACATTGACAGCGTGCGGGAAAATGTTGGTCTGCACGTGAAAGTTCGGCGTGACGCCGCGCAGCCAGAACCCCAAATCCAGGTGTTGGGCGTGAACCCAATCGCGGATGCAGCCATCAATCACGACGCCAATGCCGCCCCGCCCCTTGAAATACGTCAACATCATCTCGCCAAAGACGCCGCTGCCCATATCGCCGCGCGCATCCACCACCACGATGTCACCGGGCTGCGTGTGGTAGAGGACGTGCCGGTGCAACTGCCGCTCCGGGCCGGCGTATTCCCCGCTGCTGTGCAAGTCTTCGCGCTTGGGCATGAATTGCAACGTCAACGCCGGACCGACGACGCTCTTGCCGGGTTTCCAACTGACCGGCCCGCGAATGTGGGGGTCGCGGATGCCCAAATGGTGCAATTCGCCGGCAGCAGTCGCGCTGCCGATGTCCTTGAGGCTCTCGATCAGTTCTTTAGGCGGTCGTACAATGTCCGGTGTTTCAATCATCGTTCGCTCCTTTTAGGATAGGCTATAGATCATTATAACGCAATACGGCGTGAAATGTGAAATATGATATCTCGACACGTCAAAGCAAATAGCAACTTGAGTTATAATATGGCCGACGGAGGGATACACTATGGCAATCACTGATAGAGTGGCACAGTTACGACAACAAAGTCTCGACGCCGTCCCCACCCTTTCCAGCGAACGGGCGGAATTGATGACGGAATTTTACCGGACGCACACCGGCTTGATGTCCACGCCGATGCAGCGCGTGTTGTCGTTCCAATATCTGCTGGAACACAAGGCTATCTGCATCAACGCCGGCGAGCTGATCGTGGGCGAGAAAGGCCCCGCGCCCAAAGCCACGCCGACGTACCCGGAACTCTGTTGTCACACGTTGAGCGATCTGGACATCCTGAATGCGCGGGAGAAAATCCCCTTCGCCGTCAGCCCGGAAGCGCGCCAAACCTACGCGGAAACCATCGTCCCCTTCTGGCAGGGCAAAACGATGCGCGAACTCATCTTCCAGGAGATGACGCCGGAATGGCAGAATGCTTACGATGCCGGGATTTTCACCGAGTTCATGGAGCAGCGCTCGCCCGGCCATACTGTACTGGACGACAAAATCTACCGCAAAGGGATGCTCGACTTCAAGGCCGATAGTCAGGCCCGCCTCGAATCGTTGGACTTCCTCAACGACCCCGACGCCTACGCCAAACAGGAACAGCTCAAGGCGATGGCGATTGCAGCGGATGCGCTCATCCGCTTCGCCGAACGCCACGCGGAGAAGGCGCACACGCTGGCGGCGCAGGAGACCGATCCGGTACGCCGGCGCGAGTTGGAACGCATCGCCGAGGTCTGCGCGCGCGTTCCGGCGCACGCGCCCCGCGATTTCTGGGAGGCGCTGCAATACTACTGGTTTGTCCACCTGGGCGTGACCATCGAACTGAATCCGTGGGATTCGTTCAACCCCGGCAAGCTCGACCAGCACCTTGAGCCGTTCTACCGCAAGGGACTGGACGAGGGCACGCTCACCCGCGAGCAGGCCGAGGAGCTGCTGCACTGCTTCTGGATCAAGTTCAACAACCAGCCGGCGCCGCCCAAGGTGGGCGTGACGGCGGCGGAAAGTGGCACCTACACCGACTTCGCGCAGATCAATGTCGGCGGCGTGCGGCCCGACGGGGCGGACGGCGTCAACGAGGTCACGTATCTCATTCTGGATGTGCTCGAGGATATGCGCCTGTTGCAGCCTAGCTCGTCCATCCAGGTGAGCAAAAAGAACCCGGACGCCTTCATCAAACGCGCGGCGCGCATCATCCGCACGGGATTTGGACAGCCGTCCGTCTTCAACACCGAGACCGTCATCCAGGAGATGCTGCGCGCGGGCAAGAGCCTGGTGGATGCCCGCTGCGGCGGCACGAGCGGCTGCGTCGAGACCGGCGCGTTCGGCAAGGAGAACTACAACCTGACCGGCTACTTCAACATGCCCAAAGTGCTGGAAATCACGCTGCACAACGGCGTAGATCCACGCACCGGCAAACAACTCGGCCCGCAAACCGGCGATCCGCGCGCGTTCACCAGCTTCGCGGAATTGTTCGCCGCTTACGAGACGCAACTACGCTACTTCGTGGACGTGAAAATCCGCGGCAATCACGTCATTGAGCGACTGTACGCCCGCTACATGCCGGCGACGTTCCTCTCGCTGTTGATTGACGACTGCATCGCCAAAGGCAAGGACTACCACGACGGCGGCGCGCGCTACAACACCTCGTACATCCAGGGCGTGGGGCTTGGCTCCATCACGGACGCGCTGACGGCGCTTAAGTATCACGTTTTCGATCAACAGACGCTCACCCTGAATGAACTGCTCACGGCGCTGGCAAACGATTTCGCGGGTCACGAGCGCATCCGCCAACTCCTGCTCAACCGCACGCCGCGCTACGGCAACGACGACGACTACGCCGACAGCGTGATGCGCGCGGCGTTCGAGGTCTACTTCAACGCCATTGACGGGCGGCCCAACACGCGCGGCGGCGCGTATCACATTGACCTGCTGCCGACGACGTGCCACGTCTACTTCGGCAGCGTCACCGGCGCGACAGCGGACGGGCGCAAGGCGTGGACGCCGCTTTCGGAGGGCATCTCGCCGGTGCAGGGCGCGGATCGTCGCGGCCCCACCGCCGTCATCAAGTCCGTCGCCAAGATGGATCACGTCCGCACCGGCGGCACGTTGCTCAACCAGAAATTCACGCCATCGGTGCTGCAAGACGACGCCGGGCTGGACGGGCTGGTGCATCTCATCCGCGCGTATTTTCAGATGGACGGGCATCACATCCAGTTCAACGTCGTGGACGCCGCCACCCTCCGCGCCGCGCAGGCGCACCCGGAGCAACACCGCGACCTCATCGTGCGCGTGGCCGGCTACAGCGACTATTTCTGCGACCTCGGCAAGGCTTTGCAGGATGAAATCATCGCGCGGACGGCGCACGAAGAATTACAGTAACCAAGGAGATCAACTGTGAAAATCTACATCAGCGCGGATATTGAAGGTGTTACAGGGACGACAAGTTGGGACGAAACCGAAAAGGGCGAAGCAGCTTACGCGGAATTCCGCGAGCAGATGACGGCGGAAGTGGCGGCAGCCTGCGAGGGCGCGCTCAACGCCGGCGCAACGGAAATCTGGGTCAAGGACGCGCATGATTCGGCGCGCAACCTGATCGCCGCCAAACTCCCGCAGGAGGTCAAACTCATCCGAGGATGGTCCAGGCATCCCTTCAGCATGGTCGGGGGACTGGATGAGACGTTCCAGGCCATGATGATGATCGGTTATCACGCGCCGGCAGCATCGGACGCCAACCCGCTGGCGCACACAATGAACAGAGGGATCACGTATCTTAAAATCAACAAGCACCTGGCGTCGGAGTTTTTGCTCCACGCTTACGCCGCCTCTCTCAAGCACGTACCGGTTGTCTTCGTGTCTGGGGATGCCGGGCTATGTCGTCACGTGCAGAGCTTCAATCCGCACATCGGAACGTGCGCCGTCAAAGAAGGCGTCGGCGACTCCACCATCAATCTTCACCCGCTGCGCGCCATCCAGGCGATCCGCGAAGGCGCACAGCAGGCCTTCGCCAGAGACTTGTCGCGCTGCCTGATTCCCCTGCCGGAACACTTCCACGTCGAAATTCGCTATCGTGACCACGTGATGGCTTACCGCGCCGCGTTCTTCCCCGGTGTCAGAGCGGAAGGACCGCACACGGTCAGTTTCGATACGGCGGATTACTTTGAGGTGTTGCGCGCGCTGATGTTTATACTGCGCTAGAGGAGTTCATCAACATAGTCAGCCAACACGACGATATCCAACTCTGTCACACATCGCAAGTGTAAATCATTGGTGATGAAAGCTGTTGCTCCATAGACCAATGCCGTTCCTACATGAATTACGTCTGGCGCGCGGAGGTTGTAACGCGTTCGCAAATCAGACATTGTCTCCATAACGTCCACATCGCAAGGACATAGCGTGAGGCCAGGGAAGCGTTGAAAAGTATCGCGGTAGTGAAACAGAAGGTTGTGGTCACCAGATTTTTTCACACCGGTCAGCACTTCCCCCAAAGCCAACACTGAGGCGTAACCTCGGAAGATGCCATTCTCCATAGCGCGAAAGATGGTTTGCGCCAAAGATCCAAGGTTGGGGTGCTGCTCAAAGGCATAAATAAAAACGGCTGTATCCAATCCTGCCGTTCCAGCGCGCTGGAGTTGTTGAACTAGCTTGTCGAGTCTTGCCACGCTGCCCGCTCCTCTCTCAGGAAATTGTCGCCGCCTCCGAGGTCTTCCCACATGGATTTCCCTAACCCGTAGATGTAGTCACTCCAACTCTCCGGCTCTGAGAGCAAGCGCACTTCTTGTCCTTCAACGATGACCATGACGCGGCCTCCTGGCTCGATCCCTAAAGCTTCACGGGCTGCCTTTGGTAATACCATTTGATTGCGTTCACTTAACTTAACGACTGTCGTCAGCATGACCACCTTACTCCTTTGTGATTTTCTCTTTAACAAAGTATAGCATGACTCCACTGAAAAAAACACCAAGTCGCCAAGAACGCCAAGGTTTTTTAATGGTTAGATGAAGATAATTTGTGAAAACGGGTAAATCTCTTGAAATTATTCATCAATTATTCGATTTTCTTGGCGAACTT
>DAOUAQ010000126.1:0-5598 GCA_034433375.1 Anaerolineae bacterium | reverse complement strand
GATGAAAGCGACTACGCGACTAAACGACTACACGACGCGTACATCGTGGCAGAAATCCCATCTCAGTTAACCGTGCTCGGAGCGGATCGCCAGATCCGCGGTTCCTGCGCGCTACGCCGGGATCTGACGATCTCTGGCGAGCATTAACTGGGGAGCGGTGCAGTACTAACGACTATACGACTAACGGCTACACGACTCAGTAGATCGAAAATGTCGAAGACTACAAAAGTCTCAGCACGTACTGTGTCTTGCAGACTGGTTGTTTAACGGGCATACTGGCTCAAACAAGCGCCTCGTGAGACTTTTGTAGTCTGGCTCAACAAGACCAATGGAGGCTTACCATGCGTATTCTCATGACAGGCGGCACAGGAGCGGTGGGACGGATGGCGGTGGCGCGGTTGATCGAGCACGGGCACGACGTCACCGTGATTGGGCGGAGCGCAGGAATAGCGATCGCGGGCGCGACGTACCGGCAGTGCGATATTGTGGACTTCGCGTGCGTCACGGACTGCGTGCAGGGGATGGAGGGCATCGTCCATCTGGCGGCGATCCCGAACCCGAGCAAGGGCACGAGCGAGGATATCTTCCACGCCAATTGCGCGGGGACGTTCAACGTCTACCAGGCGGCGGCGAACGCGGGCATCAAGCGCATCATCAGCGCCAGCTCGATCAACGCGCTCGGCTTCAACTTCGGCATCATGCGCTTTCCCTTGCGCTACTTCCCGATGGACGAGGAACACTCCAGTTTCACGACCGATCCGTATTCCTTCTCCAAGCAGGTGATGGAGGAAATCGGCGCGTACTTCTGGCGGCGCGAGGGTATTTCGAGCCTGTTCCTGCGCCTGCCGGGCGTCTACGAGGTCACGCCGGAGAACGAAGCGCAGGTCACGGCCATGCGCGCAGCGGCGCGGCAACAGTACCAGGAACTATTGGAAATGCCGGAGGCGCAGCGCCGCGTCATCGTCGCGGGCATCATCACACAGCACGACAGACTCCGCGCCGAACGCGCCTTCGAAGTGCCCGACAACTTTCCGCAGTTGCGTGAGCTACCCTACGCGCGGGTGATGTTCGGCTACAGCAACTTCTGGGCCAGCATCGACGCCCGTGACTCCGCGCAGTGCATCGAGAAGGGCCTGCTCGCCGACTTCGCGGGCAGCCACCCGGTCTACGTGAACGACGATCACAACTCCGCCGGAATTCCGACGCAGACTTTGGTAGAGTGGTTCTACCCTGATGTGCCGCTCAAGCGCCCGCTCGTGGGCGCAGAAACGCTGGTGAGCATCGACAAGGTGCGGGATTTGGTGGGGTTTGAGCCGGAGTATTCGATGAACCGGTGGTTTGAGGGGTAGGGTGGTCGGGTTTTTTTATTTCTCCCGACCCTTTTTGACTTCTTCGATGAATCTCGCTGCCCGGCGGGTCAGTTCGGTCATATCGCCGGCATCGAGCAACTTCTGGTTGACGAGGCTGCTGCCCACGCCGAGCGCCGCCGCGCCGCTGCGGATGAAGTCCGCCGCCGTGTTCAGGTCCACGCCGCCGACGGGCACGATCTCCAATTGCGGCAGCGGCGCGCGGATCGCCTTGACGAGCGCCGGCCCGCCGATTTCCGCCGGGAAAAGCTTGACCATGTCGGCGCCGGCCTCCCACGCGGTGAGCATCTCCGTCGGCGTGAAGCAACCGGGCATCACCGGGATGCTGTAGCGGTTGCACAGCGCGATCACGTCGCGGCTGAGGGTGGGGGCCACGATGAAGCCCGCGCCTGCCAAAATCGCCGCGCGCGCCGTCTCGGCGTCCAGCACCGACCCCGCGCCGCAGAGCGCCGCGTCACCGTAGCGTTTCGTCGCTTCGGCGATCACGTCCAGCGCGCCCGGCGTCGTCATCGTCACCTCGATGACGCGCACCCCGCCGGCCTGGATCGCATCCGCCGCCGCGATCAGTTGCACCGCGCTCTGCGCCCGCATAATCGCAAGCACGCCCGTTTCACGAATGAGGTTGAGTTTGTCGGATTTGTGCATAACCGTTTCCCAGAGATTAGGTTGCTTCCGAAATCACAATCAGGTCAGGGATGTCGGCGAAATCATCCTGGTTGTGCGTTACTAATGGACAGCGATGATGACGTGCGGTTGCCGCAATCCAGGCGTCCTGGGCTGAGATAGGTCTGCCTTGACGTTGCCGGATGACGCAGATGTCAGCCCAACATTTACACAAGTCGTAGTCAAAAGGCACAATGACGTATGCGCGTAGTCGTTCTTCCAACCATACCTGGCGTGCTTGTCCCCATTTCCGCTCATAGGCCCACCGATATAACTCTGCCAATGTCATAAAAGAAAGGGCTAAACTCTTGTCTTGTAAGTGTGGCCGGTAGGCCTGAGCGCGTGTATCGCCCTTGAGCAGAAAGGACACAACGTCCGTGTCGACAATGACGAAGTCGGTCATGCTTCTGTCATCCCGATAAGGTCTTGTTGCCGCCATTGTCGTAACGTCGTGATGAAGTCATCAACAGATTCTTCAAGGGGCCAGCCATCCAATAATGTATCAAAATCTTTGACCGGTTGCACGTTTTGTTTTTTTGCTAATGCGCTGAGGGATAAACCGGCCCAAAAATCACTGTCAGATCGTTGCGTGGGCAATTCCTGCTCCAGGTCGGGCAAGATTTGCGCAATGACGCGCAGACGCTCGCGTGGGGTTAGCCTTCGTAATAACGAGAGAACTCTTTCTGGCGTTGCTCTATGTGTTGCGATAGTATTCATAGATTCCCCCTTTTGACACTCGACACAACATTTTTCCCTATTCTACCTGACTGTCCGTTTTCCGCCACCCGCCACGTCAGCCTTCAGCAGCGCCTGGACTTCGGCCTTGTCGATGATAGGCAGGTCGAAGAGGAGCGTTTGCTTGAGGCGTGTGGCGGCGTCGCCGACGAGGATGCCTTTCTCCAGCCCGTCCGCATTGAACCCGGCAGTGAGCAGGCCGTAGTAGAAGCCCGCATTCCACGTGTCACCGCCGCCGAGGCGATCCCAGAGGGTGACGGGTTTGACGGCGGGCGAGCGGAAGAAGTTGCCAGCGGCATCCGCCGCCGCTGATTCCCAGCGGTGCTGCTCGAAGCTGTCGGGGTAGCGGATGGTGATGGCGACGATTTTGGTGTCGAAGCGCGCGCACACGTCAGCGGCGAAGGCGCGGATGTCGTCGTCCTCGATAGGGCCGATGTCGCCATCGTCGATCTGTTTGGCGCTGTACTGCCCGCAGCCCATCCCATAGAGCTTCGCCATGTCCTCGATGGTCGTCACCAGTACGTCGATGTGATTCGTGACCAGCGGTGTGAGCACTGACTTCGCTTGTTCTGCCGACCAGAGCGTGGCGCGGTAGTTGAAGTCCATCCCCACCCAACAGCCGGCCGGCTTGTGCGCCATCGCTTCCTCGAAGGCTGCCAGCAGGTAGTTGCGCTGGTATCCGCTGTGTGCTGCCAGTCCAAAGGTGATGCCCGACGTGTGGAAGAGTTGGCAGTCCTTGAGCGCGGACACCCAATCCACCATCCCCGCGTCGAATTTTGAGGCGGCGGAGAACATGCGCTGGTAGATGCCTGTATCGCGGCGCGGCGTGCGCCCGATCTCGTAGATGAAGCGCCCGATGGGTTCGGTTGGCGGCGCCCAGACGAAATGGCCGGTATCGACGCCGTTTTCGCGGGCGATGTTGCGGAGCATCCGCCCGTAGGGATTGTCGGGCACGCGGGTGATGTAGCTGGCGGGGATGCCGAAGCGGGCCAGGCCCATCGCCAGCGTGTATTCGCTGCCCGCCATCGAAAGATGCACCTGGCGCGTGCGCTCCGGGCGCTCGCCGTCGGCGGGCGTGTCGCGCACCATCGTCTCCCCAAAGGTGACGAAAGCCGGCCCGCGTCCGGCGAAGGCACTCAGCTCGTCTTTGGTGATGTCGTATTTCAGCGGCACAGTGCCCTCCTTCGAAAATAGGCCTACTTCGAAAATAGGCCTACTTCAACGCTTAAGGCAGATCACAATCCGCCGTCCTTGCAGCGCCGGATTGTGATCCGGTGCAAGCATTTTCGTGAGAGAAAATCCGTGTTTTCCGTGTTCATCCGTGTACCGGAATTGTAAGCCGGATGCCGGATTCTTCCCCGCCGGCGATGCGGTCGGCCCAGCGGGTGGGTTCGGGCAGACGGTAGCCGCGCCCGCAGACCAGCACGACGTCTACGGCGGCTTCCAGGCTGATGCGATGCCCGGTGGAGACGAAGACAGGTTTGACGCCGGTGCGCGTCCGCACGACTGCGCCGATGATGCCGATGCCCTCGTCGTCGGCGCCATTGTCGTAGAGATAGCTGTAGCTGCCCCGTTCGCGCGCCGGTTCGTTGTACCGGCCCACCAGTCGCCGCTTGGCGCAGCCGATGGACGGTTTATCCACCAGCAGCCCGACGTGGCTGGCGATGCCGAGGCGGCGCGGGTGGGCGATGCCGTGCCCATCGAAGATCAACAGATCGGGCGTGAGGGGGAGCTTTTCCAGCGCATCCAACACGGCGGGCGCTTCGCGGAAGCTGAGCAAGCCGGGCACGTAAGGGTAATCCACGGGGCGCTCTGCTATGACGTAGTCCAGCATATCCAGGCCGGGAAAGCTGAAGGCAACGACGGCCGCCCGCGCGATGCCGTCACGGTAGCTGGCATCCACGCCTGCGACGGTCGTCACTGGGCCAAACGCTGTCTTACAAATGACTTTGGCGGCTAGTTCCCGTTGCAGCGCAATGGCCGCAGAGGGATCAAGAGCCCACGGATGCGTGATTTTCTGAACGATGCTCATGGCGTTTAGGAAAAGAGGGCAGTTAACCCGCCCCCTTGGTTGACCCTTGTTGTGTATCCGTGCCCCGTCTTAGGGCATCTTCGCGCCACATTCGGGGCAGAACTTCGCACCTTTGGCTTCAGCGCCGCAACTGGGGCAGATGCCGGCCGGCTGGCGCTCGATTTTCGCGCCGCACTCCGGGCAGAACTTCGCGCCGTGGGTCTCCTTGCCGCAGTTCGGGCACGCATCGACCACCGGCTGGGTCATCGGGCTGCCGCACTCCGGGCAGAACTTGGTGCCGGCCGGGGCGGTCGTCCCATCGTTTGGACAGCGCGCCACAGCGCCGCTCGCCTGCTTGACCGCCGAACTGACCTGCTTGAAAGCCTCTCCCAAACCAAGCGCGCTGGCAAACCCTTTCAAGGCTGCGCCGGCTTGCTCCGCCTGCGATTCGGCGATCTCCGCGCGGCGCGGGGTGTCGTCGTTGCAGTAGCCGCTCTGCTCGTCGAAACACGAGAGGCACACGACGCGCAGACAGGTCGGACATTCGCGGAAGCGGGGATTGACCTGTCGCCAGGCTTTTTCCAGTTGTTGGGGTGTCATCGTTAGTGTGTAGCGCGGATCCTCCGCCGTGCTGCTGGCGAGCGCGTTGCCGAGGCCGGGAACGTTGCGCAGCAGTCCGCCCAGCGCCTTGCGCCCGACGTCTTTGGCAATCGTCGCGGCGACTTCCGGCTGGCTGCGAAACTCGCGGTCGCAGGCTTCGCAGTAGAACACGGCATAAGGTCCCATACCGTCATTGCGGATATCATAACGTGGCATACGACT
>DAOUAQ010000125.1:0-10948 GCA_034433375.1 Anaerolineae bacterium | reverse complement strand
CTAACCGCCAAGACGCCAAGTTCGCCAAGAGAATCAAATAATTGATGAATAATCCCAAGACATTCGCCTGTTTTTATAAATTATCTTGATCTAGCTATTAAAAAACCTTGGCGCCCTTGGCGACTTGGCGGTTTTTTCAGTGGAGTCATTTATCGCTTTCAAACCGTACAAACAAGGAGGTATATCACTATGCAACCCTTAAAAATGGGCTTGATCGGCGCCGGCGGCATCGCCCAGGCGCACATGCGCGCCCTCGCGGGCGTAGAAGAAATCCAGGTGGTGGCCGTGGCCGACATCGCTAAAGAGCGCGCGGAGGCGACGGCGAAGCGGTTCGGCATCCCCCAGGTTTTCGAGGACTACCATCAAATCCTGGAAATGGACGACGTTGAAGCCGTCAATATTACCACGTACAACCAAGCGCACTGCGCCCCCACCGTGGATGCGCTACACGCCGGTAAGCATGTCCTGGTCGAGAAGCCGATGGCGGCCACGCTCGCTGACGCCACGGCTATGACCAAAGCCGCGCATGAAACCGGCAAAATCCTGATGGTCGCGCTCAAGACGCGCTATAGCCCGCACCGGCAGGCCGCCAAGACCATCGTGGACTCCGGCGCGCTCGGCGACATCTACTACGCCGAGGCCGTCGCCGCGCGACGCTGCGGCATCCCCGGCGGCAGCTTCATCCGCAAAGACACGGCCGGCATCGGCACTGTCGCCGACATCGGCGTTTACGCGCTGGACGAGGTGCTGCATCTGATGGGGCATCCCAAGCCGATCGCCGTCTCCGGCATCGCCAACAACATTCTGGGGACGCAGTATTGCAAGCCGGTTGCGGGTTGCTGGAAGTGGGTCCCGGAGGATTTGGAGGTTGAAGACTTCGGCGTCGCCGCCGTGCGTTTCGAGAACGGCGCGTTGATGATCTTCAAAACCTCGTGGATTATGCACATGGACTCGCTGGGCGGCAACATCCTGCTGGGCACAAAGGGCGGCTTGAAGATGAACCCGCTCACCGTCTACCGTCACGAGTTCGGGATGCTGACGGACGTGACGCCGCAGGTTTCGGGCGTGCAAGACGTTGACCTCTTCCGCCTGGAGAACCTGGGCTTCGCCGAAGCCATCCGCGCGGGCAAGCCTTCTCCCATCCCGCCGGAGGAAATGCTGCTCACCAACGTCATCATCCAGGGCTTGATTGACTCCGCCGCTACCGGCCACGAAGTAGCCGTGAGCATCCCCAAATTGGATTAGGACGCAGATTTCCGCCGATAAACGCAGATAAATACTCAAAAGACTTTGAACTTTCAACTATTTTCGAGGGAGGCTACAATGTTACGTATCGCTATGCTCAGTTTTGCTCACGTTCACGCGAACGGTTATGCTCAACACGTTGTCAATCACCCGGAGGCCGAAATCAAGTGCATCTGGGACGATGATCCGGTGCGCGGCGCAACCGCGTCCGAAAAGTTCGGTGTGCCCTACGACGGCGATCTCGAAAAAGTGCTCAGCCGTTCCGATGTGGACGCCGTCGTCATCAACGCTTACACCTCGCAGCACCCCTGGCTGATGAAGGCCGCCGTCCAGCACGGCAAGCACATCTTCACCGAGAAGGCGCTCACCATCGCTACTGCCGACGCGGATGAGATCGTCAAACTGGTCAACGCAAGCGGCATCAAATTTATGATTTCCCTGCCGAGCCGCACGCGGCCTGAGACGCTGTTTATGAAGGACGTGCTCGACAAGGGTTGGCTCGGCAAGATCACGCTGATGCGCGCGCGCGTCGCGCACTCGGCGGCGCTGGATGTCTGGTTCACGAAGGAGGCGCACAACGACTGGTTCGGCGATGCGGAACTGGCCGGCGGCGGCGCGCTCTTCGACCTGGGCTGCCATACCGTGGATGTGATGCGCTGGTTCATGGGCAAACCCCGGCGGATGGTTTCGATGATCCAGAACTTCTCCGGGACGTACAACATTGATGATAACTCGGCTATCGTCGTGGAATTTGAGAACGGCGCGCTCGGCATCCTGGACACGGCCTTCGTCCACCGCGCCGGGCCGAATCCGATGGAAATCTACGGCACGGACGGGTACATCGGGCGCGATCCTATGGGCGGATTGTTGCTCAACAGCACACAGCTCCAGCCGGAAGGCGTCGTCGGGTACATCAGCCCCACCAAACTCCCCAACGCCCTGCCCATGCCGATGGATCAGTGGATCAGCGCCATCCTGCACGACACACCGATGAGCATCACCGTCGAAGACGGGCGCAACCTCACGCAAATGCTCGAAGGCGCGTACAAAGCCGCCGTCGAGAAGCGCGAGATCGGCTTCTAGCCATATTCTGTCGGTGGGCAGCAGCGCCGCTGCCCACCGAAAAATATCCACAACGAGGAAATTTTACGATGTCTGCTAAACTGTTCAAAGTTGCTATTATCGGTACCGGCATGATTGCCCATTCGGCGCACATTCCGGCCTGGAAAAATTTGCCCAACGACGTTGAACTTGTCGCTGCGGCGGATATTCTTGAAGAACGCGCGCAGAAGGTCGCGGAGATGCACGGCATCCCGCGCGCTTACGGCGATTGGCAGAAGATGCTGGACGAGGTGAAACCCGATATCGTTTCGGTCTGCACGCCCAACGTCTACCACAGAGTGCCGACGATGGCGGCGCTCAAAGCCGGGGCGCACGTCCTGTGCGAGAAGCCGCTCACCATCAGCGTTGCCGATGCTGAGGCGATGTTCGACACGGCGGAAGCGGCCGGGCGTGAGTTGTTCGTCACGCAAACCGCGCGCTTTACCAACAGCAGTATGGCTGCCAGGGAATTCGCTGCGTCGGGCAAGCTAGGCGAGATGTATTACGCCGAAACAACCGCTTTGCGACGGCGCGGTGTGCCCACGTGGGGCGTCTTCCACATCAAGGAACACAACGCCGGCGGGCCCGTCTATGACCTGGGCGTCCACGCCATTGACCTGCTCTTCTGGATTATGGGCAATCCCAAAGTCGTCGCCGTGAGCGGGCAGACCTACCTCAAGTTCGGCAACCGCGACGAGAATCTGGCGACCTCACTGGCCGACAGCGGCGCGCCCACCGGCGTCATCACGCCGCGTCCCTACGACTACCGCGAATTCGACGTGGAGGACTTCGCTTCCGGCTACATCCGCCTGGAGAACGGCGCGACGGTGGTGTTGCGCACCTCGTGGGCGGCCAACGTCCCCGAAAATGCCGGCAAGACTTTCATCCTGGGCACTGAGGGCGGCTTGCAACTGCACCCGCTGCAATACATCGCCAACGTGGGCCGCTATCAGGCCGATGTTAACCTTAAAGTCCCCGCTGAACAAGACGTTGCGTTTTCCGGTCACTGGGCGTGTATGGCGCACGCGATCCGTGTGCTGCGCGGGCAGGAAGAGAAGATCGTCAAGCGCGCTGAGGTCATCAATGTGATGCGCGCGCTCGATGGACTGTACCTCTCGGCCAAACAAGGCCGCGAAGTGCGCTTTGATTAAGCTTTGCAAGGTGCGTTGCACTTTCTGAAGTGCAACGCACCTGTTTACAAGGGGAACCTTATGCGACAACATGATCAATCTGAAGAACGCACGTCTTTTCAAGAAGCGGCCCCTTATCTTCCCCAAACGGACAACCGCGCCGACGTGGCGATGGTCTACGGCCTCGATCCGGGCTTCGAGGAACGCTTCGCGCGTTGGCGGGAGGCCGGGTATCGCCTCCACGTGATGACCGGCGTGGCCTGGGGTAGCTATCAGGATTACGTGCGCGGCGAGTGGGACGGCGCGCAGCATTACGACGACGCCCAGGCCGCCGTCGGCGGCTTCAAGCTGGAACACGGCATCTCGCAGGGGCACGACTGCTTCTACATGATGCCGAGCCGCGCGTATGCCCGCTACCTCGGCGAGCAGTTGCGCCGCGTGGTGGACGCCGGCGCCCTGGCGATTCACCTGGAAGAACCGGAGTTCTGGGTGCGCGCCGGGTACAGCGCGGGCTTCCAGCGCGAGTGGGCCGAGTTCTACGGCGAACCGTGGCAAGACCCGGCTTCGTCGCCGGACGCCCGCTACCGCGCCGAAAAGCTCAAGCAGCACCTCTACACCCGCACGCTGGCGTACCTGTTCGACGGACTCAAGCGCTACGCGGCGGAAAAAGACAATCCCGATTTCAAGTGCTACGTCCCTACCCACAGCCTCATCAACTACGCCCACTGGCGCATCGTCAGCCCGGAGAGCGCGCTGCTGACCATCCCCGATTGCGACGGTCTTATCGGGCAGGTGTGGACGGGCACCTCGCGCACGGCGACCGTCTATCGCGGCGCGCGCAAGCAGCGCACCTTCGAGGCCGGCTACTGCGAGTACGCCGCTTGCGCCGCCATCGTTCGCGGCGCGGATAAGCGGCTCTGGCAACTGGCCGACCCCATCGAGGACAGTCCGAATTACTGTTGGGACGACTACCGCTTCAACTGGGAGTGTACCGTCGCCGGGTCGTTGCTGGTGGACGAGAGCGAGCGCTTCGAGATTATGCCCTGGCCGCGCCGCATCTTCACGCGCAGCTATCCCACCGTCAACCAGCTTTCCTTGCCGTTGCAACCCATGTTGGATGCTTACATGGCGCGTTTGGAGGCCGCCGGACAGTCCGACCTGCTGGCCGATTTCCGCCGCGTCATCGGCCTGATGATGGACTTCTACCGGGAACACGGTACAGCCGCCCGCAAGGAGACGTTAGGCTTCGCCGATATGGCCGACCGTGCGTCCGAACTGCGTTTCGGCGACGTGTGGGGCGTGATTGAGGCCTTCTACCGCACCCTGGCGGCGTGGGAAGATCAGGCCGACGCGCAACGCCTGCGCGACGCCATTTCCCACTTCTACCACAACCCCACCGACCAGCGCGCGTTGATCCCCTCGACCTACGCCGCCGAACTGCAAATCGTCTTCAACGCCCTGCGCGACATGCATTGGCCCGGCGACACGGAATGGCTGCACGGGCAAACCGGCGTCGGCGTGGCGATTTCCGACACGCTGATGTACCAACGCGGCGACCCAGAACCGAGCGACCCGGACATGTCGTCGCTCTACGGGCTGGCGCTGCCCCTGGTCAAGCACGGAATGGCCCTGACGATGGCGCAATTGGAATGTGCGCTCGATCCCGGCTACCTGGATAACATTCGCGTGCTGTTGCTGACCTACGAAGGGCAAAAGCCGCCGGCGCCTGCGATTCATGCCGCTCTGGCCGATTGGATTTGGCGCGGCAATGCGCTGCTGCTTTTTGGCGCGGGCGACGCCTACGACGCCGTGCGCGAGTGGTGGAATCAGGACGGCGCGAACTATGCCCGTCCGCAGGAGCATCTGACCGAGCTATTGGGACTGGGCCGCGCGCCCGCGCCGGGAACCTATCCTTGCGGCGATGGCTATGTCATCGTCGCTTACGTTTCTCCGGCGGCGCTCGCCCACGATCCACAGGGCGCGGACGTCGTCCTGGATTACGTGAAGCAAGCGCGCGCCGCGTTGGGTCTGCCCTGGACCGAGGGCAACCTGCTGGCGCTGCGACGCGGGCCTTACGTCGTCGCCGCCGGGATGGACGAATCCACCGGGGCCGCGACCACCCTGCCCGGCGTCTTCGTCAACCTCTTCGACGGCGACCTGCTGGTGCTGACCGCCCCGGTCATCGCGCCGGACACGCGCTGGCTGTTCTACGACCTGGCGCGTTGCCCGGAGCATCCGTGGGTCATCGCCGCGTCCGGCCGCGTCCGCGACGAAGCTTACGACGGTCACAGCCTCACCTTCACCATCGAAGGTATGGCCGACACGCCCTGCGTCATCCGCGCCCGCGTTTCGCAATGCCCGGCATCCGTTATCGCCGCAGGCAAACCCGCCGGTGTGACGTGGGATGCCGCCTCGCGCACTGTTCTCATCTGCTTCCCCAACGATCCGGCGGGCGTGGCGGTGCAGGTGGGGTGGTGAGCCTCTGCTTTGAGGTGAGGAAGTGACAGGCGGACAAGTTTCTCTGTCTTCCCGTTTCCCGTCTACCGTCTACCGTCTACCGTCTACTTTTTCTGCTAACCCTTCTATTCATTCCGGGCTGTGCCCGAAAGGAGATCGTTGTGTCAACGGATAATCCGACCGCAAAAGGACGCTGGCAGGCAGCGTTGGAACAGGTTTTGCCTGCGCCGACGTTGCTGCCGCTGCGCAACGTGCATTTGATTGGCCCCTTTGAGAATCAAGAGTATGTGGGATTGGACACCGCGTACCCGCCGGAGCAAGGCATTGATCTGACGGCCTCTTATCCCGGCAAGACGGGAATGGTGACCTGGCGACCCACTCCCGGTTTGAGCGGCATTCTGAAGCAACCCATTGACTTCGGCGCATGGACGCCGGCCGAGCCGTGGAGCGTGCTGTATCTGTACGCCGAGGTCGAAACGCCGGAGGCGCGACTGGCGCAACTGGTCGTCGGGTCTCAGGCATGGGTACACGCCTGGTTCAACGATCAGCCCGTCCTCTCGCCGACCATGCCCTTCCCGGCCAATCCCCAGGACAGCCGCGCGTGGGTGGCGCTGCATCCGGGAACTAACACCTTACTGCTCAAGCTGCTTTTCTCTGAAAAGGAATGGGGCCTGGAATGGCGCTGCGAGAGCTACGGCGCGCCCAAGACGGTCAGCGCGGCGCTGGATGACCTGGTGACGGGCGCGCCAGATGCCTCGATCCGCCTGAACGCCCGCTTCGCCCTGGCGGAAGTCGCCGCCGCGCAGGGGGACGCCCCGAGGACCCGCCGTGCTTTGGACGCGCTACGCCGCGATCCGCTCGCCACACAATGGGATGCGGCCTGGGCCGACGCCGTGGAGCAGCGCTACGCCGCGACCGGCAGCTTCCTGCCGTTGCACGATGTTTCTGTGCCTTACGCGCCGGTCATGGACATCGAACCCTACGAGAGCTTCTGGCCGCAGTCCACGCCGCCAGCGCAGGAATTGCTGGTGGTGGACGCGAGCGCGGCGACGCCGCAGCTCGAATTCGCGCTGAGCGTCTTGCAGGGCCTCGTCAACCGGACGCAGCCGCGCCTCTACCTGCTTCACACCCGCTATGACCGGCAGGATCGTCAATGGCTTGACGAGTTGCACTTTGAAGGCTACACCTCGCGCCAGATTGCGATTTCCGAGCCGTGGGGCATCTTCCGCGACGAGATCAAAGGCGCGGTGCTCTACGATGGCAGCATCATGGACGAAATCGGCGCGTTCCACTCCGACCAGCTCAATCAGACCAACGTGTTGATGATGATTGGCGCGCTGGAGAACGCTGTGCCGGTCACGCCGGAGATGAACACGACGCTCCAACTACCGGTCGTTTTCGACGCGCGTGGCAAGTGGGCCAACCAGTACGAAATGATGCGTTGGGCCTACGTGGAGCTTTTCCCCAAGATGGACCATCGTATTCTGGCGACCAACTATCCGGGAATTTTTCTGATCACCGATTACCTGGTCGCCTTCAAAGTCTTCACGTTCTGGTTCCCCGAATACCGCACGCTGCCGGAGGAGAACCTGTTGCGCGGCATCCTCGCCTCGACGCCGCCCAACACGCCCATCGTCGGCTGGTGGTTCGACTGGATGCCGACGCCCAAAGACCCCGAACACCTCTGCGCCGACGCGGTGATGGAAGGCCCTGGCGTGCTGTACGGCTCGGCCTTCGGCAAGGCGCTGACCCCCTCCCACGAGGCGACCAACCTCTCCGTCCATTCCGGCGTCGCCGTTGGGCCGTACCGCCACAAGACGCCGGACACGCCAGAATACGACCCCACCAAAGTCTACTATGCTCATATCATTTCCGACGGCGACAACCTGGGGGAGGCGCTGATGATGCGCACCCGCGATCTGCAATGGGACAAGCCGGAACGCGGCAGCTTCCCGATGGGCTGGTCATTTGCGCCGGCCGCTGCGAAGCTGGCTCCGACGGTGTTGAACTACTACCTGCGCACTGCGTCGCCCAACGATTTGCTGGTCGGCGGCCTGGGCATCGCCTATACGCACCCGACGATGTACCTGCGCGCTTATCCTGCGCAGCGCGACGCGCTCTACGCCGCCTACGCGCGTAAGACAGACGAGGCGTTGGGCTGGATTGATAGCTCGTGCCTGTGGCTGATTGATGGCCGCAACGAGGACGAGGATCGTTACGCGCAAGGGTCCAGCGGACGCTTGCAGGGCATCTTCACCGGCTACGGCGGGCCGGTGGAGGCCGCCCGCGCGCGAATCGCCCCGAACAACGTGGTCGCCTTCCGCCCCGCAACCCATTTCGACACCCGATCCGAAGAAGAGTTAATCCAGCAAATGGTGGACGACATCCGCACCGCCGCCGGAGAGTCACGCCCGGCCTTCATTGAGGCGTGGGTGCTCAACTGGGCGTGGCGGATGGATATGCTGCAAGAAGTCCAACGACGTCTCGGCCCCGACTTCGTGTGCGTCCGCCCGGATGTGCTGGTGAAGTTGCGGCAAGGTGAGGGGGTGACGGAGTGAGGGGGTGAAGGGGTGATATGGCGTGTTCAACCTTCAATTTTCGACTTTCAACTTTGGACTAAGGACTAAGGACTAAGGACTAAGGACTATATGGTGGCAATAACGTATCAACAGAGAATTGACGCATTACGTGAGACGAAATTAGCGCACAACGGGGCGAAAATTGCCCGCGATGGCTTTCACGATATTGACGATCACGGCAATATCTACTGGCCAGAACCGATTCCTTTCACGCCTAAATCCAACCATCCCTCCGGCGGCTGCTACGGCGCGCGCTGTATCGGCGAGAACTTCCGCGCGTGGCTGGACGTTCACCCCGTCTACATCCACCCGATGAGCGCGCTGGCGGGCGCGTGGGCCGGATACCTCACCGGCATCGGTGGGTGGAAGCCGGAGGATCGTCCTGAACATCTGAAAGAGCTGCACGACAAATACTACCTCTGGCACAACGGCATCGGCGCGATGAACCACCTGGGGCCGGACATGCGTATCGGCCTGGAGTTGGGGTGGGGCGGGCTGCTCAAGAAGATTCGCTATTACCGCGAGTTCAACCGGCCCACCGACACCGGCTTTTACGACGCCGAGGAAAACCTGGTTTTGGGTGTGCAAGACTGGATTCGGCGGCACATCGTCAAAGCGCGGGAGATGGCGGCGGAGGAAGCGGACGCCGAGCTACGCGAGAATTTGCTCACCATCGCCGAGATGAACGAGTGGCTGGTTGATAATCCGCCACGCACCCTGCGCGAGGCTTGCCAGTTCCTCGCCTGGTTTCAATCTATTGACCGGATGTGGGCAGCGGGCGGCGCGTTGAGCCAACTGGATGAATTGCTGCGTCCTTACTATGAGGCCGACCGCGAGGCCGGGATACTCGATGACGATGAGGCAGTCCTCTGGTACGTCGCCAGCCTCTTCTACAACGACACGCACTATTCGCAGATCGGCGGCGAGGCCCCGGATGGGCGCGACCTTACCAGCCGGATGTCTTATCTGATCCTGGAAGCCGCGCATCGCTTGAAGATCCCGTACAATCTGGCGCTGCGTGTTCACGAGGCCATGGATCCTCAACTGCTGCGCACGGCGCTGGAATATCATCTGGAAGATGGCACCGGCGTCAGCTTTTCGTGTTCGAAGGGGCTGAACGAAGGCTATGTCAAGAGCGGCGTCCCGATCCAACTGGCGCGGATGCGCGCCAAAGTCGGCTGCAACTGGACGGCGCTGCCGGGCATCGAATATCCGCTGCAAGACGTGACCCGCCAGAGCCTCGTCGCGCCGTTCCTGCACGCTTTCGAGGAAACGGTCGCCGATACCGAGTCCCCGCGCACGATGGAGGCGCTGTGGGAGCGCTACGTTCACCATCTCGCCATTTCGGTGGACGTGATGAAGCAAGGACTGGACTGGCACATGGCGCATCACGCGCAGAACACCATCGAAATCGTGCTCGACCTCTTCTGCCACGGTACCATTGAGCGCGGGTTGGATGCATCGGCGGGGGGTGTGGACATCTACAACCTCACGGTGGATGGTGTGGGATTGGCGACGGTGGCCGACTCCTTCGCCGCGATTGAGCAGCGCGTGGTCAAAGAGAAGCGTCTGACCTGGGAAGACCTTAAGCAGCACCTCGACAACGACTACGCGGGGGCGGAGAATGTCCGTCTGATGCTCAAGAACATCCCCCGCTTTGGCTCCGGCAATTCGCGGGCCGACTTCTGGGCGAAGCGCATCTCAGAAACGTATGTGGCGCTGTATGATACACCCACGGCGCGCGGCTATCATATCCTGCCCGGCCTGTTCTCTCACGGCGATGTTGTGTATCTGGGCAAGCAATTGCCCGCGACGCCGAATGGCCGTCACGCCCGCGCGCCGATTTCCCACAGTTCTGAGCCAGATCCCGGCTTCGCGCCGCAGGGCGGCGGTGGGCCGACCGCCAAAGCCAATGCCGTCGCTGCTGTCCAGCCGGGGCGAGGCAATTCTGCACCCTTGCAGCTCGACATTGACTTTAAGCTGATGGAAGAGCAGGGCGGTATTGACACGGTCGCCGCGATGATCATGGCGCACAATCAACAGGGCGGCACGCTGATTAACCTCAACATCATCTCGAAGGAAAAAATCCTAGCCGCCCACGCTGACCCAAGCCTTTACCCTGACCTGGTCGTGCGCGTGACCGGTTACAGTGCGTTTTTCCACTCTCTCTCACCGGAGTACCGGCAGCAAGTGGTAGATCGGTTGCTGGCGTGAAATATAGAATGAGGGGATGCGCACGGCTTGCGGATCCCCTCATTCGTTCATGGTTTCTTCTTTCGGTTACTTCACCTGAATCTCGATCACACCCTTGACCTGCGCTTTATTGCTAAAGCCGGGCATCACCATCACAAACCCGCCTTCGTCGCGGAAGCCTACGATGCAATTCGTGCAGGCTTTGACTTCGTCCAATGTGACTTCGGCGGTATAGCCGTCGTC
>DAOUAQ010000124.1:0-8211 GCA_034433375.1 Anaerolineae bacterium | reverse complement strand
GCATTTCACGTACAAACACGTCCGGTGTTTGTCGCAGTGTGGAGAACACTGTCTCTGGCAAATCTATAGTAACCTGCACGGTCATTTTCACCTCCCCTTGGTGATTGTGTCATCTGCTGATAGTATAGCATAATTCCGGGTATTATGTGGCGTGGAGTTCTTTGATTTGCCTTGACAGCCACTCCAGCCGGTTGACCTTTTGTAGTTTGGGATAGGTTTTCGTGACCATCGCCGTGTACTGCTTGAACCAGTACTGGAAATCCTCGAACCGCCCATAACGCGCCATCGCCTGCTCTTTGTGGAAGTGCCACGGCTTGAGACCCGCGTAGTGCGTACCGAACAGGACGGCAAGGTTGGGGTAGCCGCTGAACCCGCAAAAGCGGATATCCACGTTGCTCCACGCGCCCGACCAGCGCATGGTGAGGTACTGCATATCGGGCCACTCGAACAGATCGCCGATGTAGCGTAGGGTTTCGGGCTGCTGGATGTCGGCTTTGACCGCCGTGAACTCGGCCATCGAAGGCTCCAGGACGATGAGCGCGGTGTTCACGCCCATGTTGGTGGGATCGTCTTTCACGCGGTCGGTGATCGCCTGCGGGATCGGTTGACCGTGCGGACAGATTGGGTTGTAGGCGTCGTGCCAGCGCCACGTGCCGTCGGTCGCCACGCTCGACGGGATGATGTACTTCCCGTCGGCGTCGTAGTCCAGGAAGTGCGATTTGGACTCGTTGAGGATGCCGGCGGGCGCGTTGAGCGTGAACAGGTGATCGTAATGCCTGATCGGCAGCACGTCGGCATCGAGCGCGACGAGCTTCTCGTAGCGCAATCCCAGGTCGCCGTCTGCGCCGAGACGCAGCATGTGCATCCGCGTGAAGACGTAGGGGATGTACTGCCGCGCCTGCCGTCGTTTGTAGGGGACGAAGAGCGGTTCGACCTCGATGACGTGATCGTACAGCAGCCCCAGCGCGTAACGCGCTTCCGCCGTGATCTCCGGCGTCACCAGGCAAACCAGATTGGCCTGCGTCTTCTGGCGGCGCAGGCCGTAGGCCAACGTCAGCGCGCCGGGCAGATAGTTGTCGTTCATCATCAGCAGCGTGACGTAGGCGAAACGGGCTGAACCGTCGGCGCGCTTCATAGCGGCGGGGAAGGGGTACAAGCTCTCTTTTTCCATCAGTATGCCAGACACCCCATTATTGTATCATGGATTTTCCTTGCTCTGTGTGCATATTGCCAATTTATCTCCGACCTCGCCCTTTTCACTTAATCTCCATGCGATCATTAGAGTTGTTCCCCAATAACGCCAAGCGGATTAGGACGCAGATTTTCGCAGATTCACGCAGATAATTCTAGGAGATCAGCGAAAATCTGCGCGAATCTGCGTCCGAAATCTTGCCGGGGCTTATTCAGGAACAAGTCTATTTCTTTTCCATACACTCGCCATTTCGATTCCAAAGGCCCTGGGGACTGTGGCGACTTTGGTAAAGCGGGTATGCAGCCATTCTGCGTCGTAGGGATCCCAGAAGATGCTGTCCCCACGTGTCGTGTTGACCGCGCCGGTGAAATAGGCGGCCCAACTTTGCCGGATCGTATGGTTGATGTGGACGATCACGTAATCCGGGCGCCAACGCACGGAATTGTAATCCCCGCGCGTGAAGTGAACCCCTGAATTGGCAGCCGTCGCCTCAACAATATGCCACGGGTAGGCGTAGACCACCACGCGGTCGCCCGGACGCGCGTGCTCGCTGACCCAACGCACCACTTGCTCCACGCCATCGGAAGGCGTCTGCACGATGCTGCGGTAGCCCATTGTGGCTCTGTTCCCGATGTAGCGCGCTCTCACCCATTGGTAGCCGTTCAAGTTGAAGTCCGGGTAGCACAGGACGAGATCAACACAGAGCACAATGACGGCGACCACACCGATGCCCTGCGCCACAGTTTTCTTGTGCGCGACCAGCGTGAACCACTGATCGGCGGCTAGAACCGCCAAAACCGGCAACACCGGTATCATATAGAACGTCTGCGCCAGCGGCAGCAATACCAGGCCCAGAAAGTAGAAGGCGACGATCAGCAGCGGCAGCCGCACTTCTGGCCGGGTCTTCCATTGCAGCGCGGCGGTGAACAGGCTGATCAGCAAGCCCGCGCCGAGCAGCGGGCTGGATTTGAAGATCACGCAGGCCAGATGTAGCACGGCGGCTTCACCCATAAAGGCCGGGGACCATTGCATCTCATCCTCGAATCTGTCGATCAGACTGTTGATAATTTCGGGATTTGTGAGGTGTTCCGGCGGGACGACCATAGCCGTTCCCAAAGCCAGCGCCAGCACGAAGCCCGTCAACAGCAGCGGGGCGACGCCCTTGTGACGGTGCCGCCATGCCCACACCAGCGCCGCGATCCAACTGCCAAGCGCGAGAATGAAGTGCAAGCGCAACAGCGCTTCATCGCGCCACTCAGGTTTCAGACTGTTGAGATTGAGCCAGCCCAAGAAGATGACGGCGCACATCAGCGCCAGGAGCGCTATGCCGTTGCGCAATTCGCGTGTGGTTAGTCGGGTAGTCGGCAGTCGGGTAGCCGGGTTGGCGTTGCTGTTCTGCTCGGGCCGGTCTCTGACCGCGCCCGCCCCCGCCTGGTCTGTGGTGACATGGTCGGAGACCGGCCACAGCTTTCGGGAGCGGGTGCTAAAGAGATTTTCTGGTTGTTCTCCGTGCTCTCTGTGTCTCCGTGGTTTATTTCTTGAGAGGATGCAAAAGATGATTGCCGGGAAGATCACCACTGACGTAAACTTGCCCGATAGCGCCAGGCCAAGCGCCAGCGCCGTGACCGTTGCCCAGCCTATCGTCCCTCTCTCACGCAGATACGACAGCGCGGTCAATAGCCAGACAAAGGCGCAGGCCACATAAACATCGGTCTCTGTGAAAGCCACTCTGGCAAAGGAAAGGAAAAAAGGACTGCTCGCCAGCATGAACCCGGCCAGCAAACCGGTTTTCGCATCGAACTCGCGCTTGCAGAACACATAGACGCCGGTGATCGTCAGCGCCCCCACAAGGCAACTGACCAGCCGCGCGGTCAGCAAATCGTCGGTGCGCAGCAGGGCATAGACCACGGCGACGACGGCCATGGGCAGGCGCGTCTGGCTCGGATCAGAGTCCGACCCGCGCAGCCAGCCGCCCGGCGTCAGATAGGCGCGCGCGATGTCGAGGTCGGTCTGCTCGTCCCAGGAGATGCCCTGGCGGTACACGGTGGGCAGGAGCAGCGCAGCGTAACAGATGAGTATAAGACACAAACAGAATACGGGCTGGTTGGGAACGGACTTGATCCAAACCCACACAGTCTTCATTCGATACTTAAGCGGGCACTATAACTTGTTGGAGTCGCTCGTTGAGCCATACATTAACCAGGGTTTCGGTAGACAACCCTTGTCGTCTGGCGACACTCGCTAATTGATGCGCGACATTTTGTTCCAAAGGCACCAAAATAACTCTGCGGCCAAGATTGACCTCAAAGTGCGCCGCGCTGGTTTGATCCCAGTAATCACTCAAATCGTGAGTATCCCAGAAATCACCTGCGGCTTCGATACTTTCAAACGCTTCAGGTATAGGGTCCCGCAATTTACTTTTTGCGTTCATATTGTCTACGATCCTTCTGTTCCATATCTCGCGCGCTGATAACCAAGGCTTCTCCACTTGTCTTGTGGATGAAGAAGACAATCAAGTAGCGACCTGGATCCGTTTGGCCTAACGCTGCATATAAGTCTTCTCCGTGTACTTTGCCTCGTTCAATACGGCGATACAGGGGATGACTCTCAAAGACTTGTTCGACTTCTTCAGGGACGATGTGATGCTTCCAATCGAGTTTATCTATGATATCGGGAAGCCAAATAATGTCTTCGATCTGCATCGTCACATATCCTTTGCCTTCATTGTATCATGGACTGTTCTCTATTCAACCTGGTATATAAAATCATGGTCGCAGCGTCAACCGGTAGAAATTGCCGCCCGCTCCTGGCAGCACGCGGAAGTGATTCCGCAGCCCGGGATAAACTTGATCCACATAGACCGGGCGGTCGCCGGCGCGCACGGTCTCGATCATTTCTTCTAATAGGCTGTCGGCAATCTGCCCGTTGCTGCCAAACGGCGTCGCCTCTTTGAGGATGATGTTGGGCCGCAGTTTCTCCACGTGCGCCAGGTAATACATCGTATACAACGCGCGCCAGTTCATCACCACGAACGCATCTTCGGGCAACAGTTGCAAGCGCATCGTATAAATCATACGCGGCTCTCTCAGGTTTTCGAGCGGATAGGGATACGTCTCCTGCACGAACGTCCCTTTGCCGGCTTTGAGCGCCTCCCAGCGCGGGCCGGCGTAAGGGGTGACGACGATCAGCGCGCACAGCGCCATGAGCGCCGGATAAAGGTAGCGTGTCCAACGTTTGCGCTTCGTCGAAAGCTGCGCGGCCCACTCCAACGTCCGCCCGATCCCCACACCGATAGCCGTGCTGATGAAGATATACGTACCGAGATAAAACACGTAGTCATCCCCTGGACGATAGTTGAGGATGAACGCCAGCATCACCAGGTAGGCCACCACCATAAAAACGCCTAAGCTCAACGCCGGAGCGGTGGGAATGGATTTGACGAACGCTTTGACGCGCGTCCTGGTATCGTCCAGGTCGGGATTTCCGGCGCTTTTGGCGAGTTGCCGCGCACTCTGATTGATCGCGCCCAAACCAAGCAGCGCGAACCCGATCATCCACAGCGAAAACTCCTGGCTCAGAACGCGGGTGAAATAGTTACTGATCGCCACGGCGAGACTGGCGTCTTCCGGGAACATCGCGCTGCGCCATTGCATACTCATGAACGTTATCCACCAACGCTCGAAGATGCCGTCTATGTCGGTCATCTGAAGTCCCCAGGCCGAACGTGAGGAATACATCGTCATTTGAAAGAAGCTGGACGGCGGGTTGTGGAGATCGATCAGGATGAACGTCCCGAAGTAGAGCGTTATGCCGACGCCGAACCCGATGAGCGCAGCACGCAGGCAGGGCCACCACTGCTGCTTGGGCTGGAACGCCAGCACCCACAGCACGAACAGGGGCGCAACCGGCGCGATCAACGCCGCCGAGAGATGCACGCCGAGCGCCAAACACGCCAACGCCGTGGCCCACGCCAGCGCGCGCCGCCGCTCGAACGGCTCACGCTGCCAATGCGCCAGCAGCAGCAGCACCGTCGTCAGCACGGCCATCCCTGGCGTGTACACCTCGGCGATGATCGCCTGCGACCAGAACGTGTACGACAGCGCCAGCGCCACGCTGCCCAACGCCGCGCCGATACGGCTGGGCGTGAAGAAGCGCGCCAGCAGATAGACGCCGCTCACCGTCCACGCCGCGCACAGCGCCGACACCAGGTTGACGCGCCAGGCCGGGGAGTACAGGGGCAGAAATCCCACCACACGCGCGGCCAACAGATACACGGGATAGCCCGTGGAATGGGTCATCCCCAGTGTGTAGGTCAGCGTTTGGAACTCGGCGCTATCGTGGTAGAGCACGTCCGGCGCCAGCGTCCGCACGTAGAGCGCCAGGGCGAGAACGCCGACCAGGACGGCCAGCCAGTAGTCTTTGCGAGCGGGATGAGATACCGTCATTCGTCAGATAGTCTTTAGTCAGGTAGTCGTTAGTCGGATAGGAAAGGTTGGAACGTTCGAACGTGTCAACGTTCGAACGTTCCAACTGGAGGGAAATCACAATCGCTGTTTGCTCAACGCGATAGGCAATTCATTCGCGAAAGGCCGCAGCCGCACGCGATAGCGCGTCTCGACGGGTTTGAGCTGGTACTCCGGTCGCCGCCCCGGCCCGCAGCTTGCGCTGCCCAGGCCGGATTGGGCGTAGTCCAGGTTGAGCGTGATGTCGTCGCGGCGGTGCAGCTCGTAGGTGTGCGTCGCCTCGGTCAAGTCCTGGGTGGTGTAGTGATGCGCGCTCACTTCCGGCGCGCCCACCGCGAGCAGACCCACGCCAGCATCGTTCGTCAATGCGACCCAACGCACCTCGGTCTTGTTGCCGTTCTCTTCAGGCATGATGTATGGCACATACTGCTCATCCACCGTGCCGCTGTAGAGGCCCACCTGCGCGCCGTAGTTGCGATCCACGTAGGTCTCGTGCGGGCCGCGCCCGTACCACGTACACTGCTCGTAGCCGCCCGGCACGGTCATTTGCAGGCCGATGCGCGGCAGGAACGGCAAGCCGGGCATCTCCGGGACGACGTGATGCTCGATGACGACGTCCCCGCTGCCGTAGATCGTGTAGATATACGCGCAGTCGAATCGCGCGGGCGCTTTGACTTCCGGCGCACTCATCTGATTTTGGAAGAGTCTGGCCTCGAATTCAGGCCGAACTTTCTCCGGCGCGTTCTCTTTGAGGAAGTGGTAGAGGCTCAACATCAACTCTTGCAGGCGGTTCTCCTGGACGAACGGCGCGAGCAGTCCCTTGATCTTGGCCGCCTTGATCGTCCCCGGCAGACTGTCGTAGGGCATGTTCAGGTGCGCGCAGAAAGCGTGCAGCAGCGCCTTGTCCAGCGCCCACGAGAGAAATTGCATGATTCCCTCTATCTGCTGTTCCGGGCCAGATGCGCTCGGCGCGACGAAATCCGCGCCGGGCGCGCACACCGACTTGACGACAATCTCGACGACCTGCGGCGCGAGCTGGTTCACCGTCACCGCCTCGACGTGTTCTTGCAGATGATCCAGCCCGATCTCACGCCAGCGCTGCGCCGCGCGCTCCTCGCCCCACGTGTTGAGGTCGTTCTCGGTGGGCGCGCGCCAGAAGTTGGACTTCGGCCCGGCCTTGAGCAGCTCGTTGCCCCGATAACGCAGCGCAGCAATCGTCCCGGCCTGCTTGTCGAAGACCAGCTCGAAATCCTGCCCGGCGATGACAGCTTTTGTGTCAGACTCGGTCAGGGTGAGAGCGGGCAGCGCGGCTACGTCTACCGGCTTCACCTCCGGCGCGGGGAACGGCGCGGCGAACTGCGCCCAGGCGATTTCGTGCCCGGCCTCGGCCCAGGGCGTGGCCTCCGCCAGGGTGAAACTGAGGGTGAGGTGGTACTCTTCCCCCCCTGTCTCCCCCCCACTGGGGGGGACGGAAGGGGGGGAGAACGGGATCGTCACCCGCTCACGCCCGCCGGGCGGCGTGCTCAGGCGCGGAAGTTGGCCTTGCTGGATGACTTGCCCGTCCCTTTGTAGCGACCAGGCAATGTTCAAATGGCTCAGATCGGAGAAATCATACCGGTTGATGACTTCTACCTTTCCCGCCAGCACATCGATTGCTTTGACCCGCACCGGCTCGTAGACCTTCTTCACTTCCCATATCGCCGGGTGAATCGTCCGGTCGGGGAAGACGAGGCCGTTGATGCAGAAGCTGCCGTCGTGGGGGGATTCGCCGTAGTCGCCGCCGTAGGCGAACCATTCTCCTCCCCCCCTTTCATCCCCCCCATCGGGGGGGACAGAGGGGGGGAAAGTGCGCCGCAGCCCTTGATCCACCCAATCCCAGATGAACCCGCCGCGCAGGCGCGGATATTTGTCGATGAGGTCCCAATATTCTTTCAGGTTGCCGGGACTGTTGCCCATGGCGTGCCCGTACTCGGCCATGATGAACGGGCGCGTCTCCCCTGGCCTTTCCGCCAGCTCGGTGAGGCGTTCCAGGCTTGGATACATCTTGCTGACGATGTCGATGTAAGGCTCGTGATCCGCCGAATCGTAGAAGACCGGGCGCGTGGGATCGTTGGCGTGAATCCAATCGGCCATGGCCGCGTGATTTGGCCCGTGCCCGGACTCGTTGCCGAGCGACCAGATCACGATGCTCGGATGATTCTTGTCCCGCTCCACCATGCGGCTGCCGCGCTCCACGAACGCCGTCCGCCACACGGGATCGCGGCTCGGCTCGTCCCAAACGCCGTGCGTTTCGATGTTGGCCTCGTCGATCAAGTACAGGCCGTACTCGTCGCACAGATCGTACCAGCGCGGATCGTCGGGGTAGTGGCACGTGCGCACCGCGTTGACGTTGAAGCGCTTCATCAATAGGATGTCCTGGATCATCGATTCGACGCTGACGGCGTGCCCGGTATCCGGGTCGTGCTCGTGACGGTTGACGCCGTAGAAATAGACCGCCGCGCCGTTGATAAGGACTTTCCCGTCCTGGATTTCGACTTTGCGGAAACCGACGTTGCA
>DAOUAQ010000123.1:0-8461 GCA_034433375.1 Anaerolineae bacterium | reverse complement strand
GCTCGCAGATTTCGCGGAAGAGGCGCGTTTCCAGCTCGGCGATGCGCTCCTCGGCGTTGAGCACCAGGCTTTCGTATTCCTTCAGCTCCGGCGTGATGTACCGCTCGGAGTTGACCAGCGTTTGCTTGCGGATGTAGTGCGCGGGCACGAGGTTGACGTTGGCCTGGGTCACTTCCAGGTAGTAGCCGAAGACCTTGTTGTAGCCCACCTTGAGGTTTTTGATGCCGGTGCGGTTGCGCTCCTTGTTCTCCAGCCCGGCGATCCAGTCGCGGGCATCCTTCGTCGCCAGCAGGATGCCGTCCAATTCCGCAGAGAAGCCCGGACGGATCAGCCCCCCCGCGCTCACCTGCGCCGGCGGCTCATCCACCAGCGCCTCGGCAATCAACCCCGCAATCTCCGGCAGCGCCTCCAACCCCTCAAGTAATTCCCCAAAGCCCTTCGTTGATTTGCTGATTCGCCGATTCGCTTCTTCCAACTTCCCCCGCAATTCCGGCACAACCTCCAGCGTTGCGCGGATGCCGGTGAGATCGCGCGGCGACGCCCGCCCGGCAAGCACGCGCGTCGTCATCCGTTCCAGATCGGGGGTGCGTTTGAGCGCCTGCCGCACCTGCGCCCGCAGGATGCCATCGTCCACAAAAGCCTGCACCTGATCCAGTCGCCCTTCTAACTCGGCGATGTCCAGCAACGGCTGAGCCAGCCGCGCGTGCAGCAATCGCCCGCCCATAGCCGTGCTGGTGGTATCTATGACGCCGAGCAGCGAGCCTTGCTTTTCTCCGCGCAGCGTCTCCGTGATCTCGAGATTGCGCCGCGTCGAAGCGTCAATTGCCATAAAACGGTCGGTGGCGTAGGTGTGCAGGCCTGTGATTTGCGCCAGTAGCCCCTGTTGCGTCTCTTGCAGGTAGGCGAGCGCCGCGCCCGCCGCGCCAATCGCCAGGGGTTTCCCTTCGCAGCCGAAGCCTTGCAGTGTCCGCACGCCGAAGTGCTCCAACAGCGTCTGGCGCGCCGCCGTCTCCTCGAAGCGATAACCGGGCCAGGGGGTGAAATTGGTCGCCACTAATCCTGCCAGGGTCTCTTCAAGGCGCGTCGCCGGCTGGTCGGGACTCCGCTCTTTCCACGAGCCAACCTTGGGGATAAGCACTTCGCGGGCGTGCAGGCGCGACAATTCCTGTCGCACGACGTTGAGGATGTCCCCCGCGTAGCCGCCGTCTTCCTCGAGCTGCGTGGCGGCGAACTCGCCCGTCGAGATGTCGGTGTAGGCCACACCCGCGCGCTTGCCCTCGATGACGACGGCAGCGAGGTAGTTGGGGCGTTTTTCATCGAGCATCGCCGGCTCGGTGATGGTACCGGCGGTGACGACGCGCTCGATGCGCCGCTCCATCGGCCCGCGGCTGGTGGGTTCGCCGACTTGCTCGGCGATGGCGACGCGGTAGCCCTTCTCGATGAGGCGCGCGATGTACCCCTCGACGGCGTGATAGGGCACGCCGGCCATTGGGATGCGCTCGCCTTTGGAGACGGGCCGCGAGGTGAGCACAAGGTCCAGCTCGCGCGCGGCGATCTCGGCATCATTGTCGAAGGTCTCGTAAAAGTCGCCCAACCGGAAGAAGAGGATCGTATCTGGGTAACGGGCTTTCAAATCCAGGTATTGCTTGCGTATTGGGGTTGTGTCTTTGTCGTCCATACGCAGGATTATACCCGTGAGAGGGACAAGAGGCAAGAGGCAGGGAGCAAGAAGCAAGAGGCAAGAAGCAAGAAGCAAGAAGCAAGAGGCAAGAGGCAAGAGGCAAGAGGCAAGAGGCAGGAAGCAAGAAGCAAGACTCAATCCTGCCTCCTGCCTCCTGCCTTCTGCCTCCTGTATCTTGTATCTTGAGATCAGGATTCGACCATGGCTTTCAGGTTGTGGAGGGTCTTTTCCGTCAGTTCTTCAAATCCCTTGACGACGCGTCCTTCTGCTATTTTCGCCGCACCCTGTAGCTCCGCCTCGATGCGGAATGTAAGCTTTGTTCGCGTCCCCATGTTCAGGTATTTCCATTCCATAAAGCCTGTGGTGACGCCGGGGCTGTGAAAATCGCCGCGCCAACGCTCACCGGGAACCGTCTCGGTGATTTTCAGACGGGTTGGGATTTCGATTTTGGCGACGGACATGGTCACTTCGACTTCGGTGCCGGCATCGCCGTTGCCGCGTAAGACTTTGGGCGTTGATGCTCCCTCAAACCACATGGGCCAACCGCTCGGTTCCTTGACCATTTCCCAAATCTTTTCGGGAGGGGCGCTCACGTTGATACTCTGTTCTGCAAATGGCATCGGTTACCTCCGTGGAAATATGACATCCTGCAAACGCATTTCAAACTATGTTTGCGATATCATATACTATCTTGCTGTGAGAGGCAATAGCAAAAAAGTCCTATTTGGCGATCATTGGCATCCAGATGCCGTGCCCCTTGCCGAATGCGATGGCGGATTCGTAGCCGGCGTCAGCGTGGCGGATGACGCCCATACCGGGATCAGTGGTGAGGACGCGCTCCAGGCGACGCGCGGCGGCGGGCGTGCCGTCCGCCACGATCACCTGCCCGGCGTGTTGCGAGTAGCCGATGCCCACGCCGCCGCCGTGGTGGAAGCTCACCCACGTCGCGCCGCCCACCGCGTTGATGAGCGCGTTGAGGATGGGCCAGTCGGAGATGGCGTCGGAGCCGTCGCGCATCGCTTCGGTTTCGCGGTTGGGGCTGGCGACGGAACCGGCGTCCAGGTGATCGCGCCCGATGACGATGGGGGCGCTGATACGCCCATCGGCCACCGCGTCATTGAACGCCAGACCGGCGCGGGCGCGCTCGCCGTAGCCGAGCCAGCATATCCGCGAGGGCAACCCTTGCCAGGCGACCTGCTCCTGCGCCATCTTGATCCAGCGGACGAGGTGTTCGTTCTCCGGGAAGAGGTCCATGATGATGCGGTCGGTTTCGTAGATGTCGTTGGGATCGCCGGAGAGCGCCACCCAGCGGAACGGCCCCTTGCCCTCGCAGAACAGCGGGCGGATGTAGGCCGGGACGAAGCCGGGGTAGTTGAACGCCTCGGTCAGCCCGTTGTCGAACGCGCGCTGGCGCAGGTTATTGCCGTAATCGAAGACAACAGCCCCGCGTTTCTGCATTTCGACCATCGCCGCGCAGTGCTCGGTCATCGTGCGGATGGCTTCGGCCTGGTAGCGGCGCGGATCGCTTTCCCGTAACGCCACGGCCTCCGCCAGCGACATCCGGTTGGGGACGTAGCTCAGTGGATCGTGCGCCGAAGTCTGGTCGGTCACGACATCCGGGATGACGCCGCGCCGCAGCAACTCCGGGAACACGTCGCCCGCATTGCCGATCAGGCCGATGGAATAGGCTTCACCCCTGGCGCGGTAGCCTTCGAGCGCGCGCAGCGCGGCGTCGAGATCGTCCATCACCGCGTTGACGAAGCGGTGTTTCAGCCGCCGCTCGGCGCGCCACGGGTCAACTTCGACGACGAGGCCCACGCCCTCGTTCATCGTGATCGCCAACGGCTGCGCGCCGCCCATCTCGCCCAATCCGGCGGTGAGCGTGAGCTTCCCCTTGAGCGAAGCGTGCGCGCCGAAATGCTGCCGGGCCAGCGCGCCCAACGTCTCGTAGGTGCCTTGCAGGATGCCCTGCGTGCCGATGTAGATCCACGAGCCGGCCGTCATCTGCCCGTACATGATCAGCCCGGCGCGCTCCCACTTGTCGAAGTTCTCCTGGGTGGCCCACGCCGGGACGATGTTGGAGTTGGCGATGAGCACGCGCGGCGCGTCCTCGTGCGTCTTGAAGACGGCGACCGGCTTACCCGATTGCACCAACAGCGTGTCGTCCACGTCCATCTGTTGCAGCGTTGCCAGGATGGCGTCAAACGCCTCCCAGTTGCGGGCCGCGCGTCCCCGTCCGCCGTAGACGATGAGGTTGTCGGGGTCGCCCGCGACTTCGGGGTCCAGATTGTGCTGGAGCATCCGAAACGGCGCTTCCAACAGCCAGTTCTTGCAGTGCAGTTGTGTGCCGCGTGGGGGATGAACAATACGCTTTGACATCATGCAACCTCCTTATTTTGATACTTGATGCTGGATGCTGGATACTGGATACTTGATGCTGGATGCTGGATACTGGCTGCTGGATGTTTGAATCCTGCGTCTTGTATCCTGCCTCCTGTTTGGGATGAAAAAAGCTGGCGCACATAAGTGTGTCCAGCTTGTCCGGTCAAAGAACCCGAGTAGAAATTTACAGCAAGGGAGCGAGCGTCTGCACGGCGCGGTGCATCTCCAGGAACACCAGACCGAGCTTGGCGTTTTGATGGGCCAGCACCGTGAGGACAGCCTCCTCGCCAACGGACATAAGGATGACGTACCCTCTGTCCCCTTTGATGTAGACCTGCTCCAGTACACCCCGCCGCAGTTCACCGGCGATGCGCTCACCCAGGGACAGCATCGCCGCCGACATCGCCGAGACACGGTCTTCTTCTGAGCCGGCCGGCAGCGCCGAAGCGATGATCAAACCGTCAACGCTGACGATAGCCGAAGCTTCAATATCCGTGGTGCCGGATTGGAGCGTGTACAGCGCTTCTGTGAGACGTTCTGTGCGGGATACGGTCATTAGGAACCCCTCCTTGTGGGAATACTTGCCGCCCCAGGCGGCGTCCGCAAGCTTGGTGCGACAGGGGAATTTTCCCCACCATCGCAGGCAGGTGCTGACAGTCCAATAGTACCACAAGTATAAATGCGTGTCAATTTGACAGATGGCTTTTTTGATTTTACAATTCATCCCTATGATGACAACAGATCAGGCGGCGCTCCGGGGAAATCCCTCCTTCGTGTGGCGCGCCGGGCAAGAGCGGCGCCTGGCGATGGTGCGCCAGTATGTTTCATTGGAAGGACGGCGCGTGCTGGACGTGGGCTGCGGTTTGGGGATGTACACCTCGGCTTTTCAACGCTATACGCCAGCAGTCTTCGGCGTCGAAATCGAGGCCGACCGGGTGCGCGAAGCCCGCGCGCGCGCCAAGGGTGTGGCCCGCTCGGTGGGCGAGACGCTGCCGTTTGCCGATCACGTCTTCGACGTGGTTTTCTCGCACGAGGTGCTGGAGCACGTCGCGGATGATCGCCTGTGCGCGCGAGAGTTGGTGCGTGTGACTCGGCCCGGTGGGCGTATCGTGATCTTCGTCCCCAACCGGGCTTATTGCTTCGAGACGCACGGCATCTACTGGCGCGGCGTCTATCACTTTGGCAACAAGCCGTTGGTCAACTGGCTGCCCGACATGCTGCGCAACCGTCTTGCGCCGCACGTCCGCGCGTATACCGGACGCGGCCTCCGGCGTCTGTTCGCCGGTCAACCCGTGCATGTCATCGTCCATACCCAGGTTTATCCTGGCTACGATAACATCGTCGCCCGCTTGCCGCGCGCCGGGTATCTTTTCCAGCGGATGACTTACGCGTTGGAGAAGACGCCGTTTCGTTTCTTTGGTTTATCGCATTTTCTTGTGTTGGAAGTCTTGGAGAAATCCACGCACTGATTGTCCGTTCGCCAAAGTATCCCGGTTGCTCTCTGGCCGCACCAGGCATGGTCGGGAAGTCGAAGTTGGTTATGGGAGGGGGAGTCCAGGAATGACACAGAGCCATAACGATCATACGCAGTGTTCCACAGTGTTGGTGGCCGTTGAGGATGCCGCCGATCTCCCGTTGATCAGCCTGGCATGTCAGCTTGCGCGGCAGCGTGACGGCGAGGTGTGTGTGCTCACGGTGGCCGCTTCAAGCGAGCGACCGGTGTGGTTGGAATTGCCGGAATCGTGTGGCGATGTTCCTGCTGAGATTGTGGTCCGCTCCGACAAAAACATCAGCAACGCCATCTTGCGCGAGATTCGACAACGCGCTGCGGGGACGTTGATTGTGGGGTGGGGAGGACGGCAAGGGCAAGAATTGCGTGTCCTGGGACGCATCCTGGATCCGGTTGTTCAAAAAGCGGCGTGCGACGTTATCCTGATGCATGGCGCGTACAAGACCAATCTCAGCCGGGTGCTGCTTCCGACGACCGGCGGTCCCGCCGCGCCGGAGGCGTTGAACGTTGCGCGCGCCCTCGCGCCGGAGGCTGGCATTACCGCCTTGTACGTGGCGGAGGAGGAAAAGGGGCCAGCGGAGGTCGTGGTGGGCGAAGTGCGGCTGAATGCGTTGCTGCGCGGTCTGCCGTCTGAGGACCGCGAGCGCATGAACCCGCGTGTGATCCAGGCGCAGACCCCTTCGGAGGGTATTCTGCAAGAAGCTATGGAAGGGTACGACCTTCTGGTCGTTGACGCCGGCGGCGAAGGTGCGGTCAATCGTTTTCTGTTCGGCAATATCCCACAGACGGTCGTCGCGGCTTCACCCATCCCGGTGATGATTGTGCGGCGCCATTTAACGCCGATCAGTTCGCTTTCGCGTAGGATATGGACCTTCCTTTTCGGCCTGATGCCGGCGTTGACTGTCCAGGAAAAGGCCGAAATCGTCAAAAACATCCGGCGCAGTTCGCGTCCCAACGCCGATTTTTCCATGATGATTACCCTGGCGGCAGCGATTGCGGCGTTGGGTCTGCTGCTGAACAGCCCGGCGGTGATTATTGGCGCGATGCTGGTGGACCCGTTGATGTCGTCCATCGTTGGGATGGGGATCGCTTTGGTCATCGGCGACCTGCGTTTCTTCTGGACAGCATGTGGCACGACATTTCGCGGGATGGTGTTGGCGATCATCACCGGATTACTGGTCGGCGCCCTGGTTCCGGGCGCGTCTGCCACGCCTGAAATTCTTGCTCGCGTCAGTCCTTCGGTGCTGGATCTGGTCATCGCGTTGGCTTCCGGCGCGGTCGCTGCGTATGCCTTGTCCCGCCGTGATGTATCGCCGGCGTTGGCCGGCGTCGCTATTGCGCTGTCGTTAACGCCCCCGCTGACCACGATGGGCATTGGGATAGTGTTGCGTCAGTGGTGGATTACCGGCGGCGCACTGTTGCTCTTTGTCACCAATATCGTCGCCATCGTCGCCGCCGGCAGCCTGGTGTTTTTCCTGTTTGGTTTTCGGCCTCTGCCGGGCGATGCGGGACGCACCAGGGTCCTGCGCCGGGGGTTTCAGGGGGTCGCCGTTTTGCTCCTGTTTGTCACCGTATTTCTGATCGTCCTGACCCGGCAATCCCTCACAGAAATGCGCCTGCACCACGACATCCAGACGGCGCTGCGTCAGGGTGTGGACGATGTCGCCGGGGGGGAACTGGTCGCTTGGGAGGTCGAAGAAACTGGCCCGGACGAGACACTCTATCTCGACGTGACGATCCGTGCGGCGCGCGCGCTGGCGTATGCGGAGGCGCGGGACTTACAGGAGCTTGTCGCCGGGCAATTGCGCCGCCCGGTGGCGCTTTCGTTGGCGGTCGTACCGGCGACGCGTTTGCAGGCTTATGTGCCGCCACTCCCCCCGAATACACCGACTTTGACACCCACCGGTTTGTCTACCGCGACCCCCACGCCCACGCCAACCAACACGCCGACAATCACACCTTCCCCCACGCCCACGCCATCGCCTACCGCGGCGGCCACAGCCACATCCACGCCTACCGTCACCCCCACACCCACCGCGACGCCGTGGATCATGGTTGTGGTGAACGTCGGCGACACGGGGCTGCGCGTGCGGTATTCGCCGGACGGCACGGTGATGGGGCGCATCGCCGAGGGGGTTGCGGTTATGGTCGTGGATGGGCCGGTCGTGGTGGGCGAGACGACGTGGTATCACGTTATTTCCACGGTGGACCGGCTGGAAGGGTGGGTCGCGGCGGAATACCTCGCCTCAGAGTAACCAATGACACCATCGTTGAGGAGGAATGATGCAATACAATGCTGAATTTGCGCACGTGTATGATTTGCACTGGGGTGGATTTGCGCGCCAGGTCGCGCCGCACATTCGCGCGTTTTACGAGAGCACGCCGCTAGGTCAGACCAACAAATCTGCGCTGGACGTGTGCTGCGGCGCCGGCCATCTGGCGTTCCATCTCCTGGAGCACGGCTACGATGTCACCGGCCTGGATTTCTCTCCGGCGATGCTGCGTTACGCCATCGAGAAGAATCAGGCGTACATTGACCAGGGCCGCGCGCGTTTTGTGGAAGCGGATGCTTCTGATTTTACACTGGATGGGCAATTTGGCCTGGCAATTTCGACCTTCGACGCGCTTAACCATCTGCCCGATTTGACGGCTTTGCAGGGCTGCTTCCGCTCCGTGGCGGCGGTGTTGCTGGAGGGCGGCTGCTTCATCTTCGACCTCAACACGCGCTATGGATTGCAGCGTTGGCTGGGCGCGAGTATGCAAATGGCCGATGACCTGGTGCTGTTTACCCGCGGTGTCATGGTCGAAGAACTAAACCGCACCTACACGCAGATTTCAGGGTTCCTGCGTACGGAAAGCGGCCTTTATGACCGTTTCGACCAAACCGC
>DAOUAQ010000122.1:0-15228 GCA_034433375.1 Anaerolineae bacterium | reverse complement strand
TCGGACCACGGCTCGATGCGCGGGCGGCGGCCTTCGAGGCTGACGCCCAGGTTGTTGATGACGCAGCGCTTCTCCGCCAGCATTTGGAGTGGGATTTTCAGATACTCACGGCTGTCGGTGATGCCGTCTTCCAGGCAGAGCTTATCGCAGTAATACCCGATCGAGCGCCCGCCGACGGCCTGCGTGAGCGCGTTGAAGACTGCGTGCAGGATCACATCCGCGTCGGAGTTGCCCTTCAGTCCGCGCTCGCCGGGAATGACGACCCCGCCCAACACCAGCGGCTTATCGTCCCCCTCCTCCACAAAATGGTGGCTATCCTGTCCAAACCCAACGTAAAACATTCTTCCTCCCTCGAAAGTGTCAACGGATTCAACGGATGAAACGGATTGAAAAGAAAAAATCCGTTAAAATCCGTTCAATCCGTTGACAGATTTTCATCTGTAATATGCGTGTGGAGCAACGCCTCGGCGATGATCAGGTCTTCCGGCGTGGTGATTTTAATGTTGGCGTAGCTGCCCGGCGTGATCTTGACTGTGCCACCCAGGCGAGTGACCAGACCGGTATCGTCGGTGCTTTGCACGCCGTCACGCGCTGCGGCCTCGTAAGCTTCCCGTATTATAGCAGCTTTGAAGCCTTGCGGCGTTTGCACCTGCCACAGCGTACTGCGATCCAATTGCGCCTCGATGAAACCCTCCCGCGCGCGCACCGTCGTATCCTTCGCCGGGACGGCGACGACCGCGCCGCCGTATTCCGCCGCGTCGCGGATGACGGCCTCGATCTCTCGCTGCGCGATGAGGGGCCGCGCCCCGTCGTGGAGGAGAATGATGTCGCAGTCGCCCGCTGCGCGCAGCCCGTTGTGCGCCGACACTTGCCGCGTCTCGCCGCCGAGCACGATGCGGTTGACCTTGCCAATGCCGTATTCGGCGATAAGCGCCCGGTACGCGGTCATGTTTTCCTCACTCGTCACCAGCACGATGGCGTCGATGGCGGCGCAGCGCTCGAAGGCCAGCAACGTGTGGATGATCACCGGTTTGCCCGCGAGCGGCAGCAAGTGCTTGTTGACTGCGGATTGCATACGCGTGCCGCTCCCAGCGGCGAGGATAATGGCTACGACGCGCATAGAGCCTCAATGTGATCAGACTGTAACGAAAACTGCCACACAATCAGTCTACGGTGTTTCCCCGGCTCTTCGCATAATCGTTCGAAGCCAAGACGTGCGTAGAAAATATTGGCCAAGAGTTCTGCAGGACACTTCAAGACAATCGTTTGTTTACCTAAAGTCCGTGCTTCGGCAATTAGTGCATCGATTAGAGCTTTCCCGATTCCAAACCGGCGGTAGTCCGAGGCGACGACGATATCGTAGAGTGTTGTCTGTACATCACGGCGATGGCGGTAGTGGACTAAACCGGCAAGATGCTCACCGTTTTGTGCGACGATTATTTCTTTGCGTGTGATAGCTTCTAGCAAAGCAGGACGACGCACGAATCCCAATTCTTGGCGATGTGCATCAGCAAGAGCTTTAATTTTGTCCAAATCATCTTTAGTGGCTTTGCGAATAGTAATATTAACGTTTCCAGAGATCAAAGGTGTCCTCTTCTTGAGTAGGTAATGTGCTTCCCCCATGTTGGCTACGACGGGGGCGAATGCGTAACATATTCACGGTCTCACGTTCATCATCTACCAGGACAGCTTCGCCAGTGCGTTGGAGCGTCTTGATAAATGTACGTAGTTCACCGCCCATATAATCTTGACTGAGACCGTTCAAAGCAGACATATCTGCACGGGTCGTGAGTTTATGACTGAGGATGATATCGCATTGCGATAACACGTCAGAGTCAATAGCCGAAGGTTGCTGGCTGGCAACCACTAATGATAGTCCTGGCTGGCGGCCTTCTTTAGCCCAACGAATGAGTTGCTCCTTAGATAGCGTTGTCCCACCATTTGGCACAAATTGGTGAGCCTCATCCAGCAACATCCACACGCGCGGTAAGGGCGTCGCCAGACCGAATTCCTCACGAAGGCGCGCATCGGAACGGGCGCGGAATAGGTTGCGAGCAATAATAGAAACAACCAAATTGCGGCGCCCCCGATTGCCGGGTTCCAAGCGGCTCAAATCCAGCACATTTACTGATCCTGGAGAAAAAAGTTCTTGTAGTGGTTGGTAGCCGCCTGCCGCAAACAGTTCCCAACTTTGCGCGGCTTCAAGGCGGTTGAGCAACGCTTCTTTGGAGGCGTCGGGCGCTTTGCCATCGCGTTCGATCATTCTGATAATATCAGAAATGATGAAACACTCTTCTTTGTTTTGCAGTCGCTGTACGGCTCGAAACAAAACTATCCCTAGCGGCTTGTTGATGTCTGCATTGAACAAATCACACCATCCGTCTGGCGACAAATCAGATGGATTCAAGCGTAGCGGAATGACATTGACGCCTCGTTGTTTTAACATCTGAAGCACATCGGTGTCATAAAGTGCGGTGGGATTGCCAGGAATAAGCAAGCGCACGTCATAACCTTTGGGCGCGAGACCCCAATTGAACAAATCGTCTTGCTGTGGCGTATTGGATTGCGTCATTGTGTGATAGACGCCCATTGGATCAACGATAATGGGGATGACTTCATTTCCTCCCGTCGCCAGCAATTCCTCTACCAACACACCCAATGTATAGGATTTGCCACTGCCACGTTTCCCACAGACCAAAACAGCGCGGGATCCTTCTGCATTGAGATAAACCGGTTCATCAGATTGTGTATCTTTGCCCAGAAGCATTTTCATAAATTCACCTCCACGCGCACAAAAGGGACGAGACTTTCCCAATATGAAAGCCCACCATGAACACCACTATCGTTGGCGCGGATAGCTGCGCCGAGATAGGGATAGCGATACAAATTGTAAGGTTGTCCTGCTAAAGACAGTTTCACACTATAATCTGGAGGTGTCTCGCCTCCGCGTTGATAACGTGGATGGGCGGAACATAACCCTTCAACCAAACGCAAATCTGGATGTTGTGCTTTCCATAAAATGCCATGATCCGCAGTGAGGTAAACTGCCCCCGGTAATCCTGTAGCAGCAACCACTTCTATTAAACGCCGGTAGTCGTCGTGAATGGCATTGACGGTGGCTTCGATCTCGCGCAGTGTGACCTCACGGCGGTTGTGAGCCAAGCCGTCCAATCCTTCGCGCAATACTTGTATGTAGGTTCCCTCACAGGACTGTTGCTCTAAAATATCCAGCGCGATAGTAATGCTGGTTACACGAGTCAAGGGGACACCTTGAAAAAGGTGTGCCGATACCTCGTTGCGCTCTCGCCGCCAGTAAGAGAATCCTGCCGAATGAGGGATGCCTGCATCTACCAAACGCCGCGCCAACGGCGGCGATCCTACGATACCGGGGAAACCCACTTCAGGAATGATATCATCCTGGTCAGTGAGGCTATATGTGATAGAGGGACCATCAATCAAGCACGGTGCCGAGTTTTCAGGCCAGGATTTGACATCGTCGTAACTTAACCCGTCTATCAGCAGCAACGCCATAATGTGATAATTGCGTTGCATTGTATCAGCAACGATGCGGTCGGCCGCTTGTTGATGTGTGAGAAGCAGCCGGCGCGCATCCGCTAGACGGTGCGGCAGCATTTCGTTTATTGCCGTGGGGGTATGGGTAACGGCTTCTTTCACTACTTGGAACCGGTGCTGATAACGCACGTCTATGTGTGGGATAAGTGTCGGCTGCTCTGAATGGGGTACCAAAGCATCCAGGCGTTCTACCAGAGTTTCAGCGTCCGGCGCAATGTCTATTTCTGGCGGCAAGCACAAAAGCGCCAACGGGGACATCTCAGCCATTACCGGCCCGTGTTGCAGGGTTTGTAGTAGCTGTACTAATGCTGCTTCAGTCATAATGTATCGGTTCTACTGTAATCCGCACGCGACGTTTCGCTTGTAACCCGCGCAGTGCATTCCAGAACTCATCTTCGGCTAAACGACGCTGTTTTTGGCGCAATGCGCTAACTTCCAGGGCGTTGCTTTCAGTTTCAAGTGTTTGTAGTGTCGCTTCCTCAGGACCGGTCAACTGTAGCTCACGCAATTTGCGACTCAATGTATCCACGTCACGGCGGGCTTGGGGAAAGCGGTCATTGATTTGTCCCAAGGTTTGTAACAATTTATGGAATGTGCCTTCTCCCTCTGTCGGAAAATCAGTGAGAGTAGTACGTGTGCCAAGTTGTGCACGAACAGTATGCAAGCCTTCATTGAGGTTGTTAAGTTCTTTCTGTAACCGGCGGCCCTCTTGTGCAATGGCTTCACGTTCTTCTGGCGCTAACGCCTGGATATAGGGGGATGCCAATGTAGCGCGTACACCTTCAGCATCTTGGGTAATGGCCTGCGCTAACCGTTCGCGCATTTCCAACACCGAATCACGCACGGCATCATAAAGTCTCTCATAGCTATCTTCGGGCGCTAACGGATTGTATTGCAAGGGACGCCATAGCCTATCAGGGGGAAACTTTAGACCCAGGATGAGCGCCTGCTGATAACGCTCTTGCAATTGGGTGAACCGTTGTATGGCGGCCTCGCGCACTTCACGCACGCCAGCCGCGATCTCGTTCAGGCGTAACTTGTAGGAAGGGGCGTGAGGTAATGCCTGTTCCTTATCTGCGCTGATATGTCCGTTAATGTCCTGGGAAAGGCGTTGGAATTGTTCGCGTGGCTCACGCACCAAGTCGCCCAATTTCTGTATTTCTTCTTGTAACGCGGAGCCGCTTTCTACCAGATCTACCCACGCCGCAAACTCATCGTATTTTGTGCTGAATAACTCGCGGCGGGTTTTGAGTTCATCTAATTGCTTTTCCCGCGCCTTCAGGTTTTGCGCTAATTGCACCAGTGACGCCAATCCCAAGTCTTCAGTTTTAAGTTCGGCTTGTTGCGCTTCAATTTCGCGGCGCGTCCTTTGCGTTTCGTTTTCCAAGGCGGTGAACTGGCGTAAAACCCGTGTGCGCAAGTCATTGATTTGGAACAGGTAATCCACCCCGCCTTGCACTTGTGCGTTCAGGCGCTCTCCCTGCCGACGATCCGGTACAGGTACTCGGTTTAACAGCCGGCTTACTTGTTGCTGGAGCGCCATTTGTTGTTCTTTGGTGAAGGTTTCGAGTTGCCTATGATAGGCTTGTACAGAACGCCGCCGCCCGATCAGTTTTTCGTCGTCCGGTTTGTTTCTGAGTTGCTCATCCACGACCCGTTGTGCTTTGACGGCTTCCTCTTGCCATTGTCTGAGTTGCGCTGAATCCGGGAAACCGTTGAGCAGGATATCAATATCTGCGCGCCAGCGTTGAATTTCTGCGGCTAACTCATCTATCGAAGGCGCTTGGGAGACCGTTTCGCGCCAGACGCCGCGTCGTGTGTCGTTTTCTAGCAAGCCGCGTTCAGTCATCAAATCCAATAGCGTGTCAATCTCTTTTTCGCGGTAGCCCAGTTGTTCAGCGCGACGGTAGATTTCGTTAGACGGCAGCAAATGGACATCGTAACTACGTCCGGTAACTTGAATCCGCTCACTATCGGGTGCATTTTGCAACCAATGGCGGATTCTTTGTTCCAATGGATGCAGCCTGAAGCGCACAGCGCCTTTAGCGCCTTTTTCAGCTTCACGACGAGAAGGAAATTCTTGCACGATTTCGATAAAGGCAGGGAAATTGTTGATGAAGGTATCTAAACCAGTATTGGCAAGCGTAAATAGCGTTGCCACATCATCTTTGAGGCCCTCGTAAACTATTTGGCCTTGGCGCTCGTGTGACGTTTCCAGGTGCTTAATCGCATTCACGTATTTGGTTAACGAACTTTCCCAATTACTGACACGCATCAGGGTGTCATAATCAGGATAGATCGCATCCAGCAACCGGAGCAAGGCGGCTTCCAGAAGACGTTCCTGGGCAGCCTCGACCGGCGCGCCGACGGCAGCACTGAACAAACCACGGAAGATGTTGTCGAGTAGATCGGATTGGAAGTACTGAACTTGCGGGTCATCAGGTTTAGGAATGAGGTTATCGGCGCGCTTGGCTTCTAGTGTGGCGTGCATTGTCAGCAGTAAAAGCGGCGTCAATTTGTAGGGCGAGACAATGGGCGCCACCAGACGCTCCAGAGTGGGTGAGATACTGTCGTCTTCTCGCGTCATCAAGTTGAGTGTCAGATTGATTTGCCGGGCGTCATAGTCTATGTGCAATGGTTCAGTGCGGTGACGCCGTTCTTCCTCTGGCAGATCCAAATAACGCCGCAAGCGCATTTGCACTACAATATCACCGAGTGGATTGGCGTCGCGTACGGTGTCTTCTTCCCATAGAATTCGCACGTGGACACGCCGTTTGGGGAATCTGCGGGCGAAACCATTGAAGTGCCCTTCAAATACCATTCCCAGGTTGCGCGTCAGACCGTCGGGGATGGTTTCTGTGACGGTCCACTGGTTGGTCGGAAAAGCGCGCTGGATGAGTAATTGCGCGAATGCCTGAAGCGCGCGTTGTTTCGTGGGATCGGATGTCTCATAATAGCTGCGCCAGAATTCGCGGATGGTCATCGTTAGCCAATCCGATTCCACTTTGACTTGATCCAATCCACGTAATGTAAAACCGAAGTCCCGGACATCACCTACCGAGATAATCAAATCACCCTGCGCGCTTTGCGATAGATCATCGAAAGTTTTGAGCAAGCCGAGTCGCTCTTGCATACTACGTTTGAGACCTTCACTCGGGAACGCCGCCGCCCATTTGATGGCGCGTTCACGCTCTGGATTACCGCGCACCAGGCTGTGCGCCAACGCTTGTGAGACTATTTGTGGGATTTTCTTCGGACTGTCGTACTGAATTTGGCCGTTCAGAAAGTCGTCAATGAGATGTCCGGGATTGTAAGCGGCGTCAGTTGGATATCCCATTTCAATATAGCGACGGGTGGCGCGGCGGAAGACATTGACGACGGTGCGTGGGCCGTCTGCCAAATCCTGCCGCGACGAAATCTGCCCTAACGCTTCCAGACATTCTGGGCCAATGATATGTGTTTGATGCTCTTCAAAATCAAAGGATTTCGCCAGACGTTCCCATAAGCGCCTCGGAAACCTGTTGTCGTAGACTGTACTCAAATCCAGACTTACTTGTAGAACGCGATGGACCAAATCGCCGCGAATGTCACGCATCAAACTGATTTCTTTAGGCGGGATGACCATAATCAGCCCAAAGTTGAGATGGTTACGGCGCGTCAGGATGGCGCCGACCACATCAAATAACGGGCTGATGGGGTCTTTGACGCCGGATTTGATTTCAGGCTCGATGTATTGCTGTACTTCATCGGCTAGGAGCAAAAACCCCTCGAAGCCGGCTTTTTGCGCCAAGTGGGTCATATCCTCAAAAAAGCGGATGTAATCTGCCGGGCCGAGTTCTAGAATTTCAGGCTTGTCTTGGGCCATGCGCCGCGCTGCTGTTATGTCAATACGATATTGACGCGCCAGGGTGTCGGCGTTGCGTTCCATGACTGCCTGATAAATCGCCTGTGCTTCGCTGACCAGGTTAGGACGTGTGCGTTCGATCTCGTAGCGCGCCCAACCAAAGCCGCCCACGAGCAGATCGGTAAGGCGGTTGAGTTGAAAGGGAGGTGTGACCAGGATATTGCCCTCCCGCGCGCGCTCCCATAGGTACAAAGCGGTGCTGGTCTTGCCATAGCCATATTCGGCTGTGAGGTAACCGCGCACTGCGCCGCCCTGTTTGATTTCCTGGATAATCTGACGCTCGAAACTTGCCACACTTTGCCCACTTTGGCCGTTCTCGGCCTGTCGTCCAAGCGGGACGTAAGTGCGCACGTGGCGTTTGTAGGCTTCTTCTACAGCCTCCGGGCGTTCCAGCAAATCAGTAGCTCGTTGTGTGGCAACGATTTCTTCTTTATCAAGAATAGCTTGCAGACCTTCTAAACTCATCGAGATGCTCCTGTTTTCACAAATGCATACCGGCTAAAGTAATGCCTCCAAAACGACAACTTGGATATCCGTTACTCGACTCAAGTTTTTGTCATTGGTCAAAAAGGCTTGACAGTCGCTTGCTATAGCGGTTGCGATCTGCAATGCATCTGGTGTGCGCAGATGATAGTGCGCGCGCAAACTGGCAGCGCGCTCCGCGATTTCGTTGCCTATGCTTACCAGAGTAAAATGTTCCGCTGAGGTGAGCAGTTTTTTATAGGTTTGGCAGAGGTCAAGTTGCTGTTTTTCCATTGGCAAAGCTAAAACTTCGGTCAATGTCAACGTCGAAGTAATCGCTTCAATTTTTCCTGCTGCTATGTTCTGGAAAATGGTGGTTACGAGCGCATCGTAACGGGGATGCGCTTCTACAAAATAAATGATCGGCGCGCTATCCAGCGCAAGGCGTGAAATCGAGGCGAACATGGTTTCTAGCCTGATCATCTCTCTGGCTCCCACTCTTGTCGTAGTTCTGAGATATATGTTTGCGCATCTATTCCTTCCCAGATTTCTTTGCCGAGTCCATGTAATGCCATAATGTTTACTGGCGGTTCGACGCTTTGCGCTTCACGCGCTAACTGACGGCTCACTAGAGCGATGAGTTCTAGTTTTTCGGTGGTTGACAGTCGTTTTATATGCCGTTGGTACAATGATCTAAGTGTTGTGTTGTAGGGTTGTATGGTCATTCAAATCCTCCTTGCAAACAGAAGATAGGATCGGCAATAGCGCCACGCTATAATACTTGTGTTACCACTGTCCATAGATTGTCGCTGTATGTTGGGTGCAACGCGTAATAATCCAGCAAACTCAAATTGCGATAGATTGTATCTACGTCTTGCGTTGTAGGGATTGGTAAAGTAATGGTCGGTAGTCCCGATCGGTTAGGATGTGCAGTGACGAATAACGCAGTACGCACGCCATTGAGTTGTAATGTAGCCAATAATCTCCGCAAATCTGTCACGTTATCAGGCGCATTGTCAATCACGATCTTTTCTTGCCCTGACGATGTCGTTGCTTGATAAATGCGCGGGGAGGCATAGAAAGCTGCGCCCGACGCCCGCGCGACACTCCACGCCAAAAATGTTTTGCCTACGCCAGGCGCGCCACAGAGATTGACCCGCTCCGGAAATCGCCAGAGCCGTTCAACGTCAGAAAACGCGGAGTTCTGACTATCGGTTAGCCAATCGCGACGCGCTTCGGCTTTAAGATGATTCAGCAACACCAGTAAGCGACTCATTATCCTGGCAATAGGTCTGATAATTCCGGCCATTTAAGGAAACGGATGAAACGTCCGTAGACGCCTGCGCCTGTGCCCGGTCGGACTACGGTGGGGTAAAGCGGCAACGTCCAATCCAATACGCGATCCAGCGCAGCCGGGTCTAGCAAGCAGACGCGGCATAGCGCCTCGCGCCGCTCCGGTGTGAGTAGAAGATCAACACCTACTTCACCGCCTGCTGTTTGTCCAACCCACCCCAACGCCAATAACGCCAGTTCCGGCGGGCAAAAATGCCGTCGGGTAAAGATGTTGTTTTCGATGACTGGAGGTGTGAGGGCTTCCAACCATTTACGAACTCCGCGTATACTTTTCGGACTGAATGAAGGATCACTCTCAAACGTGTCTTGAATATGATTCCTGATTTCTTCCGCTATGATATTAGCAATTTTGCCTATATCTGCTCCGGGTTGTCGCCACAGAAGATCAACAACTTGACGATAGCTCCATAGAACAGTCTTCTCAAATGGTTTCTCTATTTGCCAACCAGAATAAACAAGATAATGAATAATGTCAGGTCTTGTTTCCGGCTTTAACCGCAGCACCAATAACGCCTTTTCAGATAATACAATACTTCCTGTTTGATCCTTTTGCAACAATCCACAATCATTGGCGAAAATGTTAATTTCAGTGCGCGAAATCAAGCCATGTTGCTGAGAGAAATTCAAGAGAGACGCAACTGTATCAAACTGCATTTGTTCAGCATTGATGGCTTCAAGTAGTGGAATTAAAGCGCCTGGTTCAGCTTCTTGTGGAACGTGAAAAGTCAAATGATGCTCAACCATTTTTGAAATTCCTCTCTATAGCGTGGTGAGCCACTTTTGTAAATTCGTTCGATAGTAGGACGCTCACCACTGTTAATCATACATACAGACTGTTGAATGGCAATCAGGTTATGCAGGGCGCGGTACATCTTATGGGATTGCAGGTCGTTAACGGAAGTACAGAATGGGCAAGAGTGTTCGGTAAGCATTTTGAGCGTTTCGAATTCTTCGAGTCGAATGCCTTGTTGTAGCTCGGAATTACCATTACGATGTGTAATATTATAGCCGCGCATAAACGGTAAATATACTTGCCCAAATCCAGCGGATTTTATCCATGCAGAAGAATCAAATGAATCGGCACCTGCTCCATAGATCATAGCGACTAAGGCAGGTGCGCCTAGACCAAAGAAATGAACTCTAATGCCGTTTTTATGGGCTATATCTACTACGTATTTAGCGAGGTCTACAGCGTTATTTGTCGCGATGTTAATTCCACTATTTTTTCCTATGGTACCGAAACTTCCAAACCCTATATGCGGAATCCCCAATTGCAAATAAGTTTTCAGGCACAGATCAACTTGTTCTTGTGTGTGGCCTTGTACTACAGCCAAAGCTCGGCCTTGTAGATTGGCGGGCATTTCTTGATAGAATAGCGCTGTGTATTCTGCTGTATCTCTGATCTTCTGCCAGACAATTTCCTCGCTATCTTGAGATGTGGGCACATGATCAGGCAACGTATAAATATCAGCCCATTGATTGGCTTTGTAAAACTCCAATAATGGATAGTAAAGTTCCTGGTAGGTCAATTTCCCGACCTGCACATAATAACCACCGCTATCAAACATAATCGTTGAACCATTACGTTCTTTTAAGGCTTGCACTAACTTTAGCGATTCCGGAGGAGCAAACAATGGCGTAATCAGAATATGGCGGAGTGGATTCGTGTCAATTCGATGAATGTCGAGCAAGTGACGAATTTTACGAATATCACTAGGGCAAAGTGTTAGTGCGGTAAAAAAGTTTAACATTGGCAATCACTCAAATGAAAACTCTGCAAAATCCCAATCATCTTCTATCAACGGGTCACTGATGATAGTGCTAATATGCGACGGCTGCCGCGCCCAACGCGCCGCCAGGGTTTCGCCCAGGCGCATCAACTGATAACGCCCACCATAAGTTGATTTTTGCGCCGCGCCGATGCCGGTCAACAAATTCAACCGGTTAGCGACATCATCCAATTCTAGTGGATGCGCTGGCACAAACAGCCGCACCAATTCTCCCACCTGGATGGGCTGATGCCGTTGCAATACCCACCAAAATTCAGGCATCGCTTGCAGACGGCGCGAGAGCACGTCCAAACAATAGGTTCGCAAGGTCGGCAAGTCGGTGTTTGGCAAGGTTAATGGTAGTCGTTGTTCCTCATCTTCAGCATAAAATACATAGGGAATGACCCCTACTACATAATACGCGGAAAGCGCACCCTGACAAATCCAGCGCGGCTGCGGCCAGGGTAAGCCTGCCCACTTTGCCAATGCGCGCAATACAGTGTGTGTGGTAGCCGATTGTTGGAGGGCTTCACGAAGTATCATCACAGACTCAAAGAAAGCATTGGGCTGCTCTGGCGGATCTGGAAAGGTTGCAGGACAAAAGGGCAACACGGGTTCAGTTTCAGCCGCGCGTTGACGTTCCCACTCTGCCAGGCTGAAAAAGCCTTCTCCCAAACGAACAAAAACATCTTCGTATTTCATCAACAATCCGTAAACGTAGCCTGTATCCATTGGCGATTCATCAACCAGATCATTCACTTGTTCTGTGATGACGCTGTAATGTGCGGGCGCTTCCATAATACGCATCGCGGCCAGGATTTGTTCCTGGCGTGTGCTTATGCCTGGAACGCGGTAGGCTTGCCAATCGCTGCCGGGTAACTGGGTCAGATAGTGGTCAATTTGCTGGTATAAGGGCATCTCTATATCTTCGTGATCTTGTTCAACGTTATAGCGTTTTTCCAGATAAGTATGGATTGCGGACGGCAAAGCTTCATTTTGCAGGTGTGGTGTTGTAAAATCTACTGTAATTCCTTCTGCGTGTAAGATTGTTTTATCTTCGGACCTACGCGGCTCTCAATTTGACGTATACGTTCACGCGTAACACCAAAGTGTTGTCCAACTTCTTCGAGAGTACGTTCTTGTCCGTCATCAAGGCCATATCGCAAGCGTAATACCTTGAGATCACGCGCATTTACTCTGAGACGTAGTACATTTGAGTCGTATACACTCATCTTGCTGACAGCCCCGATTACCCTTTCGGTGATCTGTTGCAATTCTAACTGTCGGTAATTACTCTCACCATCGTCTATAATCTCTTGATCTGCTACACAATCGGCCAGGGTTACGTTCGTATCATCGGTGATTCCCACTTGCTCAAGTAGTGTTTCGGGCAACCGAAAATCAAGAGGCATAAGTGGTTGACAGTACTCGAACAACCGATAAGCTTTGCGTCGCATTTTTGCGGTAGGTGATGACTTCCGACTTGCCGTTGCTTCATCCTCACTGTCTTCATCCTCGCTCTCTTCAGCATCTTCTCTGCCGAATACACAGCTTTGAACACAGGCGTCTAAAATGCTCGTTGATGGATCTGTCTCTACTTGCTTTTGTAAAGCGCATACCCGCTCATACATATGAACCGGCAATCGAATCGTGCGTCCCTGGTCGGCTATTGCACGGCTGATGCCTTGTCTAATCCAACTGGACGCAAACCAGGCAAACCGCGATCTTTCACGGTAATCAAATCGTTCTGCGGCGCGCATCAACCCCAGCACACCTTCCTGAACCAAATCCAGATAATCCACCCCGCGTCCGACAAAGTTGCGCGCAATCCGTAACACATAACGCAAGTAGCCGGTCACTAATGCATCGCGCGCTCGTTCGGCGCGTTCTTCAGCATCTTGCCATATCTCGCGGAGTTCATAGTACTTCAATTGCTCAGGAAGTTGCGCTGTGGTTGGCAATCTGCCTGTCCACGACCGTTCCTGTATGGCTTCCGTTAAATACTCAAGCATAGGCTCTGGCAAAAGACATAGTGACTCTGCGATGTTGTAAGCCTGATCGGTTAGCTTTTGGCGGGTATCTTCGGGGAGCCTGGCGGTAGACTTTACGAACCTATGCAAATTGGAGCGCCGTAACTCGTGAATGTTTTGGTAAGCTTTTAACGCCTCAGTAATCCACACCTCGAGTTGGGGCGTAACCAGGTCATCTTTTCTAGCGCATAAGGTTTTGATTGCAGCAAAGCACTTTTTAAGGTTAGCGTAAATTGCGGGGAGTATGGTGTCGTTGTGAAAGCTACGTCTGGCCCAGGTTTGAGGCGTCTTGATTTGAATACCTAACCAGAGTTCCTGAGAAGCACTGGTCAGAATAGGGATTTGTTTGATGTCGTCAAACAGTAACTCGAGCGTATCCATGGTTGGTAAATTATACATCTTGGTCATTATTCTTCAAACATGTCCGGTATTGTGTGATGTTTGGCAGACATCTCTTAATGAAAGCGATTTTGCGAGGAAGACTGAGTGGCACTGGCGCACTAACACCAGCAACGTTTTGAACACTGGATGCGTTTTGCCAGCCTTTCTTGGGTTATAGGAGGTATGGGGTATACAAAGAGATAGAGGCTGCGCAACAAGACTCAGGGATAAGCCACAGGACCAAATGCATCAAAGTGGTAATTACAAGAGCGGGAATTAGGGCGCGGATTTACCCAGGTAATTCAGAGAAATCAGTGTTCATCCATGTTGATCTGCGTCCAATAGGGGTTTGTCGCTTGTTCCGACCGTCAGACGTTGAGTCGTTCAATGACTTTTTTTATCACCGTATCCGGCGTCGAAGCCCCCGCCGTGACGCCGACCTTCTCCGCGCCCACAAACCACGCCGCCTCCAACTCGTCCGCTGTGGCGATGCGGTACGTGCGCGCGTTGACCTGCGCGCACACTTCCGCCAGACGGTGGCTGTTGGAGCTGTGCGCCTCGCCGATGACGAGCATCACGTCTACCTGTCGCGCCGTCTCGACGGCGGCGGTTTGGCGCTGCGCGGTGGCGTTGCAGATGGTGTTGTGGGCGCGCAATTCCTGGCACTTGCCCATCAGCGCGCCGACGATGGCTTGATAGTCGGCGGGGATTTTGGTGGTCTGCGAGACCACGCCGATCTTCTTGCGGCGCGGCAGCGCGGCCACATCGTCGAGACTGTGGACGACCACGGCCCCTTCTCCCGCCCATCCCGCGATGCCGACCACTTCCGGGTGATCCGGCGCGCCGTAGATGACGACCTGGTAACCCTCGTCGCGCAATGCACGGGCGAGCTGCTGCACTTTGATCACCAGCGGGCATGTGCCGTCCACGATATGCAAGCCTTTGTCGCGCGCCGCCTCCAACGTCTCCGGTGGGATGCCGTGCGCGCGGATGACCACCGTTCCGGCGTCGATCTCGTCGATGGTGTCTTTCGCCCACACACCGAGAGCCTGCATCTGCGCCACCACCTCGTCGTTGTGAACGATGGGGCCGAGTGTGTAAACCGGCCCTGCGGTGCTTGCGGCGGTTTCTTCCACCGTTTTCACCGCGCGCTTTACACCGAAGCAGAAGCCCATTTCCTTAGCGAGGAGGATTTCCATTTGTGTCTCCAAAAGCAAACCACGAATCTTCACCAATTTTCACGAATACAAACCCAAATTCGTGTGGATTCGGCGAATGCAGACATTCGTGAAGATTCGTGGTGGAATTATCCTTGTGCAACTTGGGTTTGGACATAAGCCCTGGCCCAGGCATCAACGTCGAGTATAGCCTCGAACGAGGGATTGTCCACGCCGGTGTGGGCGCTGAGGGCTTGCTCCATCAGCCGGGGGATGTCGGAAAATTTGATGCGCTTCGCCAGATACAGATCGACGGCTTCCTCGTCCGCCGCGCAGAGGACGGTGGGGTAGGTCCCGCCGGCCATCCCGGCCTCGCGGGCCAGGCGCAGACAGGGGAAGCGCGTCGTGTCGGGCGCTTCGAAGGTCAGCGCGTGCGCGGCGATCAAATCCAGCGGATTGCAGATCTGCGCCGTGCGCGCGGGGTAGTTCAGCGCGTACTGGATGGCGAGGCGCATGTCGGGGGCGGATAGTTGCGCCTTGATTGCGCCGTCCACATACTGCACCATCGAGTGGATGATGCTCTGTGGGTGGACGATGAC
>DAOUAQ010000121.1:0-12397 GCA_034433375.1 Anaerolineae bacterium | reverse complement strand
AGGATCGAAATGGCTGAGACAGTTTATGATTTTACGGTGACGTCCATGATGGGATTGCCCAAATCGCTGGCGGATTACAAGGGCAAGGTGTTGTTGATCGTCAACACGGCGAGCAAGTGTGGATTCACGCCGCAATTTACAGGTTTGCAGGCGTTGTATGAGCAGTACCGCGACCGGGGCTTCGAAATCCTGGGGTTCCCCTGCAATCAGTTTATGAGCCAGGATCCGGGCACAAACGAGGAAATCCAGAACTTTTGTCAGGTAAACTATGGGGTCACGTTCCCCATGTTCGCCAAGATCGATGTGAATGGCAACGGCGCGCATCCGTTGTACAAGTACCTCAAAAAGGCCGCACCAGCCAAGCTGGGTGTGAAGGCGATCAAGTGGAACTTCACCAAATTCCTGGTGGACGCGGAAGGGAATGTCGTGAAGCGCTTCGAGCCGAACGTCGAACCGGCGGATATCGCGCCAGACATAGAGGCGCTTCTGGTGTAAGAGGAGATACTTATGAAAGACAAACAACGACAAATTGCTGTGATCGTAACGATTCTGATCACACTCGTCGTCAATGGGCTGGCGAACGGCTTGCCGCTCAACGGGTTGATGACCGGTGAAATCTCCGACCGATTTCAGGTCTACTTTGTCCCGGCGGGCTACGTGTTTTCGATCTGGGGCGTGATTTACATTGGCTTGATCGCCTTTGCTATCTTCCAGGCGCTGCCTGCCCAACGCGAAAACCCTCGCCTGCGCGCAACCGGCTGGTGGATTGCGCTTGGTGGGCTGGCGAACAGTGTGTGGATTTTCCTGTGGCACTATTTGCAATTCCCGCTGACGTTGATTGCGATGTTGGCGCTGCTTGCCACGTTGATCATCACCTATTTGCGTTTGGGCATTGGCCGGACGAAGGTTTCCACGGCAGAAACCTGGGCGGCGCGCGTGCCGTTCAGCATCTACTTGGGCTGGATCACGGTGGCGACTGCCGCAAACGCGACATCTCTGCTGGATTACCTGAAGTGGAACGGCTTTGGGATCGCGCCCGAAATCTGGATGGCGATAGTGCTGTTCGCCGTGCTGGTGATTGCGACGCTGATGGCGTTCACCCGCCGCGACGTGGCCTACGCGCTGGTGCTGCTGTGGGCGCTGGCCGGGATCGGGATCAAGCACGCGGCGGCGGCTGCGGTCGTCATCCCCACCTGGATCACCTTCGGGCTGGTGGCGCTGACGCTGGCTGCGGCGTTCTTTCTGCGGCGTCCGGCGCGGCAAGCGGCGACGTAAGTTTGACAGCATCCCATTTTGGAATGGCGAGACGCGCGGCTTTTTCGACACAAGCCGCGCGTTTTTTGTGCATTTGCGCTTCTTTTGTAGTCGTGATAAAGTCATCCCTGACGGGCGTGTTTCATCTCGGTTGTGAAGGTTGTAGAGCAAGCTGTTAGCTTGTTCTCGCAGCGGCAAACTGACAGCGTTGACAATCTGATTGCTTGAGGAGGTAAGATGGCTGAGACATTCTTTTCCACGCATGTTACGCCTGATTGGGAGGCTCTGCGCGATTGCATCATGCGTCGTGGGACGCCGAAGCGGGTACACCACATTGAGCTGTTCCTGGATGGCGAGGTGCAAGAGATAGTGTGCCAACGTTTCGGCCTGCTCAGTGGGCTGGACGAGGCCGATCCGCACTTCGCCTGGAAGCGGCAAATCCGCATCCAGCGGTATTTGGGCTACGACTACGTGCGCCAGGGCGCGGACAACATCGAGATGCCGCTGCATCGCGCCGAGACCGAGGACACTGCCGGATTGCAGCGCGCCGGAGGCCGTTCGTTTGTGGATGAGCGCCGCGGGCCGATCACCAACTGGAATGAATTTGAGCGATATCCGTGGCCTGATCCCCACAAGCTGACCTATCGCGCGTTGGAGTGGTACGATAAAAATCTGCCCGACGATATGTGCATTATCGGCAGCGGTGGCTTCGCCCACTTCGCGGAGTACGTCACCTGGCTGATGGGCTACGAGACGCTGTGCTATGCCCTGTACGATCAGCGCGATCTGGTCCAGGCGATTGCCGACCGGTTGCTGGATTTGTACACGGTGGTTTTGGAGCGTATTCTCGAATTCAAGCGCGTGGGAATCATCTGGGGCAGCGACGATATGGGCTTCAAGACCAGCACGCTGATCAGCCCGCAAGACTTGCGCGCGTTTGTGTTTCCCGGTCACAAGAAGATGGCGGCGATGGCGCACGCAGCGGGCAAGCCGTATTTGCTGCACGCCTGCGGCAATCTGGCAGGGATTATGGAGGACCTGATCGAGGACGTGAAAATCGATGCCAAACACTCGTTCGAGGACACGATCGAGGATGTGCGCGACGCGAAACGCCGATACGGTCACCGGATCGCGCTGCTCGGCGGCATCGATATGGACTTCCTCTGTCGCGCCGATGAGGCCGCCGTCCGAGCGCGGGTGCGGGATACGCTCGACGTGTGCCAGCCGGGCGGCGGCTACTGCCTGGGCACGGGCAACAGCGTAGCGAACTATCTCCCGCTGGACAATTACCTTGCCATGCTCGACGAAGGGCGGAATTACACCCGCTGACACAGACAGATATTTGTCAACGGATTGAACGGATTTTAACGGATTGAGGACTTATGAACTTCATCTTTTTCATCCCCGATGAGATGCGCGCGGAGAGCGTGTCGTGTTACGGGCATCCGCTGGTGTCGATGCCCAACTACGACCGGCTGGCCGCTGAGGGCGCGCGCTTCGATCAATGTCACGTGCAGCACACGGTCTGCTCGCCGTCGCGGTGCAGTTTGATGACGGGCTGGTATCCGCACGTCTCCGGTCACAGGACACTGTGGCATCTGCTGCGCCCGCACGAGCCGAGTTTGTTCCGCTATCTCAAGGAGGCGGGCTATCACATCGAGTGGTACGGCAAGAACGATCTGTACGCTGCCGAATCTTTCGCCGGTGCGGTGGATCATTTCGCGGACTTCGGCGGCGGGCGCGCTGGTCCGAACCTCTTTCAGCCGGGTGAGCCGGGCTATTTCAGCTTCCTCTACGAGCCGTTCCCCGGCCAACCGGAGGAGACCGGCGATATGTGCTGCGTGCAGGCCGGCATTGACTTTCTGCGCAATCAGGCCAGACAATCCGAGCCGTTTATCCTGTATTTGCCGCTTTCGCTGCCGCACCCACCTTACGCTTGCCCGCAACCGTTCCACGATATGGTCAATCCGGCGGATATTCCGCCATTGCGTCCCGCGAATCTGCCGGGCAAGCCGGACTACTTCGATCTAATCCGGCGCTATCGTCGCCTGGATGAAGTATCGGATGGGGTTTTCGCCAAGATTCAGGCCGTGTATCTCGGTTCCAACAGCTATGTGGACTGGATGCTCGGCCAACTGCTGGATGCGCTGGACGAGACCGGGCTGGTGGAGAACACGTGCGTCATCGTCACCAGCGACCACGGCGACTGGGCCGGCGATTACGGTCTGGTGGAGAAGTGGCCCAGCGCGCTCGACGACACGCTGACTCGTGTCCCGTTGATCATCCGCGCGCCGGGTGGGGCAGCGGGTCACGTCGTCCGCGAGCCGGTGGAGTTCTTCGACATCATGGCGACGGCGCTCGATCTGGCGGGGGTGGAGGCGCGGGCGGCAAATTGCCGCACGCACTTCGCGCAATCACTCGTCCCGCAGCTTGGCGGCGCGCCCGGCGACCCCGACCGCGCCGTTTTCGCCGAGGGCGGCTACGATCCGCACGAGCCGCACGCCTTCGAGGGCCGCGCCAACGCCGACATCTTCCGCGACGCGACGAACATCTACTACCCCAAAGGATTACAGCAGCAGGAGCATCCTCTGAGCGTCTGCCGCGCGGTGATGCTGCGCACGCTCGACTACAAACTCGTGCGCCGTCCCCTCGGCGTGAGCGAGTTGTACGACCTGCGCGCCGATCCGCGCGAGCTGCGCAACGTCTACCCAGACCCGACCTATGCTGACATTCGCGCACAAATGGAAGCGGGGTTGCTCGATTGGTACATCCGCGCGGCGGACGTCGTCCCGCCGGGTGAAGACCCGCGCGGATTGCCCTCGACGAGTTTTGGATTTTAGATTTTGGATTTTGGACTTTGGACATTGGACTTCGGACTTCGGACTTCGGACTTTGGACTATCTCGGGAGGTTTGCAATGGTTTACATGATGATGTTGGTAACTGATGATGTGGATCAACTTAATGCGGTGCTGGAAGCGTGGAAGGATATCCATATTGACGACGTGGTGTTCGTGGATAGCACGTGTTTTCATCGCGCCGGAGCGAAAAGCCGGCATATCCCGATGCGCTTTATGTTCGAGACGTTCTCCATGGGGCGGCGGCAGTGCTCGGTGACGATGTTCGGCATCGTGGCGGATGAAGCGACCGTGCAACAGTGCATCGCCCAGGCTGAAACCGTCGTCGGCGACCTCGATGCGGCGGCGAACGCGCTGTTGGCGGCGTGGCCGCTGCCTATCGTCAAGGGCTTTCCCAAGCACCCGACGCGCCAGGAAGGCCCGCAATGATCTGGGTGATGTTTTTCGTCAGCGCCGCGCTCCTCGTCTTTGCGGCGATCAAGCTGACCGAATACGGCGACGCGATTGCCTTCCACACCAAGCTGAGCGGGATGTTCATCGGCGCGCTGCTCATCGCCAGCGCGACGTCGCTGCCGGAGTTGCTGACGATGTTCAACTCGATCAACCAGGGGCATATCAACCTGACAGCCGGCGATCTTTTCGGGAGCAGCATGTTCAATATGATGCTGCTCGGCGTGTTGGACCTGCTGTTCTACAAAAACCGCATTTTACGTCGCGTGGCGCTCAAGCACGCGCTGACCGCAAGTTTGGGCACGATGATGACCGGTATGGCCGTTTTCTTCTTACTAGCCGATGTCAACATCAAGCTGGGCTGGCTGGGCCTGGACAGCCTGCTGATGATGGCGACTTACTTCATCGGCATCTGGTTGTTGCGCTCCAATCCGGTCAGTGGGACAGAGGAAGAGGCCACCGGTGAAGATATCGGCAAGATGCCCACGCTCCGCAAGGCCGTGATCGGTTTTGCTGTGACGGCAGTGGTGTTGGTCCTGGTTGCGCCGTATATGGTGCGTAGCGGGGCCGGTATTGCTGAAATCACCGGCCTGGGGGATGGTTTTGTTGGCATGGTGTTGATCGCGGCAGTCACATCGCTGCCGGAGTTGGTGGCGATGATTGCTGCGGCCCGGTTCGGCGCGTACGATATGGCGGTGGGCAATCTGTTCGGCAGCAATATCTTTAATATGTTCGCGCTGGCCTTCGCCGACGTCGTTTATACCCAGGGCAGTTTCCTCGGCGCGATTGATCCCGTGTTTGCGCTGGCGGGCTTGCTGGCGATGTTGATGACGACGTTGGGGCTGATCGGCAACCTGGCGCAGGTTGAACGGCGCGTGTGGATCGTGGAGCTGGATGCGATCCTGTTGATCGTGACCTATCTGGTTGGGTTGTATTTGCTCTACCTGCGCGGGGTTGGAGGATAGTGCAATCCTCGCGCCAGAGCATAATCCGGCGTTGTTGCGACGGCGGATTGTGATCCGCCTTAAGCGTCGAAGTAAGGTTATTCTTTGGGGAGGCGTTATGAAAACAGCTTTGTATGTGTTGCCGGTGTTGGCGGTGACGGTCTTCTTTCTCATTCGCGCGGAATTCCGCAAGGCGCAGCGGCAGATTTACGCGCTCAAGCCAGTGGCGACGCTGCTGGTGATCGCGGCGGCGCTGCTATCGTTCCGCGAGGCGGGGATGAACCTGACGTATACAATTGGCGTGTTGGTCGGCCTGGCGTTGTCGTTCGGCGGGGACATTGCCTTGATGTTCCAGTCCAACCGGAAGGCGTTTATGATCGGCTTGACGCTCTTTTTGCTGGCGCATGTCGCTTACGCGGTGACGTTCACGCTGTTGTTGGGGAGCATGGGCGCAATCGTTTGGCTGGCGGCGTTGGCGTTGGCGGCGCTCGGCGTGGGGATTTATGCCTTGTTCCGTAGCGGGTTGGGGACGATGAAGGTTCCGGTCATCGTTTATATCGTCGTCATCTCGGTGATGGTGAATCAGGCCGTGGCGACGTTCAACAGCCGCGCGTTCGGCGCTGCGCAGGCGTGGATGATTGCGCTTGGCGCGGCGTTGTTTTACGTCTCCGATGTGATTCTGGCGGCGAACCGATTTTGGAAGCCGTTTCAGTACAATCGCATCAGCCTGGCCTTTTACTATGCGGGGCAGTTTTTGATCGCGCTGGCGGCGAGTTATTTCGCGTAGTGACTACATCCTCGGTCAGGAGGTGTTGTGACCCTCTTGAGCTGGCTTGCCTCCTATATTTCAGGCGACAACTTCATTCGAAGTCGCTCTCTCCATCACCGCTTCTGGGAGCGTAGCGATGATGAGCAAAGAAACTACCATAGCGGTCGCACTTACGAAGAAGACCCGCTTCAAACCGCTTTCCAGGTCTGGCGCGCTGTTTTGCGCCAGACCCAGGATGGCCGGCGCGACGGCGATCCCCACCATTTGGAAGAAAAAGAGCGCGCCTACAGCCACACCCAACAGGCGCTTGGGCGCGGCGAGTTGCGCCACCAGGGTGTTGAGCGTGGGGAGCGCGCCCAGGCCGAACCCGGCCACGGACGTGACGAGGATATACAACCAGACCGGCGTATTGGCGGTAAAGCGCCACATTGTGAACAGGGCCAGCGTCATAATGATGTAGCCGGTGATGTACATCCACTTGTATTTTCGCGTGCGGGCCAGCAAGAAACCGGCCAGAATGCCCATAAAAGCGACGATGATGCTGTGGGGGGTCAGCATCGAACCGCTGGCGGTGGGGCTAACCCGCATCACGTTCTGGGCGAAGATGGGCGAGTAGGCGCCGATGCCCAGCGAACCGAAGAATAACAGGAAACCGGCTGCCGCGACAGTGATAAAGGTGCGATTGAACAACACCTGGGGATCGAGGATGGGCGCTTGCGCCTTTCTTTCGACCAAGACGAAGCCCGCCCAGGCGACTGCGGAGACGGCCAACAGTCCCACGCCTGCCAATCGCTTGCCCGGATCACCTAACCAGGAAACGCCGATAATGAGGGTGGTGACGGCTAGGATCATCACCCCGGCGCCTGGCGCGTCCACTTTCTGCGTCACCTTCTGGGCGCGTCCGGGAACGCCCAGGGCGATCAGGCCGCCGGCAATCATCACCAAAGGGACGGCGCTCCAATAGATGCCCCGCCAGCCGAGCGCGCTTTCGGCGAGCGCGCCGCCCAGGGTGGGGCCAAGCGCTGCTGCGACGCCTGTAGGCAGGTTGAGCAAGCCCGTCCATTTGGCGCGCGCGGTCGGCGGGAACAGATCGCCGACCGCCGCGAAACACAGGGGGATAATCGGCCAATGCCCCAGGCTCATGAACGTAGTGGCGGCAATGAAAAACGGCATCGAGGCGCTGAACGTCACCAGGCACAAGCCGCTCACGAAAAACGCCAACGACGCGAGCAAAATCGCACGCCGCCCATATAGATCCGAGAGCTTGCCAAACAGCAAAGTCCCCACGGAGCCGCTGAGGGCGGACAGCGCAATCAACCAGGGAAACAACGGCATCCCGTTGAATTCGGCAATCATCACCGGCTGGCCGATGTTCCGGGCGTTGATGAAGAGGAAGCTGACAAACTGCGTGATAAAGACCGCCCACAATCCGAGGGCGGCCTGGCGTTTGGCGGTGGAATCCCCTTTAGGTTTTGCCGGATCAGGCTGCGCCGTCTTGACCATAAATTTCCTTCGCCACAGCGAAAACCGCCCAGGCGTTCGGCCAGCCGGCGTAGAAGGCGGCATGGGTGATGATTTCCGCCATTTCCTCTGCCGTGACGCCGTTGTTCTTGGCGTTTGCCAGGTGGTGTCTCAAGGAATTATCGAAGATGCCTTTGGTCATCAGCACCGTGACCGTCACGATGCTCCGGTCGCGGAGCGAAAGCTGGTCTTCTCTCGCCCAGACTTCCCCGAAGAGGACATCGTCATTCAGTTCGGCAAATTTCGGCGCAAATACGCCCAGAGCGTCTCTTCCTGCTGTCTGTTTTTTCAAGTCACACCTCATTTTCTGTGATAGATGACTGCGAGACCTTCTCGACTAAACATCTAGTTTGCGTTCACCCAACCACTTCACCATGTCAGGATTACGATGGTCAAAAAAACTACTGGTTTTTGTGTCCAGCGTTGTCATCGCCGCCAGGTCTTCCGCGTCTAATTCAAAATCAAAAATGCTGATATTTTCCAGCATCCTTTCCTTGCGGGTGGTTTTTGCCAGCGCAATGATGCCTCTTTGGACAACCCAGCGGAGAATGACCTGGGCTACGCTTTTGTTGTGCTTGGCGGCGATGGATAGCAGGAGTTCATTTCGAAAAATATCGTTCCTGCCCTCGGCAAAGGGCGCCCATGCTTCTACCTGAACGCCGTTATCTTGTAAAAACTGCTGTGTGTCGATTTGCTGTTGGAAAGGATTGACTTCAATCTGATTGACCGCCGGCGTGATTTGGTTATGAATCAGCAAGTCCATGATGCGGTCAGGTTGAAAGTTGGAAACCCCGATGGCCCTGACTCGGCCCTGTTGATACAGTTCTTCCATTGCCCGCCATTCCCCGTACACATCGCCGAATGGTTGATGAATCAGATATAGATCAACGTAATCCAACTGCAAGCGCTTCAGAGAACGTTCAAAAGCTTCGAGTGTGCCCTCATAGCCATGTCTCTGGATCCAAAGTTTTGTCGTGATAAACAAGCTTTCTCTGGCAACGCCGCTTTGTTTGATGCCTCTACCAACCGCCTCTTCGTTCTGGTAAGAAGCGGCCGTGTCAATGTGGCTAAATCCCGTTTGAATGGCCTCAATCACGCATCGTTCACATTCGACCGGATCGGTGATCTGAAAGACGCCGAAACCAAGAATAGGGATTTCGACGCCATTGTTCAATTTCACAGTTTGCATCGGTTTCTCCTTATGGCTCTGTGGCTAATGGGGTTGCTCTGGGGTAAGCTCAGCCGTTATTACGAACAGATTTTTCATCTACTGATGCTACATTCTTCTCTAATACCGGCCGCCGACCACTGTAATCTGTGACATAGCTGTGTCGATCTCGCCGAGATCGTCCGCCGTCAACGCAACGTCGAGCGCGCCGAGGTTGTCTTCCAGATGCGCCAACCGCCGCGAGCCGGGAATGGGCACGATCCAGGGCTTTTGGGCCAGCAGCCAGGCCAGGGCAATCTGGGTCGGGGTAGCATTATGCTGCGTCCCAATCCGTTCAAGCAGTTCCACCACCGCCCAGTTGGCGCGAATCGCCTCCGGTGTGAAGCGGGGATTGTGGCTGCGGATGTCGTTGGGGGCGAAGGTCGTGGTCTCGTCAACCTTGCCGGTCAGGTAGCCGCGCCCCAGCGGGCTGTAGGGCACCAGGCCGATGCCCAGGTCTTCGCAGGTTGCCAGCACGTCGTTCTCTTCGATGGCGCGCCACCAGATCGAATATTCGCTTTGTAAGGCCGTGACGGGATATACGGCGTGAGCGCGACGGATGAGGTCGGCTGGCGATTCGGAAAGGCCAAAGTGTTTCACTTTGCCTTCCTGAATCAGGTCTTTGACCGCGCCGGCGACGTCTTCGATAGGCACATTCGGATCAGGCCGGTGCTGGTAGAACAAATCGATGGCCTCGACTCGCAGCCGCTTGAGCGACGCCTCGGCGACCCGCTTGATTTGCTCCGGGCGGCTGTCCAGGCCAGTTCCGGGGCTTGGGCCCTTGTCACCGTCGTGTTTGAACCCGAATTTGGTGGCAATCACCACTTTTCCGCGGAACGGTTCCAACGCCTCGCCCACGAGGTCTTCGTTGGTGAACGGCCCGTAGACCTCCGCCGTATCGAAAAACGTGATACCCCGCTCGACTGCGGCGTGCAGGAAGGCGATCATCTTCTGCTTGTCGGTTGGCGCATCGCCAAAGCTCATGCGCATACAACCGAGTCCGAGGGCCGATACTTCCAGATTGCTATTGCCAAGTTTACGTTTTTGCATTGTTTTCCTCCTGACTGTGAATTAAACCACTGAGACACGGAGATCACGGAGAGAATCTTAAAAAAACTCTGTGCCCTCTGTGTCTCCGTGGTAATAGTTTTATCTTTACGCACATTCATAGCATTGCCGTTGCAGCAGCAATGCGCCGGTACGTTCGACGCGCGGGTTTTGTTTGCGCGCGTGAACCGGTTTTTCATCCACAACATCATCTCGCTGCGGGATGGATCGGCGGCGTTGCGCCTCCGCTTCGCGTTCGACTCTCAACGTCAACTGGATCAATTGGATGGTTGGATCCATTGCAAACCTCCTCTTATAGTCGCTTAGTCTTTAGTCCTGTAGTCATTTTCGTTTGGGCTGGCTGGACATTGCGGTTCATTCCTCTGTTTCAAGGGTATTATAGCACGCCGAAGCGCAGGAAAGTATAAGAATTCTCGCCGATCATTGTACAATCCTGCAAACTTGGGCGAGAAATATACAAAAATGAATTAGGCTATGTTATACTATGGGGAGTCTATCGAGTGTCTTCTCGAAAATCTGGGGGTGGGGGGTTGGGGGCGGGCGCAACCTGCCCCCGAACCCCCGCTTTTCCCCTTTTCGTTGAGATGCTACTCTATTGAGTTCCTAACGTGGGAGGTGTACAAATGAATGGAGCTATGGCTATGGATTGGACGAATGCGCAGCCGGCAGCGGGCGATGCTCGGCGAGAAGAGGCTAACCGAGCCGAATTGGTCGAGCGCATCGCGCACGCGATCCGCGAAGATGGCAGGGTGGAGCCGCTCAAGGGACTGCGTCTCAACCGCGCGTCCGCGCCGACGGAGTTAGCCCACGGCGTCTCCGACCCGGCCTTCTGCGTGATCGCCCAGGGCAGTAAGGAAGTCTTTCTGGGTGAGGAACGCTTTCAGTACGATCCGATGCACTATCTGCTGGCGACAGCCGAGTTGCCCGTTGTGAGCCACGTGATCGAGGCGTCGCGGGAGCGTCCGTACCTCAGCTTCGTCATGAATCTCGATCCTACGCTCGTCAGCGCCGTCATGGTCGAAGCCGGACATCTCGCGCCGCGCAGCTATGCCAACGTGCGCGCGATTGACGTCAGCCCGTTGAACGCCGGCTTGCTGGATGCCGTTGTGCGCCTCGTCCGGCTGCTGGATACCCCGACCGAAGCGCCTTTCCTCGCGCCTCTGCTCACGCGGGAAATCGTCTACCGGCTTTTGCGGGGCGAGCAGGGCGACCGGCTTTGCTACATCGCGGTCCAGGGCGGGCACACCCACCGCATCGCCCGGGCGATCACGCAGCTTCGCCAGGACTTCGACCAGCCGTTGCGCATCGATGACATCGCCCAGGAGCTTGGCATGAGCGTGTCGAGCTTCCACCACCACTTCAAGGCCGTCACTGCGATGAGTCCGTTGCAGTTCCAGAAGCAGATCCGCCTTCAGGAAGCGCGCCGGTTGATGCTCGGCGAGGACCTCGACGCCGCCAGCGCCGGCTATCGCGTGGGCTACAACGACGCTGCCTACTTCAACCGGGACTACAAAAAGCTCTTCGGCCTGCCGCCGTTGAGCGATGTGCGACGGCTGCGGGAAGCTGCAACGTTGAACGTTAGTTGAATGGTTGCGCTCTTGGCAAGAAGATTACGATTAATATGATCCGAGTGTAGAAGAGATTGCGCAATGCATTCGGTCTTCTGACAACGACTAGAAATGGTTGACCTCTGTGGGGGTAGGTATATGATTGATGGTATGAATGAAAAACGCATAAAAACGAGGTATTGATGATGAATGAGCAATACTTACTTGATCGAATTGTTCTCAACCCTAACGTGATGGTGGGCAAGCCGGTCATTCGCGGAACGCGCTTGACGGTCGAGTATATCCTCAATTTGCTGGCGCATGGAGCCACGGTTGGGGAGATTCTACACGAGTATGCCGGTTTGGTTGAGGAAGATATTCAGGCGTGTTTGCTGTTTGCCTCAGAATCTCTGAGCAATGTCTTTTTTGCGCCTATGGAAATGGAGATGGCCTGAATGCGCTTCCTTGTGGATGAATGCACCGGCCCGGCTGTCGCACAATGGTTGCGTGAACATTGGCACGAGGTTTTTTCGGTGTACGATGAAGGCCGGGGTATGGATGATGAGGAGATTGTCCAGAAAGCGTTTGACGAGAATTACATTCTCGTCACCAATGACAAGGATTTTGGCGAGAAGATGACCAATTTGTAGTTGTCACTGAGACGAGGGTGCGTTTTGCGCGTCGATAGTCAGGTTCCTTGATTGGGGCACAGCATGTGAAGGAGTTTCATACGTGGAGAAAAGGCACAAAGTCAAAATTACCGTCCTCAGGAAAGAGTGTT
>DAOUAQ010000120.1:0-9006 GCA_034433375.1 Anaerolineae bacterium | reverse complement strand
AACCTGATTGACACGCCGGGCCACATTGACTTCACCGCCGAAGTCGTGCGCTCAATCCGCGTCATTGACGGCGCGGTGATGATCGTGTGCGGCGTCGGCGGGGTGGAGCCGCAGACCGAGGCCGTGTGGCTGCACGCCAACCGCGAGAAGTTGGCGCGCTTGCTCTTCGTCAACAAGCTAGATCGCGTCGGCGCCGACTTCGAGCGCGCGCTTGGCGAAATCCGCGAGCGATTGACACCCAACGCCGTTCCTTTGGAAGTGCCTATCGGCATCGAGAGCGACTTTGTCGGCGTGGTGGACCTCTTCACCGAGCAGGCGTTGGTCTGGCGCAATGGGAACGATGAGCCTGACACCCTCCCTGTGCCGACGACGATGGCCACCCAGGTCGCCAAAGCGCGCGAGGCGTTGTTTGACGCCATCTGCGAAACGGACGATCTGCTGTTGGAGCAACGTCTTGAGGGCCTGCCCGTGGACATCGAGACGCTGCGCGCGGCATTGCGTAAAGCCGTCGTCGCCGGTCAGATTGTGCCCGTCTTGTGCGGCGCGTCGCGCAACCGCATCGCGGTGCAACCGTTGCTCGACGCTATTGTGGATTATTTGCCGGCCCCCGTAGACATGCCGCCGGTGCTCGGCCACGATCCCGCCCAAGAAGACGAAATCATCGAGCGCCAGGACGCCTTCGACGTGCCCTTTTGCGCCTCGGCGTTCAAAATCGTCAGCGATCCTCACGTTGGGCATCTGACGTGGGTGCGCGTCTTCTCCGGGCAGATGAACGCCGGGGAGATGGTCTACAATCCGCGCACGGGCCAATCTGAGCGGGTGGGGCGCATCTACCGGATGCACGCTAATCGCCGCGAGCAGGTGGACAGCATGGCCGCCAGCGACGTGGTGGCGTTGGTCGGCGTCAAGTCTGCCGTCACCGGCGACACGCTTTGCGATCCGGCGCACCCGATTGTGCTGGAAGGCATTCACTTCCCCACGCCCGTGATCGCGGTCGCGCTGACGCCGCCATCCTCCAAAGAACGCGAGAAGTTGCACGAGGCCGTAAGCCGTCTATGTGAAGAAGACCCGACGTTAATCCAGAACTTTGACGCGGAGACGGGCGAGCTGACGCTGGCCGGGATGGGCGAGCTGCACCTGGACGTCTCCGTGGACCGGTTGCGCACCGAGTTCGGCATTGTGCCGCAGATGAGCGCGCCGCAGGTCTCCTACCGCGAGACGGTGGGCAAGCGCGTCGAGGTGACGACGACGTACAAAAAGCAGTCCGGCGGGCACGGGCATTACGCTGAAATTATCCTCGGCATTGAGCCGTTGGCCGAGGGCGAGGAGGCCGACGAGCAGGGCATCCTGTTTGTTCACGCCGCGCCGCCGGCTGAGTTGCCGCGCGATTTCTGGCGCCCGACGGAAATGGGCGTGCGCCGCGCGTTGGAGCAAGGCGTGATCGCCGGATATTCCGTCACCGGCGTCAAAGTGACATTGCTCGGCGGGCGCTACCACGAAGTAGACTCGGCGGCGATGGACTTCGAGGTCGCCGGCGGAATGGGCGCGCGGCAGGTGGTGCGCGCGGCTGCGCCGGCCTTGCTTGAGCCGATCATGCGCATTGACATCAACACGGCGGAGGAATACGTTGGCTCCATTGTGGCCGATCTGGGGCGTCGTCGCGGCGTCGTCAACGCGATGCGCGTGCGCGGGCTGCTGCGCAACGTGGACGGCGAAGTCCCGTTGGCCGAAGCGCGCGGCTACGCCACCGACCTGCGCAGCATGACGCAGGGACGCGGCACGTTTACCCTGGAATTCAAACGCTACGCTGTCGTGCCGGAAGGCATCGCGGCGACGGTCATCAAGGAGCGGCAAGCGGCGGGGAAAGTGCCGGTGCGGTAGTTGTACTTTCCCCCTTTCGTGCTATAATCTCTGTTCGGCGCAGTAAGCGCCCTGATACGTGCGTGGTCTTTTCGGGCCTTGCCGGTACTGGCAGGCCCGTTTTTTCTGCAAGAAATGGGATATTCTGATGGAATAACTTCGGGGCGAAAAGTCCACGCGACGATCTGACTAAGGACGATTCGACTATTTTTTAAGGGAGATTTATGACAACAGAATTTCAAGCGTTTTCCCTGCATCCGGCATTGATGCAGGCGGTGGATGAATTAGGCTACGAAAGCCCGACGCCTATCCAGGCGCAGGCGATTCCGGCGTTGATGAACGGGCGCGACGTACTCGGCCAGGCGCAGACCGGAACCGGCAAAACGGCGGCCTTCGCGCTGCCGATGTTGCACGCGCTGGAGACCGATGGGGCGCGTGGGAGCGTCCAGGGGTTAGTCGTAGCCCCGACCCGCGAACTGGCGATGCAGGTGGCGCAGGCCATTTACGAGTATGGGCGGCATCGCGGCGTGCGCGTGTTGGCCGTCTATGGCGGACAATCGTATACACACCAGATCGGCCGATTGCAGCGCGGCGTAGATATCGTCATCGGCACGCCGGGGCGGATGCTGGATCTGATCCGCAAGGGCGTGCTCGATCTGAGCGGCGTGCGCTATCTGGTATTGGACGAAGCTGACGAGATGTTGAGCATGGGCTTCATCGAAGACATCGAAGCCATCTTGAGCGAGACCCCGCCGACGCGGCAGACGGCGCTCTTCTCCGCTACACTGCCGGAGCCGATCCGGCGGCTGGCCGATCGCTATATGTCCACGCCGGAAGCGATCACCATCAACCCCAAGCGTCTCACCGTCGCCGAGACGGAGCAGCGTTATTACGTCGTCAATGAGGAAGACAAATTAGCGGCACTCACCCGGCTTTTAGAGACAGAGGTTATGACCAGCGCCTTGGTCTTCACCGGCACCAAAGTGCGCGCTTCAGAGTTGGCGGACGCGCTTTTTGCGCGCGGTATCCAGGCCGAAGCCCTGCATGGCGATCTTAGCCAGCCGGCGCGCGAAACGGTGATGAACCGCTTCCGCCGTGGACAAATCGCGGTGCTGGTGGCGACGGACGTGGCGGCGCGTGGTTTGGACATTGATGACGTCTCCCACGTCGTCAACTACGACCTGCCGTTTGACCCCGAAATCTACGTCCACCGCATCGGGCGTACCGGGCGGGCCGGCAAGAAAGGCGTGGCGATCACCCTGGCGACGCCGCGTGACCGTCGCCGCCTGCAAGAGATCGAAGCCTTCACGATGCAGCCGATCAGCCGCGCGAAGTTGCCTACTGCCGCTGACATCCTGGCGCGCCGTGACGCGCAGTTCTTGTTGAAGATGGGCGGGCAATTGGAAAGTGAACTGTCCAATGAATACACCCTGGTCGCGCAGATGATGGCCGCAGGTCACGCTGCGGAGGACATTGCGGCGGCGGCGATCCGCCTGGCGCGCGCGCAAGAGCAGCAACGTCCCATCGAGGAGATCAAGGAAGTCCCTGTGCGTCAACAACAGCACCGCGCGAAATTTGAGGACCGGCCGGAGCCGCGTCCTACCCGCGCGCCGCGTCGCAAGGGTGAGCGCGAACCGGGCATGGTGCGGCTATGGCTCAACGTCGGTGAGGCGCACGGCATCCGCCCGCGCGACATCGTCGGCGCGATTGCCGGTGAGACCGGCATCCCCGGCCGGGCGATTGGCGCGATTGAGATTCACCCCCAGCAGACGTTTGTAGACGTGGCCGAACAGCACGCCGGTCAGGTGCTTCACAAGATGAAGCACTGGAAGGTGCGCGGGCGCGTTGTCGTGTTGAAGGCATCGGACTAGATCAAACCAGACAGGTCTCAGAAGACCTGTCTGGTTTTTTAGAAAACCCGGTTGTGACCCAGCCGGGTTTTTTGACATCTATAGTGAGTTGCCTATACTCAATTGTAGAATTTGGGGGTGGGGGTTTGGGGGCGGGCCAGCCCGTCCCCAAACCCCCCACTTCTCTTCCTTTTTACTGAGGGCATATCAGGAATCAATCGTGAGCGTAAGGGGCGCAGATGCGCATTGATTTGAACTGCGATATGGGCGAAAGTTTCGGGCGCTACACGCTTGGCGACGACGCGGCGATGCTTGACGTGGTCACGTCGGCGAACGTCGCCTGCGGGCTGCACGCCGGCGATCCGTCGGTGATGCAGGTCACGGTCGCGCTGGCGGCGCAAAAGGGCGTGGCAGTGGGCGCACATCCAGGTTACCCCGATTTGCAAGGCTTTGGACGACGGACCATGATGTTGACACCTGCTGAGATCGAAGCGATGGTGCTCTACCAGATTGGCGCGCTGGCGGGATTTGCGCGCGCGGCTGGCGCGTCGCTGATCCACGTGAAGCCACACGGCGCACTGTACAACGTCGCCGCCCGCGATCAGGCCGTTGCTGAGGCGATTGTCCGTGCTGTCGCGGCCTTCGACCCCGAATTGATCGTCGTGACGCTGCCGAACTGCGCGTTGCTGTACGCGGCGCGGGTGGCGGGTCTGCGTGTAGCCCGCGAGGGTTTCGCCGACCGCGCCTACCGCGAGGACGGCAGCCTTGTTCCGCGCAATGAACCGGGCGCGGTGATCCACGACCCGGCCCAGGCGACGGCCCGCGCGATCCGCATGGTCACGCGCGGGGAGGTGGAGGCCATCACGGGCAAAATCGTCCCGCTGAACATTGACACGCTCTGCATTCACGGCGACACACCGGGCGCTGTCGCCATTGCTGCGGCATTGCGTTCGGCGCTTGAGGCCGAGGGTGTGATGGTTGCGCCACCTGGCCTCTCGCTGAACGAAAATCCTATTGAGATGATTTCAATTTAAGGAGTGTCAGATGTCAAATTGTATTCGTCGACGTTTCGGGTTTCTCTTGGGATTGGCGGGGTTGATACCGGTGCTGTCGCTGGTGCTTTATTTGGGCGCTGCCCAGCCCGGTATGGCAAACCCAGTGGCGAGGGTGGATGGTGAAAAAATTATAGCTGTCGAACCTTTGTACTTCACCCAATTGCTGACGGAGACGACAGCATTCACCGTTCATCTTCCGCTGGTTATGAATGGCTGCCGGTTTTCTTACTTTGATGATTTCGGCGATCCGACAAGCGGGTGGCCTAATGGCAACACAGTTTTCGGTTCTGCTTACTATGATCAGGGCGAGTATCGTATGGTCGCTAACAACGCAGGGGGCTATAAAATTCTCGCTGCCGTATCTCCGGATTGGATCGTACCGAATGATGCTGTCATTAAGGTTGATGCCTGGATGGAGGGCTTTCCGTCAGATGTTCCTGGCTTGTCCCCTTCAGTCGGATTGGTTTTTGGGGTGGGTACGGTACCTATCTATGATCAATTGATTTGGAAAGAATGGTATGAGTTCCGCGTTTTCCTGTTCGAGCAACGTTACGAGATATGGAAGTGGTATCTTGCCGGTAGTGATTACGAGTTCACTGTGTTGACTTCTGGGAACTCTTCGGCGATTCTGTCTGAATTGAACATGGTGCATAAACTGGAAGTTCGCCGTAACAGTAACGCGATCACGCTGGTCATCAACGGCACAGTCTTGGAGACTTTTACGGATGATTCTACGCTTTATTTGGGGAATCGCATTGTCGGAATAAGCGCCGGGGACTTCGACATGGCTGGCTTTGATAATTTCGAGGTTACGTCCACAACCTGTATGCCTGGGCAGTGAGTGTGGCGGTATATCCCCGAATTCTCCCGGTCGGTGAGGCGGCATTCACTGTGGAATTTGGCGACGCGGTAGATGCTGCGCTCAACCGCCAGGTTCACGCGCTTGATGCGGCTTTGCAGGCGCGATCTGTGCCCGGCATCGTCGAGACTGTGCCCACCTATCGCTCGCTGCTGGTGATGTATGATCCGCAGGTGAGTCGCGCCGACGCGATGCGCGCCGTTTTGACGGACGCGCTCAGTCTGCTGACGATGGCTGACATGCCCACGGGCCGGCTGCTCGAAATCCCTGTGCGCTACGGCGGCGCGTGGGGGCCGGATTTGGCGGACGTGGTCGCGCACTGCGGGATGACGATGGAGGCAGTCATCGAATTGCACGCGCAGCCCGTCTACACGGTGGCAATGCTCGGTTTTGCGCCGGGATTCGCCTATCTGCTCGGTTTGCCGGAGGCGCTGACGACCCCACGCCTGGCGACGCCGCGTCTGCGCGTACCGCCGGGCAGCGTCGGCATCGCCGGAGCGCAGACCGGCGTCTACGCGCTGGAGACGCCCGGCGGCTGGCGCATCATCGGGCAGACGGGCCTCCCGCTGTTCGATCCGACCCGCGACGCGCCGTTTGTCCTCCAGGCCGGTGATCGCGTGCGGTTTGTCCCCTTATGAACAACCCTGCGCTGTTAGAAGTCCTTGAACCAGGCTTGCTGACGACGGTGCAGGACGCCGGGCGTAAGGGGTGGGCGCGTTACGGCGTGCCACCCTCCGGCCCGTTGGATACTGCCGCCTTCGCTGCGGCGAACGCGCTGGTGGGCAATGCTCCCGGCGCGGCGGCGCTCGAAATCACGCTCACCGGCCCGACGCTGCGTGTGTCGCGCGAGGGCCTCATCGCGGTGTGCGGGGCGGCGTTTGATGTGTGGGTGGGGACGCTGCCGGTTCCGCTGTGGCACGCCGTCTACGTGCGCGCGGGGCGGCTCATCACGTTTGGGACGCGGCGCAGCGGCGCGCGGGCGTACCTCGCCATTTCCGGCGGGATCGCGTTGCCGCCGTTTTTGGGATCGCAGGCGACATATCTGCCGGGCGGGTTCGGCGGTGTGGACGGACGGGCGCTGCGCGCCGGCGACCGGCTTCCCCTGGGTGTGGATACCGCGCGCAATCTGCTACAGCGCGCCGGGCGAGTGTGGCCCGTGGAGCGCCGTCCGCCCTACACACCACAACCGACGTTGCGCGTGGTGCTGGGGCCGCAGGATGGTCATTTCACGACGGAGGGGGTGGCGACGTTCCTCGACAGTGTCTACCAACTCACGCCGGAGGCTGACCGGATGGGGGCGCGGTTGCAGGGGCCGCTCATCGCGCACCGTGGGCCAACCGGCATTGTGTCGGATGGCGTCGTCGCCGGTAGCATCCAGGTTCCGCCGGACGGACAGCCCATCGTGATGCTGGCGGATCATCAGACGACCGGCGGCTATCCCAAGATCGCCACGGTGATCCGCGCCGATCTGCCGCTGCTGGCGCAGTGCCTTCCCGGCGACCATGTTCGCTTTATGGCGGTTGGTTTGGCGGAAGCTCAGATGTCTGCCCTAAACATAGCTGTAACCGGGTTGTAATGTTACATTTTCTATTTCATGAGTACAATAAAGGTGAGAAAGGTTGACAATCTTCCGAAGGTGTTTTCTGGGAGCCGTGCTTTCGCGGCCATATTCGCGCACAATAGTCGCCCGATGCAGCCGCTGAACGGGTGCATCATCGTGATGGGATGCTGACGGCGGAAAGTCGCAAGGGCTGAAAGGGGAAGCCGTGCCAATCTACACTGTTAACGGACAAAACATTCACGTGATTGAAGAGGGGACGCCGGGCCGTCAGGTGGCGTTGTTGATTCATGGCTGGTCGAGTTCGTGGTACGCGATGTCTCCGTTGGTGGGTCTGTTAAGCCAGCGCTTTCGGGTCCTTGCGGTGGATTTGCCAGGATACGGGCAATCGCCGCGCCTGGCGGAACGCACGACGATCCCGCAATACGCCGATTTGCTGGCGGAGCTGATCACGCGCTTCAGCGATGGTCCGGCGGTTTTGGTTGGTCATTCGATGGGTGGGATGACGAGCGTGACGATGGCATTGCGTCACCCACCGTTGGTTGAGCGGATGGTGTTGCTTGGCCCGACGATTACGGGGCGGCTCTCGCGTTACATCAATGCCGTTGTCTCGCCGATCACGCTGTTGGAGCGGTTTGGGCTGGGCAGTTTGATTGTGTCCTTCATGGAGCGCGCCGTCGTCGGCATCAGCGACCGCATTATGCGCCCGGCCTCCTTTGCCGAACGCACCGGCATCACCGCCGATGATTACCGGCGCTTGCGCGAGGATGCGCGGCGTCCTGGTCAGGGGAAGGTGCGCGCCGAGTGCTATTTCGCTATGCGTGACAATAACTTGAGTGGACAGCTTGCCAAAGTCGAGTCACCCGGATTGGTGATTTGGGGCGCCGAGGATAACACGGTTCCGCTGCGCGATGCCGGCGTCATCGCCGACGAGTGGCCCACCGCTGACTTACGCATTCTCCCCAAGGCGGGACACTGGCCGCAATTTGAAGCCCCGCAGGCGACGCGCCGACTTGTCGCGGCTTATCTCGGTTTACCATTATCCAGCGACAAAATTTACACGCCGGTGGACGATAAGGCGCTCGTGCAAATCCGCGACATTGCGCAATTCCTGGCGCATTCCGACATTGCCAATAACCTGAACCTGGCGCAACGCATCCGGCTGGCGGCGCAGGCTGTGCCGCGCGTTTACGCGCGCGGTGAGACCATCGCCGGAACCAGCCAGGCCGGCAGTGAGTTGTACATCGTCTACAACGGCACGGTGGAAGTGTGGAGTGATCCCGACGGGCCGGCGGTGGGGACGCTGGGTCACAAGCAGCTCGTGACCAATCTGCGACCTGGCGCGATGACCGGCGAGTACGCGATGTTTGACCAGGGCGGACGTAGCGCCGATTTGGTCGCCGGAAAGTCGGGCGCGACCGTGCTGGCCTTCGACCGCGACCGGTTGCTGGCGTTGTGCGAGGACGACGCAGTGCTTGGGACGCGGCTCTTGTGGAACATCGGCACGGCGATGACGCAGCGCGTGCGATTTATCATCTGGCAGTTGCAGCGTGCCAGCCAACGGATGGAAGCAGAGCAGCAGGCGCTCAAAGAAGACCCCGACAAGACGCGCAAGTACCAACCGCTGTGATTGTAGATTTTGTGATTTTGGATTGTGGATTGCTGTAGCGCGGGTCTCTGACCCGCGTTACATTTCAGGGCTTACGCACTCTTGACTCCCCTGAAAAAACCGCCAAGTCGCCAAGAACGCCAAGTTTTTTAATGAGCAAATGAATAAAATTTGTAAAAATGCGCAAATTTATTAAAATTACTTATGTATTCTTT
>DAOUAQ010000119.1:0-4493 GCA_034433375.1 Anaerolineae bacterium | reverse complement strand
CTGATAGCCGGCGCCGCCTCATCGGTGACGGCTTCCACGCCCAGTTGGATATCCACGATATCGGGGGTACTGCTCGCCAGTCCCGAGCCGGCGACGTTGATAGTGTAAGCATTGTCCCCGGCAGCCGCGTATGTCGCGCTGCGCAGCGTTCCACCGCCGCCGGCCTGCACCTGCGCACCGCAGCCCAGCAACAGGCCAATCATCCCCACTGCGGCCAACACCAATAAACCTGTACGAACTTTCTTGCTAAACATTGTTTTCCTCCGTCATTCTTAGAATATGTGAGAGTTCATCCTCACAGCCATTATGACGCCGGAAGTCAACAAGAAGTTCCCATAGTGGGGTCTATTTATTCCCCATTTTCTGTAAAGTAAACATCAAGCAACGGGGTCAGGTCGGCGTCGGTGTGGGCGCGGACGGCGGCGAAGAAGTTGGCGCGTGTGGCAATGCGCCCATCGTTGGCCGCGCGGTAAGCTTTGACAAAGGCGAAGAAAGCTTGGTCGCCCATCAGCGCGCGCAGATCGCCCACAAAGGACGCGCCCTGGGCGTAGACCTGGTTGATATAGGACGGCGTATCGGCAAAATCGTAGATCGTGGCATCCAGCGGGCCGCCGTTATTGCGGTTGCGGATGTGATGTTTCCACCACCAATCCACAAAATCCGGGTAGTAGCGCTCGTAGAAAAGCAGCTCGCTATACTTGGCGAAGGACTCATCCAGCCAGGGTTCGTGAACCTGATCGTTGCCAACCGCGCCGTACCACCATTGGTGCGCGATTTCGTGCGCGGTCAGGTTCAGCAGGGCGGCCACGGGCGTCTCCTGGTAGGATTCGTAGGCGTTGCTGCTCATGCTGATTAAGCCCGAATACTCCATCGCGCCGTAATAAGCGTTCTGGGCGATCACCAAACCGGTATAGGGATAATCGCCGTAGAGTTCGGCGTAGAGCGGGATGGCCTGTTGCGCCGTTTTCAGCACCGCTTGCGCCGCTTCGCCATATTCAGGCAGATAGTAAACCCGCACCGGCGTCGCGCCGGCGGTTCCCCGGATTGTCCGGTATTCGGGGCTGGCGAGGAAGGCGAACGCGCGCGCCCGGTCGAGCCGGAAGCGCCGCACCTGGCCTTTGTACGTAGCAAAACCCGGCGCGGCGACGACGACGGCGGGATCGGCGCGCAGGGTCACGTCGTAGTCGGCGATGCCGTAAACGTTGGGATCGCCGACGAGGACATACGCCCAGGTCAGCCAACCTTTCCCAGGTCTGTACGGCGCCAGCGTGGGATGCCAATCGCCGGCCTGAATCAGCCGCTCACTCGCGCCGAGGTTGCCGAGCGGCAGCCAGGTGTTCAGGTCCACGGGGGGGATCGCGATCTCATACGCGAGCGCGACGGCGACTGCTTCACCTGGCGGAATGGGGACCGGCGCGAGCACGTGCAGCATCGTATTCGAGAAGAATGTCATGGCGGCGTGACTTTCCCACGTCGTTGTCACCGTGGCGGTACGCAGCGTGAAGACGCCCGGCGGGTACGCCGGCGGCACAGCAAAAACGACCTCCTGCCAGACATCGGGGCTATCGTTGGCGAAGGCGATCTGCTGCTGCACCGTCATCCGCTTATCGGTGTAATTGAGCGCGATGGACATCGTCACCTGGGGGATGCCGGCGGGCGGCGGCGTAACGAGCGGCGTGGGTGCGGGCGTAAACGTCGGGGTAGGAGAAACCACGCGCGTGGCCGATGGCGGCGATGGGGTATGGGGCGCGGTAGGCGGCAAAGCCATCGGTGCATGGGTGGGCAATGCCCGCTCGCCGCCAAACGCGCAGGCCGTCAACAGCAAGAGCAAGCCCATGACCAGCGTGGGTTTTATGCTTCGCGCCATACCACACCCGTAACAAAATGTAGCGCAAGCTGTTAGCTTGCGCTACATATTCTATGCAGGCAGTTGATGGACGCGCTGGAGCAGCCCGTGGACAATGGCCTCTGGCGGAGCAGACAGGCCGGCATCCTGGAAGTGGAGGATGCTCAACAAGGGCATATCCATCAACATACTCGTCGCATCCACGCCAATCATCTCACTGCCGTCCGTTGCCTCGCCCAGGGCGCGACCAAACCCCTCCATCATCTGCTGGAACATGGGGCCGAAGACAATTTTTCCGCGTGGGTCCTCCAGCCATTCCCGAATGGTAGATTCTGGGTTGAGCAATGAGGGCAGTTGACAGGTAGAGTGCAGGGTGACGGTTTGCTGGCAGCGAATATCCGCCGAAGATGCACCGATCAGAATATCAAACTCACCATCTTCGGTGATCCATTGGTGGTAGCCGGGATGATAGAAGGCGAAGGCGCGGTCATCGAGCGCGATGGTCACGGTTTTGGTTTCGCCTGGCTGAAGTTCGACTTTGGCGAAGCCTTTCAGTTCCTTGTACGGGCGGACCAGAGCGGATTTGTGATCGTGGACGTAAACCTGCACCACTTCTTTCCCGGCGACAGCCCCGGTGTTAGTCACATCCACCGTCACGGTCAGGCCATCGGTGTCTTTGAAGGAAGCGGCGGAGACGGTTGCGTTGCTGTAGGCGAAGGTCGTGTAGCTGCCGCCATAGCCGAAGGGGAACTGCACGGGGACTTGCTTCGCCTCGTAATAGCGATAGCCGATGAACAGGCCCTCACCGTAACGCACTTTGCCGCCCTCACCCGGATAATTGAGATAGGCCGGCGTATCGGCCAGTTTGAGCGGGAATGTTTCCGCCAGTTTGCCGCCAGGATTCACTTTGCCGAAGAGCACGTCGGCGATGGCGCCGCCCCCAGCCTGGCCCATCGTCCAGGCTTCGAGCACGGCGCTGACCCCGGCGATCCACTCGCCCATGACCACCGCCGAACCGTTGTTCAGGATGACCACGGTGTTGGGCTGCGCGGCGCTGACGGCCTGGATCAACGCGACTTGCTGCGCGGTCAGGTCGAGGTCGGCGCGATCATAGCCTTCGGAGTCCTTGTAGGTGGGCAGCGCGACGTAAAGCAGCGCCACCTCCGCGTCGCGGGCAACGCTCACGGCCTGGTCGAGCAAATCCTGGCGGAACTGGTCATCGGCCGGGTAGCCCTCGGCGTAGAACAGTTCGGCGCTGCCGGCTTGCTGCTGAAGCTCCTTGAGCGGCATGGCAACCCGGGTGGGGTTGATGTGCGAGCTGCCGCCGCCCTGGTAATGGGGCGCTTCGGCGGCGCGTCCGATCACGGCGATGCGCTTGAGGCCCTGCTTCAGCGGCAAGAGGCCGTCGTTTTTGAGCAGCACCATCCCTTCGGCGGCGATTTTACGGGCCAGGGCATCGTGCGCCGCCTGGTCAAACGCACCGCCCTTCGGCGTTTCTGCCGCTTTGAACACGATCTTGAGAATGCGCCTGACGGACTCATCCAGCAGGGCCTCGTCGAGTGCGCCGTCTTGCACGGCCTTGATCACGGCCTGCACGCGGCTTGCTTTAGGGCCGGGCATTTCGAGGTCGAGGCCGCCCTGCAGAGCCGCCACCCGGTCGTGAACCGCGCCCCAATCCGACACCACCAGCCCTTCAAAGCCCCACTCGTCTTTCAAAATATCCACCAGCAGTTCGTGGTGTTCGGAGCAGAAAGTCCCGTTGAGCCGGTTATACGCGCACATCACTGTCCAGGGTTTACCCTTTTTGACGGCTTTCTCGAAACCGACCAGGTAGATTTCGCGCAGGGTGCGCTCGTCTATCTCCGCGTTGATCGAGAAACGCTGGTATTCCTGGTTGTTGGCCGCGAAGTGTTTAAGTGAAGCGCCCACGCCCCCGCTTTGCAGTCCCGCGATCAAGCTGGCGGCCAGTTCGCCGGCCAGAAACGGGTCTTCGGAGAAGTATTCGAAGTTGCGGCCACATAGCGGGGTGCGCTTCATATTGTTGCCCGGCCCGAGCAGCACACCCACATCCAGCGCGTTGGCTTCTTCGGCCAGCGCCGCACCCATTTCACGCAGCAAGTCAACGTCCCAGGTGCAGGCCAGGCTTGAGGCAGTGGGAAAGCATGTAGCGGGATGGCTGAGTGAGCCGATCTTGCTGGCATCTATGGGACGGCGCACGCCGTGCGGGCCGTCGGAAACAATCAACTCAGGCACGCCCAGGCGCGGGATGGCCGTGGTAGACCAGGGGCCGGCCCCGGTGCAGAGGGCTGCTTTTTCTTCCAGGGTCATGTGTTGAATGATGGACTCAATATCGGACATCGAAAACTCCTTTTTCTAAAGTTATGGAAACGAATTTGTCTTTCACCATGCTACTTCAGTACACCGCAAACACAAAAAGTCCGCGAAACCTGTGCGTACTCGCGGACTATCTTTGATGGATCAGGTCCCGGTCATAGGTTCACACCGTCGAAAGATCCCACTCTTCATAGATCTTGGGAACGTCGTTGATCAGGCGTTTGGTGTAGGCTTGTTTAGGACGCAAGATCACCTCATCGGCTGATCCGCTTTCGACAAATTTGCCATGCTCCATGATGTAGACGCTGTCCGA
>DAOUAQ010000118.1:0-10914 GCA_034433375.1 Anaerolineae bacterium | reverse complement strand
AAGTGTTGGGTGTTTTTCTTGAACATTAGCGCACCTGTATACTAAGTTTGATTACATTGTCGTATTATACCATATTTGTTGTGAATGTCCACCCTTTTTTCAGGAGAGTCATTCATTGCAATGTTCCTTTCTTGTTGTATGATGTTTTTAGTTTTAACTTTACTCTTGTAAAGGTAGGATTGGCTCCATCTTTGCCATTTGTTCTTTTTCGGTCCTCGCGTAAAATTAGGTCAGGAGAAGAGTATGACTACACAAATGATTACATTACACTTGCCAGAAACGGTGCTCCACCGGGCGCAGCAGGCCGCCGACGCACTCCACCATCCGTTGGAAGATATATTGACGGCGCTGCTTAACGCTGCTTTGCCCGATGTAGATGATGCGCCGCCGGAGATGCAAACAGAGTTGGCGCAAATGACCTGGCTGACGCCTTCCGCCTTGTGGGAGATTGCCCGCAGCGTGATGTCTGGCCCGCAACAGGAACAATTAGGGTATCTGTCTGACATTCAAACGCAGCGTCCCCTGACTCAGACAGAGCAAGCACAATTGGAGACTTTACGCCGCGAGTATGGCCGGGTTACTTTGCGTAAAGCGCGCGCTTACGCGCTGCTCAGCTTGCGGAGTGGGCGTCCACTGCTGGCTAAAGACTAGACAGCGATGGCGCATATCCCCCGTTCTTTGCGGTGCAAAATCGCAATAACCGCCCATCATCGCTGCGGTTATTGCCAGACGGAGCAACGCATCAGCGGCGCGCAAATGCATGTTGATCATATCATTCCCCTGGCACGCGGCGGCGCTTCGGATGAATCCAACTTGTGGCTGGCCTGCGCCTGGTGCAATAGCTTCAAAGGCGATGCTATCCAGGCCGTTGATCCGGAAACCGGTCAGTTGGTCCCGCTGTTTAACCCTCGCGCACAACGTTGGGCTGAACATTTCTCATGGAGCGATCATTTTACACAGATCATTGGCTTGACGCCCACCGGCCGCGCTACGGTGCAAGCTTTGCAAATGAACAATGAATTCATCGTCATCGCGCGCCGGTATTGGGTGCAGGCAGGTTGGCGACCGGCAACAGAATAAGCCATCAGAATTTACGGATCATTGCTTTGATTAAGCCCCGCTCACCCTCAAATGCCGTCAATGCCTGGGCGATAACTGCGCCGGCCGGCGGGCGTTCTGCGCCGCGCCAGGCCACTGCGTAACCCGGCATATCTGAAGCGACCAACAATTCTCCCGCCTGCACCGGACCCAACACCTTAATCAGTTCAGCGCCTATAATTATGGGCTTGCCATTGGGATCCGCGACGGCTTGCACCAGGAAGGTCGCAGCTTCGGCGCACCGTTCCAATTGCTCAGTTGTTATATCCCAACAGAGCACGTCCCCTTCTGTGAATCGCGCGATTTGCTCACTTGCGAGTTCTTCCAGCGATTGGAGGTTGTTTTCGATTAACGCACCGTGCGAGATACTCCCCACCACTGAGAGATCACCTGTGTTAGACAGTCTCATCAGGTTAGGCCATTGACCTCCCGGCACATGATGTTTGAATACAAAACTGCCACCTTGCATCAAAAGTCCCCACACGTTTCCAGTATCTTGATCCGTAAACCAGGTCTGTGCAGCTTGTCCCCATTGATCTCTGGGTCTGGATAACCGAAGCCCTGTGGCACTGAGGGATGTTCTATCGACTGTATTTGTAATAACTATTCCACCACTGAGAAGGTTAACATCACCATTAACAACCAGGCCATCATCAATATTTAGATGTGCGCTTGTCACCACCCCATCCGCAATCTTCTCGCCCGTCACGCTCCCATCCGGCACCGTCAGCGCAATCATTGAAATCGGCGCACTGCCCAACTGCACACGCGGGGCCATCTCCGTATCCGTACCCACGGTGATGCCCAGGTACAACTGGTCGTTCCCCTGCACCACGCTCACCAGGCCGGTATTGATGCTGCCCAACATCACGCTGAACAGCCCATCGGAGACATTGACCGAGTTGCCGCCGGTCCAGAATTCTTCCCACAGCGGCGTGCCGCCCACGGGTGTATCGTACAGCCGGAATTCCATATTCTGCCGGTCGGTAATCGGGTTGCCGGAGGCGTCCGCCAGCCGGCCCTGGTAGGGGATGGTCGAGAGCGATGTTCCCATTGGCGCGCTGGATTGTGCGGCCAGGCCGGGGAACGTGGTGAGCAGGATCAGCACCAATGCCACGGGTATCAGGCTCGATACCAATTGCCGGCCAAGCCAGTTCAGGGCGCGATACGAAGGTACAGCTTCATCCACCGCAGAAATGCGGCGCGTTGCCCACCAATCTCCCAAAACCTGCAACAAATTCTTCCGTGTCTCCATTTCAAACCTCCTTGGACTAGATCGTAAAATAGGGCTTCAACCCTAGAATGAGAGTCAAAAATGCCGTTCTGCGAGGCCCATACCGCACAAATTTGCTCATTCGCCGCTCGATGATAAAATTGACACCAGTTACAGAATACCATACCTGATCGTCAGTTGCGACTCATTCCGGACAAAAAACGGACCAGAACCGGACCTAAATGGAACTCAGCGCCCTCACATCCCCGCTCGTTGAACAAGCTTTGCGCGCCTGGCGGCAGGCGCAAGACCCGCCCGCCGAACTGTACACGCTCCATTTCCTGGACAACGCAAGCCACACTTCGCCGCTTGAAAGAGGCATGGACCTGCATCAACGTGTGCTGTGGTTAGCGACTGCGGAACTGCGACGCTACCGCAAAATCGAGGGGCTGCCCGCCGTAGACCTGGCGTCAGCCTCGCGCCAGGAGTTGTACGCGGCGATAGCGGGCGACTTCAGCCACGGCAATACTGAGCTTGAGGCCTGGAGCGCGCTCTGCCACCGCTATCTAACCTCTGCCACAATCAGCCCGGATGAATGGGCGAGCGCGGCCCACGTCGTCTCCCGGCAGTTCCGCCGGCGCGTCAACACCGGCATCGCTCTGCTGACAGACCTGCTGCGGCAAACCGAAGCGCGCGCGCACCAGGCGCAGATCAACCGCCGCCTGCACATGCATCTGCCCTCGCCGGATTATGCGCAACTCTTCGGCGCGCAAACCCTCTCCGCGCGCCTGACGTCGCTGCTCACACAAGAAAACGGCCCCGCTATGATCAGCATCGAGGGCATCGGCGGCATTGGCAAAACCACGCTCGCGCAAGCCACGGCGCATCACCTGATCGAGCAAACCGAGCTGGGGGGCATCGCCTGGATCAGCGCCCGCCACGAGCGCCTCGATGAGCGCGGCGCGTTAGTTGCCCTGGATAATCCCGCGCACTCACTGGACGACATTGTCGCCCGATTGGCGCGTCAATTGGGCCAGGATCACCTCGCGGGTTTAGCGACACAGGAGAAACTGACGCGCCTGAAGCCCCTCCTCGATCACAAACTGCATTTGATCGTCGTTGATAACCTGGAAACCCTCGCCGACAGCGCGCAGTTGCTGCCGGCGCTGCGTCCGTTGGCCGGGACAAGCCGCTTCCTGTTCACCAGCCGCCACACGCTGCAACACTTCCCCTACGTCCATTGTATCCCGGTGCCGGAACTGTCCTTCGCGCACAGCCAGGCCCTCATCGCCAGCGAACTCGAACGCCGGGGGAACCAGAGCGCCCTGGCCGATGCGAGTATGCGCCAAATCTACGACGCCATTGGGGGACTCCCCCTGGCCCTGAAGCTGGTCGCCGCGCAGATGCGCCGCCTTCCGCTGGCGCACATCATCGCAAGCCTCGCGCGCCCCACCGACCACAATACAGAAGCCGTTTATACTTACATTTATTGGCGTACCTGGCAGCTTCTGACAGACCCGGCGCGCCAACTCCTGCTCGCGCTGCTGCCCGTTTCTCCCGACGGTGAAGATACCGCGTGGATTTATGAAAACAGCAACCTTCCCGCGTCTACATTCCAACAAGCGCTCAGTCAATTGCTCGATTACTCACTCCTCGAAACCACCGGCGCTATCCACACCCCGATCTACCGTCTGCACCGCCTCACGGCGACGTTCCTGCAAAGTGAGATTCTCAATCATTGGGGAAACGATACAGATGACCGCGTTCACAGCGGCGTTGACCGCTAACCGCGCCTATCAACAGACCGAGCGTCAACGCTGGACCGCCTACTACGAAACCCAACTACAGCGCCAACTCACCTGGGCAATACACTACGTCCAGTCTGGTGAACACCCACCGGCGGAAATCATCCGGCATCTCAACAGCTTTATGACCTTGCTGCACCAGGCGCGGCGCTATCCCGCGATGCACGCGCGCGCCCTCGCCCTGATCTCCGCGCTGCACCCCTGGCCCGCGAAATGGGGATACCGGGACATTTGGCAAGCGGAAATGGGCTTCGCCATCCAGATCGCCCAACAACTGGCGAAATTCGACCTACAAGCAAAATTTCAATCCTATCTGGCAAACCTACTGTTCCAGATAGGGAATTACCAGCAGGCAATGGACGCCGCCAAACAGGCCGCCGCCATCGCCCGCCAATACAACGCCCTCGAAGCGTTGATGTCAGCCTGCGAGACCACCATTGATGCCTACAGAGCATTGGGCCTTTTAGAACAGGCTGAGGAAGAACTGCGTGAGTTGGAAGCCACTGCGCAGGAGATCGAAACACAAGCCGACATCCCGACGTGGAAAAAGGCCGAGATTACTGCCAAAACGCTGTGGATCAAAGCCCCTTCTTCCTCCGAGAAAGAACATACTGCGCGCGTACTCACGGCAATGCATCACGCCATCGTTGCGCTTGAGGCAGCGCAGCACGACGACCTCTCAACACGCGCCAACCTGTACAATCTCAGCGGCATTGTCCATTGGCGGCGGGATGAATACACCGAATCCATACAAAGCCTGCAAAAAGCGTATGCTTTGTATACCCAGGACGGTGACATCTTCGCGCAGGCATCGCTCCTGGGCAATCTGGGCACCGTCTATTGGAGTATGGGGGAATTCACCGAAGCGGAGAAAGTGTTGCGTCAGTGCGTCAACGTGACAGAGGAACTCAATACCCACTGGCGTCTGCTCAAGGCAATCCGCATGTTAGCCGTCGTTTATCTGGCCCGTGGGCAGCTTCACCAGGCCCTGCACTACAACGACCGCCACCTGGACCTGGCGATGGAGTTAGGTGAACACCGCGAAGCTGCGGGCGCCATAGCCATTCGCGGCCATATCAAATTCCATCTGGGGGATTATGAAGCCGCGCGCGACGATCTCGAAACAGACCTGGCTATGGATGGCAACGCCACCCACATTGACATAGGCAACGCCTACGTCAATCTGAGCCGCTGCTACGCAGCGTTGGGCCAGCGCGAACACGCCCTGGAACTTCTCCGTAAAGCAGAAGAACTGGCGGAACTCAACAACTCTACCCGATTGCATATCGTTGTACTGAGGTGCCTCGCCAACTACCAAACGCCCGCAGAAAGCTGCTTGACGCTTCAACAAGCTCTCGAATTGGCGCAAAAGCACGGGCGTCCTTTTGATCAAGCGGCTTGTCTGTTAGTTCTCGCACACCGGACAGACAACACATCAGAAAAAAACGCCTTGTGGGAACAAGGCGTAGACTTGCTAAAGCAAATGGGTGCCGAAATCTGGCTTCAAGGACACTCTATCGAGCACCCGCCACAGCTACCTATGAGCGTATAATCCACTTAGCGGCATTTTGAGGCGGGTGAAGGTCTCCGCAGTTCTGCGCTCAATGCCAACATGTCCAGTGCAAGTTGTACATCCAGGTAGCACTGCGCTCGATAGATGTCGGCGACGGCGGCATCCATGGCCATGTCAGCCTGGAGAAAAGCGTGATAGCTTCACTGCGACCGTACTGCATCACCAGCGTTTGCCAAGCCGCGACCGAAATGTTCATAACAAGGGTCGGCCTCCGCACACAGCATTTGGCGGCGGCTGGGTTGTGGCGCGCAGGCGATAGCGAGATTATTGACCGCCTCTTCACCCGCACACCCTCGTCGCCTCCTTGCACACCGCCATCTCCTCCGCCGACGCATACACCACCACAATGCTCCCATCGTCCATCCGCTGCCACCTCCCCGCCGGCACTGCCAGTCTTGACCGTACAGCTTCGTCCGCCGGGATCACTGCTCGCAGCGGAAACCGCACGTCATCGCTAACCACCGCCATCACCCACGCCCGCACATCGCCGCCCGTCTGGTGATACTCCGTCACATCGTTGCCTTCTGGGACGCGCACCGGCGTCACCCGCGCCGACAACGCCGCCAGGCGCGTGGCGTTCAATGTCCCGGCCTTGTCCGCATCCAACGCCGCGTAAATGTGCGTATACGGCAGCAACCGCGCCAACCACCGCCCCGGCAACGTCCGGCCCGCCCCGGCCAGGGCCACCACGTCTACCAGGTCGCCCGTCGCCTGCCACAGCAGCAGCGCGTCCAGTTCCGCTTCAACGATGAACAACGGGTGATTGCCTTGTAGTTTCTCTGCATCATACAGTGTGATCTGTCCCCCGCGTGGCCCGCCGTACTTACCTTCGTTGTCAGCCGAGGCGGTGTGTTTCGCGCTTCCGCCAGCCTTGCCGGTGTGCTGCGCCCACAGTTCACGGGCTTCGTTGGTCACCACGGTCATCCCCAGCAATACAGGAACTTAAGTTCGTTTTTCAGCAGATGCATTTCCATCGCGAAGTTGGCTTGCAGCTTTTCGATATCTGGCTGATCTTTCGCGTCACTCACGCCACACCTCCCGGCACGCCGGATACGTGAGGCCGGCGATGCCCGCGCGCAGGTCGCCCAACGCCAGACGGGCTAACGCCAGGGATGACTGCGCTTCTGCCAACGCCTGACCGTCGTTGTTGCCCTCGAAGTAGCCGTCATTGTTGCGCCATTCCAGGGGCAAATGCGCCGTCAGATCATCGGTTATCAATTTGCGCGCCTCATTCGTGTACATTGGCGGATCATCTCTTTACCATCCCGGTCCCGTTGGGCCAGGATCGCTGAAGGTGGGCATTGGCTGTGGCGTGGGACAGATGTCCGGCCAGTCAACAGCCAGGCACGGTTGTCCGCCCCGCCAGACGACGGTGCTGCCCACGGCGGTGCCAGTGCATTGCGCGTGATGTCGGTCACCTGGTAGCAGTTATCATTCTGCAGGCACGGGTTACAGCCCGGCCAGTAGTACGACCAGTCCCCGGATGCTGGACCGACGGTGTAACGTAGACCGTACCAGCGCGGCCAGGTTTGTGCGGAACGCAGCTTGGGCGCCTCCCCGGCCAGGTAATAGGCGCGTTCTTCCGGGAATTTTTCCTAACTCACACAACCTTCCTGACTAGCGGAATCATGTAGAAAGCCCGGTGTCACTAACACCGGGCTTTCTGCAGGTCGTTAAAATATATGGGAAGAAGTGGTTACGGATGTTATAGAATTGAGTTGTTCACCCCCAAAGATTCAACTGCTGTGATGCAAGCGGCTCATAAAGCGGCAAGTTGGTCGCAATGTGATGCTTCTCGCACAACGCATTGAACAGTCGGTAAAGCTGGGGCGCGTTCGGCGTATCACATGAATAGCGATCGCCATAGGTGCGCTCATACTTTTCGCGGATGCCAGGGAAAAGCACATCCAACTGGCGGTAATAATAAGCGCGCTGACGGTCACGCATTGTCATTCCCATCCACGGGATAATGTACGACGCGCCGTTCGCGGCGGCTTGTTCCACAATGGCAGTAATGTTCTCCTCGTTATCTTCGATGAAGGGTAAAATCGGCATCATGGTTACGCCGGTTTGAATGCCGTGTGCTGCCAGTGTTTTCATTGCAGCAAAGCGCGCCGATGGACGCGATGAACCCGGTTCGATTTTTGCTGCCAAAGCATCATCAGCGGTCGTAATGGTGAAGCTAATGCTGGCGTAGATCTGACTGATGCGCTGCAAAATCTCCAATTCCTGCAAGACCAGGGCGCTTTTGGTGATGATGTGTACCGGGAAGCCAAATTCGGCGATGACCGCCAATGCCTGTCCGGTCAGGCTAACACCGGGAGGCAAGGGCATAAAGGGATCATTCATCGAACCCAGACCAATAGGACCTTTGACTCGCTTGCTGGCCAATTCCTTGCGCAGCAATTCGATGGCGTTGATCTTGACCAGTACATCCCGGTCGAAGTTCTCGATCTGGTAACATTCACTTCTACTGTCGCAGTACACGCATCTGTGACAGCAACCTCTGTACAGATTCATGTTGTATTTGAGGCCAAACAACGAATCCGGCTGTTTGCTGTGCGCCAGTAAGACTTGTGCTTGTATTTCTTTGATCATAAACCGATTTCGCAAATTTCGGAAAAGGCTCTAAACTATCAATAGCTGTATGATATGAGTTCACACGGACCTGTCAACTGGATTTCTGTCAACTAAAGGATTGGCTCCTATGTCACGACCCAGTATTGATCAACAAATCACGTTCTTGTATACGCGCAATCTGGCGCGGACGGCGCAGTTCTACGAGGAGGTGCTCGAACTGCCGCTGACGCTGGATCAGGGCGGGTGCCGCATCTACCGGATCAACGGGGAGGCCTATCTGGGCTTCTGCGAGCGCGAGAGCGCGCCGGAAAAGCCGCAGGGGGTGCTGTTTACACTGGTCACGCAGGAGGTGGATGCATGGTATGCCTGTTTGCGTGAGCGCGGTGTCCCGTTTGATAAGCCCCCCGCCATCAACGAGACGTACGGCATCTATCACTGCTTTGCCTGCGACCCGAATGGGTATATTATCGAAATTCAGCGGTTTTTGGATGCAAACTGGGACAAAGGGGTTGGTGATGGCTGATTATTTCTATCGCTTTGTGGTGGCCCTGGGTATCGGCATCTTTATCGGCTTCCAACGTGAGTCGGCCCACGACGAACCGGAAGGCAAGCTATTCGCCGGTGTGCGCACGTTCGCGCTGATCAGCCTGACCGGCTACGTCGCCGCATTGTCGGCGGATCAATTGTCTTCGGCGTTGCCATTTGTGGGTGTGCTGCTGGTGTTCGGCGTCCTGCTGGCGCTTTCGTATCACAAGGATGTGCTCGCGGGCAAGCCAGGAATGACCACCGAGATGGCGACGTTGATCACTTTCACAATCGGCGCGGCATGTTATTGGAACTTGATCCTGTTAGCGGCGGCGCTGGGCGTGGCGGTGACGGTACTTTTGTCGCTCAAGCCGCAATTCCACACGCTGGCGCACGCTATCACCCGCGACGATATCTACGCCACACTCAAATTCGCCGTTATCAGTATCATCGTTTTGCCGATTTTGCCGAATCGCAATTTTGGTCCACCGCCGTTCGACGTATTGAATCCCTACAAAATCTGGCTGATGGTGGTCTTCATCTCCGGCATCAGCTTTCTGGGTTATGTGATGATTAAGGTGATCGGAGCGCAACGTGGGATTGGGCTGACGGGGCTACTCGGTGGGTTGGCTTCGAGCACCGCCGTCACCCTGAGCTTCTCGCAGCGCAGCCGCACCGACCCGGAATTGGCGCGCCCCTTCTCTTTGGCGATTATTGTGGCGTGGACGGTGATGTTTGTCCGCGTGCTGGTGGTTGTGTTCACACTCAACCGCGAGTTAGGCGCCCGGTTGTTGCTGCCGATGTGCGCGCCGCTGGCGGCGGGACTGATTTATTGCGGATATTTATACATCAGACAGCGCGCTTATGCAAAGGAAGACCTCACCTTTGCTAACCCTTTTGAACTCGGCCCGGCGTTAAAATTCGGCGCGCTGTATGCTCTGGTACTGCTTGTCTCCACGGCAGCGCGTGTTTTCTTTGGCAACACCGGCATTTATGTTTCCAGCTTTGTATCTGGCCTCGTTGACGTGGACGCTATCGCCCTTTCTATGGTTGACCTGGCGCGCGTCCCCACGAACCTCGATCTCACCGTCGCCGCGCGGGCAGTGACGATTGCGGCACTCTCGAGCACACTCTTTAAGGGCGCCTTCGCGCTGTTGAGTGGCTCGCCTGCCTTGCGCCGCGCTCTGTGGCCGGGGATGGTGTTGATGGTCGCGGCAGGGGCGGCTGTGATACTTGTGCTGTGAGATGGTTTCCTTTGTGTTTTGATAGAAAATCGTTGGAGGAGCGTGCTTTGTTGATTTACACCATTGGACACAGCGATCATACCATACTCGCGTTCGTTGATCTGCTGCGCACGTTCGACATCGCCGTGCTCGTGGACGTGCGCAGCCAGCCCTATAGCCGCTGGACGCCGCAGTTCAACCGCGAGGACCTGGCGCACGACCTGCAAGAGGCCGGCATCGCCTACCAAAGCATGGGCGACAGCCTCGGCGGGCGGCCCGCTGACCCCACGCTCTACGATCCCGGCGAAGAGCGTCCCGACTACGCGCGCGTGGCGCAGACCGAGACCTACCAACGTGGCATCGCGCAGTTATTGGAATTGGCGCAAGAGCAGCCCGTCGTCGTGATGTGCAGTGAAGGCGACTTCCACCAGTGCCACCGCCACAAGCTCATCACGCAAACGCTGTTGGAGCGCGGCGTCGAAGTCCAGCACATCCAACCGGACGGGACGACCGCCGCCGGAGAGATCATCCCGCAGCAACTTTCGCTGTTTTAGTCGTTAGTCTTGTAGTCGTGTAGTCGTTAGTCTTGTAGTCCTGTAGTCGTTGGTCTTGTAGTCGAGGCCGCAAAGTACCGACGACTCTGTTTTTAATATCCGACTATCCGACTAGCGACTATTCGACTATTCGACTATCCGACTAACGACTATCTGACGAGGAGACTACAATGCCCGTTTACACGATTGGCTACAAGGGAAAATCGCTGGAGACGTTCATCAACCAGTTACGCGCGGCGGAGGTGGACGCGGTGATCGATATTCGCCTGCGCAACACGTCACACCTGGCGGGATACACCAAGCGCGACGATTTGGCGTTTTTGCTGCAAGAGGGGTTTGGGAT
>DAOUAQ010000117.1:0-8758 GCA_034433375.1 Anaerolineae bacterium | reverse complement strand
CGCCACAAGCTGTTGGCGCGGTAATCCTGGAAGCTGTTGTTCAAAGCCTCCGTCGTGTGTTTCGAATCTTCCAACGATGGCGATGGAGGTTCAGATGAAGTGGACATTGTGCGGCGCCTCGTCATTTCAGTTTGATCCGAGGATCGATAAAGACGTAGGATATATCGACCAGCAAGTTCATGCCAACGTAACCTACAGCAATCACCAGCGTGAACGCCTGCACGATGGGATAGTCGCGCGCGGTAATCGCTTCGAACAGCATCCGTCCCACCCCGGCCAGACCGAAAATCGTCTCCGTGAGGACCGCGCCGGCAAAGATTGCGCCCAATTGCAGGCCGATGATGGTGAACACCGGCAACATTGCATTGCGGAAGGCATGTCTGAGCACCACTTTGGATTTCGGCATCCCTTTGGCGCGCGCCGTGCGGATGTAATCCAGTCCCAGGACCTCCAGCATACTCGACCGCGTCATCCGCGCGATGATGGACATAGGGATGGTGCATAGCGCCAACGAAGGCAAGATCAGGTGTCGAAGGGTATCTCCCAGTACCTTCCAATCGAAGGTGAGGATGGAGTTCACGATGTACAGATTGGCGATGAATTCGTAGATGTGAAATCTGACCGATTCGGGTTGCGCGACCAGCTTGTAGACCTCATAGAAAGGGATCGCGGCGACGCCGGCGGTGAGACGGCCTGAGGGCGGCAGCCAGAGTGGCGTGTCTTTGAGCAGCAGGGCAAACACGTAGGCCAACATCAACCCCAACCAATAGACCGGCATGGAGACGCCGATATTGGCGGTAATCATCGTGATGATGTCGGCGAAAGAGTTGCTATACACGGCGGAAATGATGCCCATCGGGATGCCAATTGCCGTCGCCAAAAGCGTCGCAATGACCCCCAACTCAATCGTCATCGGCAGGCGCTCGATGAGGATGATGCTGACCGGGCGGCTATAGCGGATGGAGTCGCCGAAATCCCCCTTGAGCACGTCGCGGATGTAGATGCCCAACTGCACGTAGATGGGTTTGTCCAGCCCATGATCGCGGATGAAGCGCTCGCACACGGCTTGCGTCGCTTTTTCGCCCAGGATGGCCTTGCACGGATCGCCAGGAATCAACCGCGCCAGCACAAACGTCACCAAAAGGATGCCCAATAAGACCGGAATGGCTAATAGAAGTCTACGGATGATGTATTGAAACATACTTCAAGCCTTTCGGGAAAGCTGCATACTTTCCCTACATAACACGTGAAACGTGAAACGTGTGCCTGCTGTAAATCAGAGCATCACGTTTCACGTTTCACATCTTGTTTACGTTTTACGTCTTTACGTTTTGGGCTTATCCGAATACGGCTATTCGCCGGCGTTCATCAACCCATCCCACAGATAGCTGTAGTACTCGAACGCGCCGGTGTTGCCCTTGTGGTTGGGATCGGCGGCGTTGATGCCGGCCGACCACGAAGCAATCACGTCGTTCGCGTCGAAATCGGAGCCATCGTGGAACTTGACGCCGGCGCGGAGCTTGCACACGTACTCGGTCAAGTCGGCGTTCGGTTCGCAGGAAGTCGCCAGGGCCGGCACGACTTCACCGGAGTCAATCGCATAGTTGAACAGCGGCTCAAGGATCTGCTCACAAGCCGACAGCGACTCGCCATCGGTTTCATCGGCGCAGTAGAGGCTGATCGGCTCAGCGTTTTGCATGAAGACGATGGTGTTCTTGCCGGAATCCATCACCGAGAATTCTGGCGCGCGGAACGGCGGGACGTGGGCGTTCTTCAGTGTCTTGAGCGCGGCGTTGGCCGACGCGCCGTGCGCGACCGGGATCATCGGCACGAGTTCGCGGATCGCGTTGTTAGCCGTCGTGTAGAGGGCCGCAGAATCTGCCGGATCGGCAATTTGCGCACCCTTCTGCAAAGCCTCGTAAATGGTCGGATGGGGGTCGCCAAACTGCGGGTTTTCCTTGCTGAAATGGAAGTCCAGGAAGTTGGTGATGTGCGGATAGTCCGCGCCCCAGCCGAGCAGGTACAAACCGTCCAGGCGGCCGCTGGTGGATTCGTCAATGAATTCGCCGGATTCCATCACCACCACTTCGGCCTCGATGCCGAGGTTTTGCTTGAGTTGAGTTTGAATTTCGACTGCGACCAATCCAGGTTCAGGGAGATACGCGCGGAAAACGTCGCGGTAGTAGATTGTGGTCTTGAACCCGTTGGGGAAACCGGCCTCGGCGAGCAACGCCTTGGCTTTGGCGGCGTCGAAGGCGTACCAGGCATCGCCAGCGCAGCCGTTGGGGATGCTGCATGGCGTGAAGTGCGAGGCGACCTCGGAACCTTCCGCGTAGAAGTTGTCCACGATGCGCTGGCGGTCGATGCCCATCGCAATCGCCTGGCGGACTTCGACGTTGTTGAACGGCTCGAACGTGTTGGTCATCCCAATGTAAAAAATGTTGGGGATTTCCGCGTGCAGCAGTTGCAGATTGGCATCGCTCTCCACCTTCCCGTAATCGTCGGGGCTGACGTTGGTGATGTAATCCACCGTGCCAGACTGCAACTCTAGCAAACGCGCCGCGCCTTCGGTCGCCCACCGGAAGACGACGGTCTCGGCCACAGCCTTGGTGCCCCAGTAATTGTCATTGCGCTTCATCACGATGCTATCGCCGCGCGTCCAGCTTTCCAGCTTGTACGGGCCGGTGCCGATGGGCTTCGACAACAGTTCGCCGGCGCCGCCGTTCTTCTCGATCCACTCTTTGGGCTGAATGTTGAAGGGGATGAAGGCGACCTTCGCCATGAAGGCCGGGTCGGGCTTGCACAGGCTGAACTTGACCGTCAGCTCATCCACTGCCGCGATTTCTTTCATCTTGCCGCCGTACTCGCAATCCGGGACGGAAATGGACATCGGCACGAAGGCTGGTTTTGGGGGTGTGGTCGCCGTCGGCTGCACTACGGGGGGCGCTACGGTTGGGGCGGGCGTCTTGCAGGCCGACAACCCTAAACTGAGCAAGGTGAAGAGGGACATCACAACGAAAAACAGAGACTTGCGTTTCATAGTTCTCCTCCTTAAACTGACTATGTGAATGGGACATTTGAGATGCGCACCTGCCTTAAAAATCATCCCTCCGAGCATACCCTCCTTCCACACAAAGTTTCCCGGAGCTGGTTTGGATCTAAGGGCAGCGTGTGTATAATAGAAAAATTATAGTGATTCTATGATACTTGTCAAATAACTGCTGATGTTTGTCATAGTAGCAACCAGACTACAAAAATCTCACGGGGCATCTGGTGGACAGATACCTGCGCTAAACAACAGGTTTGCAAGACAAAATGAGTGCTGAGACTTTTGTAGTCTTTGCCGACGACTATCTGACTGACAACGATTAGACTATTTTCGCCAGGAGGTCACAATGACAGAATGTAGCGCACAGACCGTCTACTTCGCCCAGCCCGGGCCGAGTAACACCGAACGCACGCTGGCCGTGGCTCGTGAGCGCGCGCAGGCGTTGGGCATCGCCACCGTGTTGGTCGCCACGACGGGCGGCGCGACTGCCGTCCGCGCTGCCGAGATCTTTGCCGGGTTCACCGTAGTCGCCGTGACGCACTCCACGGGGTTCAGCGCGCCGCACAAGCAGGAACTGACGCCGGAGAACGCCGCTGCGTTGACGCGGGCGGGTGCGCACATCCTCACGACGACGCACGCCTTCGGCGGCGTGGGGCGCGCCGTGCGCAAAAAACTGGGCACATACGAGGTCGAGGAAATCATCGCCTTCACGCTGCGGATTTTCGGGCAGGGAATGAAGGTCGTCGCAGAGATCGCGCTGATGGCCGCCGATGCGGGACTGGTCCCGGAGGGAAAACCGGCGCTGGCGATTGCCGGAACGGGCCAGGGCGCGGATACGGCGGTGATTCTCTATCCCACGCACGCGCAGACGTTTTTCGATCTGGAATTTGCGGAAATCATCTGTATGCCAGCGCCGCGACATCCGGCTTTCTAATCTTTAACGCTCGGGCCGGTCAGCTTGCGGCAGCGCGGTCTGGAGACCGGCCACAGCGCGGGGGGGGAAATAGCGCGGGTGTCTTGCCCGCGCTATAGGTGACGTTTTACCGCCTGAAACGCGGCAATTGCGAGAGGGTGGCGCGGATAATGCCGACTAGCTCGCGGGAGTTGGCTTTCTTGGCAAGCTGCATCGCTTTGTTGAGGTAGGTTTTGGCCTTGCCACGGTTGCCGTGCTGCGCGAAGATGATCGCCAGATTGCGTATAGTCTTCGCCTGGCCTTCCAAATCGCCCTGCGCTTCGCGGATGGCGAGCGCCTCTTCGTAGATCGCGGTGGCCTGCGCCCAATCGCCCATCCCGTTATAGGCCGAACCGATGTTGTTGAGCGTGGTCGCCTCGCCCTCCTGGTCGCCGGCGTCGCGCAGCAGGGCGCGCGCCGGTGCCAGCGTTTCGAGCGCCTGCGCCCACTCTTTGCGCGCCAGGTAAACGCTGGCGATGTTGTTCAGCGCCTCGGCTTTGTTGGGAATGTCGCCGGCTTCCTCCGCCAACGCGAGGGCCTGCCGGTATGCTTCCAGCGCCGCCTCCCATTCGTTCGCCGCCAGGTGCTCGCGCGCCTGCTTGTTCAGTTCCGCAAGCTGCGCGGCGTGTGGATCCGGCGTCTCCTGCTCAACGATCTCTTCATCCGTTTCAACGATTTCAGGCTCTTCTGACATGTCTTTGCCCCCTAGCAAATAGACCACTACAGTGGTGGGTTAAAAGGGTGATTTGGTAAGCGCGTGCAGCACACTCACCAAAACGCCCCGTGCAATATCCTCACATTTATGCGACGACGACGACGCGCGTGCCTTCTGTGGGTGTCGAACGATAGGTATACAATTCATAGGGGACGTAAGGCTCGACCCAGCGGAAGATCCAACGCGCGGCGCGACTCGGCACGTTGAGGCAGCCGTGACTGCGCCGGCGCCCATAATCGTTGTGCCAGTACGTCCCGTGAATGGCCACCCCCGAATTGGTGAAGTAGGAGGGGAAAGCGACGCCCACCAGATCATAATCGGGCCCGATCATCCGCTGGGCGTGCCGTTTGTAGAGAATGCGGAACTCACCGAGCGGCGTCGCCGTGTCCCACAACCCAGAAGCTACCGGTGTGGAAAAAACCGGCGTTTGTCCCTCGAAACACGTCAGCATCTGGTCGCTGATATCGATCTGGAGCCATTTATCGGGATGGCCAAACGAAATCGGCGCCAGGTCCTCAGGGGTAATCGGGCGCAGCATCGTCGCCGGAGCGTAGGGGCCGGGGCCCCACGCCAGGCCTTCCTGGAGCTGGTACCACCATTCACCCTGCTCATCCTGCACGGCGTTGACGACGCGGTAGGTGGTCTCGTAATACATCCGGCGTCCGGCATAGGGCGAATTCGGCGCTGAGCGGCTGATCGCCATCGGGACAGTCGCCTCGGCCCAGAAACCGGGCGGAGCCACGTTGGTCACGATGTTGGTTTGCAGGAGGTTCTCCGAAGGATGGACATAGGCGCTATGGATGAAGCCACCTTCGGTGAAATACCACACCGGATTGCTCGGCCACGGGGCTTCTCCCAACAGGGTGGCTTTCAAAGGTATCACTTCATCACGCGCTTTCCAGGCGACGATTTCCGCAGTCAGTGCAGGAGAACGCCGCACGGCTTGCCGTGTGTTGATGATGCGTCCCAATGACGCCGGCGGCGGCAGGAACTCCGGCATCGAGTCCAACTCAAACGAACTCGCCAGCACCGGCGCTTTGGGCCACAACGCCCAGGCCAAGGCGGCGGCCCCCAGTTTCAGGAATTGTCGGCGGTCGATGGATGAGTGCAACATAACGTCCTCGTATCTATGCTGTTCCCAGAATTAATGCCTACATTATATACCATTTTCGATAAGGTTAGAAGCGGCAGAGACTATGAAAGTCTTACTCGATGCTCGTTGAGACTTTTATAGTCTTAATCGAGCGTAGGCTGCACCGGCACACCAGCCGCCGCCCGCCGCCGGGCTTCGCGCGCCTGACGACGCGCCAGCAGCCGTAAGACACGCTTGTGTTGCTGGCGGTCCAATGGATAATACCACGCTACGACCAATACCGCGCCCAAAAGCACTGCGCCCACCGGGCCGGTGAGCAGCCGGATTCCCCAGATTGCGGAGTCTGGCTGGGTGAACTGGGTAGCGCCTTCAGGCGGCACTCGATACCCCAACCACCCCAGCACTTGCAGGGCCAAAAAGAGGGCGAAAGCCGTCGTCAGCTTGCGGATGAAGTTCTTGGCCCCGTAGTAGATGCCCTCGTGACGCTCGCCGGTACGCAACTCGTCCCAATCGATCACATCGGGGAAGATCGCTTCGGGCAGCACGTGCGCCGCCGAGACACTGATCCCAATCAGCACGGCCATCACGATCACCGGCGTATAGTTGAGTGGTGGGACGACGTTGATCAACAACAACAGCGTCACCCAGAACGCGATGGCAATGATGTACGCCTTATGCTTGCCGATGCGGTACGCCAACCATGTCCAGAACGGCAGGACGATAACGGCGGTGATGAGCATCGCGCCCAGCACAACGGATTCGATCGGCATACCGATTCCCGGCACCGTGGCCAGCAGGTTTCCCTGGGCGATCCAGTAGACGAGGAAATACGGCAAGGTCACACCGATCAGATCGAACGTCACCCAGTTGAGCATATACAGCGCCGTCGCATAACGGAAGGGGATATTCTGCCAGGCCGTGCGCAGCGTATTGCCGAAGGAAACCATTTCCGGCGGACGCTCGCTGCTGGACTTTTCCCGCACGGCGAAGAAGATCAACAAGTAAGGGACAATCGCCGATGCGCCAAAGAGGATCGCCACGAGCACATAACCCTGCTGCTGCGTGCCGCCGCCCGCCATCGTGGCATCGACGATCATCGGCGCAGCGACGGCGGTGACGATAGAGGCGATGAAGTTGAAGAACATGCGATAGCCCGCCAGCGACGTGCGCTCGTCATAGTCCGATGTCATTTCGGGCGTGAGGGCATGGAAGGGTACGATCACCAGGGTCTGGAAGGTGTCGCTGAGGGCGTAAGCCAGCATCACGTGGATCATCAGCCAGATCTGGCTCTTCCACGGCGGCGCCCACCACAGCGCCAGGAACGCCAGGCCGTAGGGCACGGCGAAGAACAACAGGAAGGGCCGGCGCCGTCCCCATTTGCTGCGCATCTTGTCGCTGAGCACGCCCACCAGCGGATCGTTGACCGCATCCCAGAGCACGCTGATCAACGCGGCGAAGGAGGCCAGGCGCGGCTCAAGACCCACCACGTCGGTCAAGAAGATGGCGTAGAAGATCTGCCGGAGCGTGTTGAAGGTCGCCATGCCCCAGTCGCCGGTGCCGTAAATCACTTTGGTCAACCACGGAAGTTCCTTGCGGGTCACGGGTGTGTCCATTAATCTACCCCTTAAAAATGGCTGATAGCTGAAGGCTGACGGCTAACGACTCACACATTCGGCGGCTCATAATGCCAGCGCCGGATCATGAAGCCCCACCGCCGGGTCAATTCACGCTGAGTCCGGCGATCCAAACAATAGGTGTTCTTTTTATATCCCTTGACCGTGGAGAGGTATTGCTGCATCCGTGTCTGCGCTTCGGGCGTCAGCGCCAAATCAAGCGCCTGATAGATGCGCGCCATCTCACCGAGCGGATTAGCCTCGAACTCCTCGAAGCGCACTTCGATGAGATTGCCTTCGGGAATCAGCGCCTTATCGGTTTCATAACGCAGCATCAGCTTTTCGTAGTTGCGCAGCGCGTTCTCACGCACCGTCTCCTCATCGATGTCTTGCAGCGCCGTTGGCGCAAGCTCTTTATCCAACCAATGCATCGTGGAACTGTAGACGACGTAGGGGTTGCGATAGACGTGGATAAACTTCGCATCGGGGAACATCTCCAGCAACGTAGGGATGCGCCCCGTATTCGCCGGGTTTTTGAGCAACAGCCGTTTGCCTCCCGCAGAGAAGGTCACTTTTTTGAGGAAGTGGAGATAGATCGCCTTCCATTGCTCGACAACTTTGCGCTCCACGCCTTCGAAGAGCACGTACCGGTCGAAGATCTCGCGCATCTTTTTAGGAAAGGTAAGTGCGTGGTAGAACGAATACGGGCTGAGGTTGCCGAGCGCATATTCTTCCTCTTCAGCAGCGTCCGGCGCAACAGTGACGTTATCCATCGGGCGGACCTTAGGCAGGCTGCTGACCAGGAGTTTGCGAAACAGGGGGCTGCTCAGGTACAACCCAGGAATCATCGTGTGGACAAAGGTGACGACGGCAAAAGCCGGGTCCCGCGCCATCAAGCGCATGACGTGGGTGGTGCCGCTGCGCCAGTGACCGAGGATAAAAATCGGCGCTTCGCGGATGGGCATCGCCGCGATGCGCGCGCCGAAGCGTGTATGCTCGTAGATGCGAAACGGCGTATTGAGCAGCGCCACAATGGAAACGTACAGGCTTCTGATCCAGTAACGCCAATCGACGCCGCCATTGGCAACGACGAGACGCACCCAGTTCAGGAACGATCCTCCCGCCAGGAATTGTTGATCAACACGCGTGAGTCCTTGCTTGCGGAAATAGCTCATCGATCCCCCTATATGGCGCGCCGGTAGACCCGGTGGCGTTTGTACCACTGCGCGCCGATAGCGTTCATGTCGCCCAGGCTCTTGATGTTCGTCTCCATCGCCTGCGCCAGGTCGCAGTGGGTGGCTTTGGAGGCTTTCAACGTCTTGGCGAATTCAACGTA
>DAOUAQ010000116.1:0-107108 GCA_034433375.1 Anaerolineae bacterium | reverse complement strand
GGCCAGACCGCCGAGTTGTTGGCGTTCCAGCGTTGGCTGTTCTCCCGCCAAAAGTCGCCGTCTTTGCACGTCTTCATCTCCGTGTCGTCCTGATCGAACAGGGCGATCATCGCCGTGCGGCGCACGCCGCCGGACACCGCCGCACCGCCAATCGCGCACATAATGTCGTGCGCATCGAGGGGGCGCAGGAAGCTCCCCTGCCGCGCGAGGATCCTCGCGCGGGTGAAGTCCAGCATCTTGCGCAGCGGCTCCGGTCCAGAAGCGCGCCCGCCTTTGATGCGCAGCGGCGCGCCGGCCGGACGCACGAGCGAGAAGTCAAAGTTGACGTCGCCACCCTCGAACCACGTCTCCAGACCAAAACGCAGCGCGTCCGCCCAACCTTCAGCAGAATCCTCAATCACAAAACGGGCCGGCGTCAAACCCAACTGGCGTTGAATGCGCGAAAAATTCTCCACGTACTGGCGCTCTACGGAATAGCCTACACCGCAACCGCTCATCGAGATGATCAGCGCCTCGACGAAAGAATCCAGGCTTTCCACCGGCTGGTATGAGCAGTTGTAGATGGCGATGTTGTTACGCCGCGCAGCCGGTCCCGCCATCGCCAACAGGCGCATTGACGGCATGGCGCGCATGTCAAGAATAGCCTGGCGGACGCGCGCATAGGTTTCGGCTGTCAGCTGGTATTCAGAAAGCTCCTTGAGATAATCCACTGCGCGATCCACCGTTTCAACCCAGGTTTCGCGCCGGCTCAACTCGTAGTTGAAACGCGAATATTTGTCATAGAATTGAAATTTCTGAAGCTGTGTGGGGAAATACTCATCCGACACGGCAAACGCTGAACGCACGCTCTCAGGAATTGGGCGGGTCTGGCGCAGTTTGGCGCGCTCGGCGCGATAGAGGATGTAGTGCTTGGCGGCTTCATATTCGCCGGCCGCCAGCAACACCATCTCAACGATGTCCTGAATCTGTTCAACGGTGGGTTGTGAGTATTTCGCGGCAACGATATTGACAGCTTGCTGTGTCAAATCGGTGGTGGATATGACGGGACGGCGGCTGAGACTGTTAAAACAGCGCTTCAAGGCCGTCTCAATACGGTCGGCGTCAAAAGCGACGACCCGCCCGTCACGCTTGACGATCGTTTCAGGTATGGTAATCTGTGGTACACTCACGTCAATATAATCAAGTGCCTGCTCCAACATGGTCATTCCCTCCTGGAATTCGTGATGAATGGATTGATGAGGATCACAAGGAATAAAAAGCAATGCTTATTGCATTATTTTTGCATTTATTTTTATATATCCCACAGTTTGGGATTTACGTTTATAATACCACAATAGGCAGGGGTGTCAAATCTGATTTTGCAAGTTAAATATGATAAATAAAGTCAATACAGGTAGACATCCCCAACCGTTTTCCCGCGCAAGCAGTCAGGCGGGTTGCGCGGATCAAGCGAGTATTATACAAAGCTGGCTCCTGTCAAACCCTGGCAGGATACTATCAAAACGGGAAATGCAAAATCGAGGAAGCCCCTGGCTGCGATATGACCGAGCTATTTTTAACATTGAAAGGTTGCAGAATTCACCTGAATGTAGTATACTGCACAATGAATTCTATCCTAAAACTAACCCAATTGCCACAAAACTGCCATGTAATGCTAACAGCAAAACTATGGAACCGTGTTATGCTATCCATAAAGAGCTAATTGTCCAGGCAAAGGTTTAAGCTGAGATTGAATTAACGATGTTCAGAAAACTCCAAGATGTACTCGAAAAATGGAGCAGCCGCAAAATCGCCATCGCCGTGATTGCGGTGGCTGTTGTGTTTTCTGAAATTGTCGTCATCATCTCGGATTTGTTGATCCAAAAATCGTTGGTACCACAAGCGATTATTCGCGCTTTTTTTATTTCAGCCGGTATTTCTGCATTTATGACGCTGACCTATTCAAAATTTATGGAGCGTCTGCGTTGCGCCGAAGCCGCGCTGCGTGAAAGCGAAGCGGAGAACCACGCCATTCTACAGGCCCTCCCTGATATGCTGTTTCGACTTTCTAGTGATGGATATTTCTTGCAGTACCACGCTGCGCAATCCAGCAATCTATGGCGTCCACCGGACCAGTTTGTTGGCAAATCACTCTATGAGGTTTTCCCCCTGGAATTTGCGAACCGGGTGATGCATTACATCGCTGAGGCTATGCGCACACAAGAGACGCAGCAGTACGAGTATCAGCTCCCTTACCCAGACGCGCGGCGCTACTTTGAGGCGCGTATGGTCAAGTGTAACGGGGACAGCGTGCTGACGATCATTCGGGACATCACTGCGCAGAAGACAGCGGAGGCAGCCCTACAAGCAGAACGAGAATCGTTGGCCCGGCGCGTGGAGGAACGAACAGCCGCCCTGCAAGCAGCCAACGTGCAAATTCTGCACGCGCTCCAAACACGTGATGAATTCCTCGCCAATATCAATCACGAGTTACGCACACCACTCACCCCAATTCTGGCTTTCGCCGATCTACTCTACAATGAACACTACGGCTCGATGAACGAACGCCAACGGCAAGTAGCAGCGAACATCAAGGAAAGCGCGCAGCATCTTGCTGAACTCTTGAATGATGTATTGGATTTTTCGGACTTCAAGAGCGGACAACTGAGATTGAAGATAGAATCGGTCAATGTTAAACAAACCTGTCAAGCCAGCCTGCATCAGATCGAGCCTGCCGCACACAGCAAGGGACTCACCATTATGACGACATTCGATAGCGCCGTGTCTATCATCCAGGCAGATGCAAAACGTTTCAAAAAGATACTGGATAATCTGCTCAATAACGCTGTGAAGTTCACGCCAAAGGGTGGAACGATTGGCCTGGAAGTCAAAGGGGATAGAACTAGAACCACTCAAATAGCCCATTTTACTGTGTGGGACACAGGGATTGGCATCACCGAGGCAAACATCGCGGCGCTTTTCCAGCCCTTCACACAGTTTGAAACCAGCATCACGCGGGAGCACGGAGGATCAGGCTTGGGATTGGCTTTTGTGCGCTACCTTGTGGAGATGCATGGAGGCGCCATCGCTGTGGAAAGCCAGGTCGGGCAAGGCAGCCGTTTCACGATTTCCATGCCGTGGAGTGTTCCAACGCCGGAGTTAATGGACACACCGCTTATCCCGGTCGAATCGCCATCAGCTACGTCCCATCCAAACAACAAGATGCTAATCCTGGTGGTCGAAGATAATGCGATGAATCGCAAAGTCCTCTGCCAAATGCTGAACCTGGCCGGCTACCGCACCATCACGGCCGCAGACGGCGCAACAGCGATTGATGCGGCGCGCACGCACGATCCCCATCTTATCTTAATGGATATTCAGATGCCCGGCATGAATGGCGTCGAAGCCACACGCCGCATCCGCAGTGATTCAAGTCTACGGGATATTCCGATCATTGCAGTCACAGCACTGACCATGCCCGGCGACCGGGAACGTTGTTTAACCGCAGGCGCTAACGCATACGTCAGCAAACCAATGGATATGAAGGACCTACTCAAAATAATCGGAGAAATGCTGCCCCAGCAGAGTTATGATTGTTCGACATAAGCAATGTCTTGTAAAAATCGCCGCGATTGTGACCGCCGCACTGCTCTACTTGAGCGCGGCGGTCAATGTACTGGCGCAGGCGCCAGATACGTTCGACGTGCGCTTCGATCATGTCTTCGATATGGGCGCGCCGGGAAGCCAGGCGTTTTTACAGGACAACGACGGCTTCCTATGGATTGGTTCCGAGGGCGGCGGTTTGTTTCGGTGGGATGGGTACACGCTGCGTAATTACGGCATCGGAGCCGATAAACTCTCCGGCGGCAGTGTCTTCAGGATCGTGGCCGACCAGGAAAATCCTGACATTCTGTGGATAGGGACAACCGGCGGGCTTAACCGCTTCGACAAAGCAACCGAGACGTTCACCCACTATGCTCATGACCCCAACATTCCAGACAGCCTGAGCGATGACACGGTTCAGGATATCGTGCAGGATAGTCAAGACCCGCGCATCCTGTGGCTCGCCACTACCAACGGCCTCAATCGCTTCGACAAAACGACGGGAACCTGCGCACACTACCTTCACGATCCCAACGATTCGAACACTGTCAACTTCCCTGATCTCTGGCGATTGCTGGAAGATGCCGTCACCCCCAACATCCTCTGGATTGGAACCTATGGCGGCGGGTTGGAGAAATTCGACAAGGTCAGCGAGACTTTCACGCATTACACCTACGATTCAGAAAATCTCAACAGCCTCAACGATCCCGACAATCTCATTGATGCCCTGGCGCAGGACAAAGATAACCCACAGTTCTTGTGGATCGGCTCGCCGACTACAGGGCTGAGCAAGTTTGACACGCGCACAGAAACGTTCACCCATTATCCTGCCGCAGCAACCCGCGGCGAGGTGGGGCTGATTTACGACGATGGGCAGGGGCGGCTGTGGATGGGCGGCTACGTCACCGACAATGGCTTGACAACTTTTGACAAGACGACCGAAACCTTCACCAACTACGTCCACGACCCCGGCGTGCCGCACAGTCTTATCAACAATCTGATCGTCAACGTCTACAAAGATCGCGCTGGGATTCTCTGGATCGTCACTTACGCGGGCAAAGTGGACAAACTCGATCCCATCAGCCAGAATTTCCAACTTTATCAGAATATCCCGTGGAACGAAAACTCCCTCAGCGATAATGCGGTCACCGCCTTTGCCGAGGATCAGAAAGGCATGATTTGGATCGGCACACAGGCCGGACTGAACCGTTTCGATCCCCGCAGCGGACAGATCACCCGCTATTCCGTCGCCGACCTACAAACAACGACTACCGATTATGTCCTCAGCCTCTATCAAGATTCCGCCGGTGACTTCTGGGTCGCGCTGTGGTCCGGGCCGCTCGTTAAATTAGACCCAACCAGCGGACAGGTACTCAAACGCTATCCGGCGGAAACCGACGGCTTTGCCGCAATCGTGGAGGACCCCGATGATCCCAATATCCTCTGGATCGGCAGTTTGGTGGCCGGCCTTGCCAGGTTCGACAAACGCACGGAAACCTTCACCTTTTATCGCCAGGATGCAACCACCCCCACCCTGGGACCGAGTACCGGCTACCTCTACAGCGTGATTCACGACCGCGACGAGGATGTTCTCTGGCTCGGTGGGTGGTACGGCGGCGGGTTGAACAGATTTGACAAAAAGACCGGGCGCTTCACCCACTATGTAGCGGATCCTGCCGACCTCAGCAGCCTGTCCGCTAACGTCATCACGGCCCTCTATCAGGACAGCGCGGGGCGTGTGTGGGTGGGCACGCAAGGTGGCGGACTCAATCAATTCAATAAACAGACGCAGACTTTCACCCGATATACCGCAGAACAAGGCATCCCAAGCAATGTGAACGTCATCCTAGAAGACGAGAGTGGAATGTTGTGGTTAGGGACTGACGCCGGCCTCCTGACCTTTGACCCGGAAAAGGAAATCGTCACACAGCGCTACGATGACAGCGACAATCTGCAAGGGAATCTTTTTCTCAGCGGGAGCGGCCTCAAAACCCGCGACGGGATGCTGTGGTTGGGCGGCACGAATGGCGCCAACAGCTTCGATCCTGCCCGGCTGATCCGCAACACCTACATTCCGCCGGTTGTGCTGACCTCGCTGACACAAAACGGGGAAACCCTCGTCGGGGAGCGTGGTGAGATTCCATCGCGGCGGGAAGGGATCACACTGAACTGGAAAAACGACGCCTTCGAGTTCGAGTTTGTCGTGCTCAACTATACCCGTCCAGACAGAAACCAGTATGCTTACAAGCTGGAGGGCGTGGACGAAAACTGGCGCTACGTCGGCACGCGGCGCTTCGGCAACTACACGACGCTGCCCGCCGGAACGTACGTTTTGCGACTCAAGGGCGCCAATAACCACGGCGTTTGGAACGAGGTGGGGACTGCGTTGAAAGTCACCGTCGTCCCGCCGTTTTGGCAGCGCTGGTGGTTTTATCTCGCCAGCGTGCTTCTGGCATTTGGCGGGGTCATGACGATCTTCGCTTTGCGTTTGCGAGCCGGCGAAGCGCAAAGACGCCGTCTCGAAACGTTGGTGAGCGCGCGCACGCTGAAACTTGAGGAGACCAACTTCCAACTAAGTCACGAGGTCGTCGAGCGACAAAATGCGGAAGAAGCCATCCGCCGGCACGCGCAGGCGCTTATGTATCTGCATCAGATTATTCGCCGGCTCACGGCGACCCATGATCTGGAGACCATCGCTGTAGAATTGGCTCACATCGGCCTGAACATCATCGGAACCGAAAGCCTGACTGTGTGGCTGCGAGACAACAATAAACCTGAGGATCGCCTGAATTGCCTGGCAGCCGCAGATTATGAAGTCACGGATCCATTTACCGCCCCCATCCATGCTTATCTGGCTGCCGATCAGAGCCTCGCATGGGAAGTCATTGATAAAGGCGAAAGTATCATCATCAATAACGTCCTTGACAATTCGCACTATCGCCAACATCGGCACGAGGAGACGTTCCCGCTGCGTTCGCTGCTCATCGCGCCGTTGCACGTCCGAGGTACAACGCTTGGCGTGCTGCAAATGGCGAACAAACATACAGGTGATTTCAACGCGAACGACCTGACCCTGACAGAGACGCTTGCCGCCGCAGCCGCCATCGCTATTGATAACGCGAACCTGGTCACAGCATTGCGCGAGTACGCCGCCGATCTCGAAAGTCACATCGCTGAATTGGATGCTTTCGCCCGCACCGTAGCCCATGATCTAAAAAATCCATTGACCATCTTGATCGGATTCAGCACTGTGCTTGAGGAAGACTGGCGCGACATCACCCCCATTGACGTGGATCATGCCCTCCAACGCATCACCCGCACTGGCTACAAACTGGTGAATATCATTGACGAGTTGCTGCTGCTCTTTACCTTGCGACAGACGGATGAGGTCAGTATGACGCCGCTCAATATGGGCAACATCGTCAGTGAGGCCATGAATCGCCTGAGCAATATGATCAGCCAGTCACAGACCGCTATTCAGCAGCCGGAATCCTGGCCCGCAGTGTGGGGGCAAGCAACTTGGGTAGAGGAAATTTGGGTGAACTATCTTAGCAACGCCGTCAAGTACGGTGGGCGGCCCGAAGCCGATGTTCCACCGCGTATCCAGGTGGGGTTTGATCCACCGGCAGACGATGATGACTTCGTGCGCTTTTGGGTGCGCGACAACGGCGCGGGCGTGCCGCCACAAGCGCAGGCGCGTCTGTTCACTGAGTTCACCCGCCTGGATCCAGCCCGCACTCACGGGTACGGATTGGGGCTTTCCATCGTGCGCCGCATCGTCGAAAAGCTCGGCGGCACAGTCGGCATCGAGAGTACGCCTGGAAGTACGCCTGGAAGTACGCCTGGAAGTACGCCCGGAGAAGGGAGCACATTCTGGTTCACGCTGCCACATCACGGCAATCCAGCGAACAGAACGGTCACTTCTCCAACCCCACCCGCGCCAGGTTAAACACCTTGAAGGGCATCCAACCTACGTCCACGTCTAGCTCAGCTTTGTCACACACGGTTGAGGTGTTGGCGGCATCAATGCGCGATTTCAGCGCCAGCAATGCGCGCGCCAGGGCGCTGTCATCCAGCCGCGCCATCAAATCCTCAATCTCACGCATCAAGGCGCGCGCCTCCGCAATACGCGCCTCGGTCTCCTGCGCTTTTTCGAGGCTGATTAGACCAGCGTCACGTTTGAGCCGGTTCAGCCGGAAACCGGCCTCGTAAGTTACGGCGGCGAGCGTGTCACGGTTCATCCAGCGCGTCTCGTAGGAAAGGATGTGCTTCCACGTGGGCTGGAGCAGCAAGCGGCGGTGGTCTTCCAGCGTGACGGCGCGCCGGATATATCCGAACTCATCCGCCTGCTCATACGCGCGGCTGCCCGGATCGAGAAATGGCGCGAGCGGCGAGGTGAACGGGATCAGCCGCCCATCATCGAAGCGTGACAGCAGGTCGCGGCAGTAATCAACCGTCTGTAGGGCCGATTCCGGCGTCTGCTGCGAGAGGCCAATCATAAAGAAGAGGTCGAAACGCCGCGCGCCGACATCCAGGCACGCCGCAATGGTCTCTGCGATCCCTTGATTGGAATATCCCTTGCCCGACGCGCGCCGCACAGCCGGATCATGGGACTCCGGCGAGAACTCCACCAGGAAGTCGGGCAATGCCGCCGCCAATTCTTCCATATAAGCGCGATCCACGGGATAGAAAAATTCCACAATCGCCGCGCCGCGGAAACCCTGTACAGCCTTGAAAAAGCGGCGCGCGTAGTCCATCCCCGGCTGGCGCAGGTCGCCGAGGATAAAAACCGGCCCGCGGCTCAACATCCCTATGCGCCGGACGTCTTCGGCGAGCTTTTCCGGCGCACGGTAGGCCGGCCGCTGTCGCCCGGAGAGACGCTGCCCGGCAAACGCCGACCCGCCACAGATCGTGCAATTTTGCGTACACCCTTTCACCGTGAGCGAGGCCATGATCGGATATTCCAACCAGTGACTAAACGGCGCGTAGTTGAGCAAATCGCGGTCGCGCACCACCGCTTTGACCAACGGGTGGTAATCCAGGATCAAGTCATCCAGGTTTTCCGGCACGTAGGTCAGCGCGTTGACGTGGACCCCGCCCTGATGATCCTTCCACGTCAGATTCGGCACACCAACCGGTGGAGTTCCGGCGAGAATGTGCTGCATGAGGTGTTCCAGCGGAAGCTCGGTTGCGTCGCCGCGCAGGACGTAATCAACAAAGGGATAACGGATCAGTTCTTCGTGAAAGTAAGTCGCCGAATAGCCGCCAAAGATGATTGGAACAGCAGGGTGATAAGCTTTGGTTAACCGGGCCACCTCCAACGCGCCATGCGCGTGCGGAAGCCAATGCAAGTCAATGCCGAACGCGCGTGTCTCGACACTGCGCAACAGCTTTTCCGGCTCGAAACGCGCAGAACGAACCATGCGCGCCGCCAGGTTCGCAATTCGCACCCGGTATCCCACCCGCTGCAAGTGGGCCATCAACGTGGCAAAACCGATAGGGTACATATCGAAGACCGGCGTTGAAGGCACCAGGTCAGAAATTGGCCCCCACAGCGTAGCGCGCTCACGGAAATCGTAGACGCTTGGCGTGTGCAAAAACACTAAATCGTACACGGATACCTCCCTTGCCGCAAGCTAACAGCTTGCGCGCACAGTTCGATGACACGGACAGCGAAAGGGCAGTATAAACACAACAGCGGGTATGTCAATAACAAAGATCGGCATATTAGAAATATATTAGAAAAAGGTGAAAGTTATCGAATTTTCTTGACGGTGATTTATTATATGCTACAATGAATACGTTGTTCGATAGAAACAACAGAATAACAACAAAACGAATAATGTGGAAAAACTAACTCAGGGGGTATGAAGAAAATGGCTCTGCTCAATGATGAAATCGTACGCAATGTGACTGAAATGTTGTCGGACCTCACGAACGATGTCCGGCTTGTCGTCTTCACGACGAAGAACGGCTGCGAATACTGCAAAGAAATCGTGCAGTTGGCTGAAGAAGTCGCCGCGACCTCTGCCAAACTCACAGCCGAGGTTTACGACTTCGATAAAGCGCCGGATAAAGCGAAGGCGTTCAATATCACGATGGCGCCGGCGATGGCAATTGTCGGACAGCGCGATTACGGCCTGCGCTATTATGGCATCCCCTCCGGGCACGAGTTCTCGACGCTGCTATACGGCATCCAGCGCGCCAGCCTGGGCACATCCGATCTGGATCCGCAAACCTTGAGCTTCTTGGGCGGACTCGACGAACCGGTAAACATCCAGGTCTTCGTCACCCCGACCTGCCCGTACTGCCCGCGCGCGGCAATCCTGGCCTACGAGATGGCCGTCGCCAGCGATAAAGTAGTCGCCGATGTGGTTGAATCTATGGAATTCCCGGATCTCGCCAATCACTTCAACGTGATGGGTGTGCCGCTCAGCGTGATCAACAGCAAGGAGCGCGTAGAAGGCGCTGCTCCCCCGCCGATGATCGTCAACGCGATCAAAGCCGCGCTGGCATAGCCCTACCTGGCGCACCATACGTGAGGCGTCAGCGCCGCACGCAAGTAGCCCACAAGCCCGGCGCATTATGCCGGGCTTGATGATGCTAAAACCAAAAGGAGAACCATGTTTGAATTCACAATCAGCCAAGAATCTCCCAAAGCAGAAGTAAGCGGTGGCCTGTATGATGTCGTCATCATCGGCGGCGGGGCCGCGGGCCTGACGACGGCGATCTACACGTCGCGTGACGGGCTGAAGACCCTGATCCTGGAACGCGAAGGCACCGGCGGTCTGGCAGCAACCACTGAGATGATCGAGAACTATCCCGGCTTCCCGGACGGCATCAGCGGCATGGATTTGATGGAGCGCTTCCGCAAACAAGCGGAGAGATTTGGCGCTCAGATTGCCGAGTTCGACGAAGTGACGAAAATCCGCCCGGTCAAAAAGGGGGAAATCGAGGTTCACACCCAAAACGGGGAGGTCTACGCTGGAAAAACCGTAGTCATCGCCACCGGCAGTCGCCCCAAAAAGCTTAACCTGCCCGGCGAAAATGAATTCTACGGGCGCGGCGTGTCGTACTGCGCCACATGCGACGGCCCATTCTTCAAGAATAAGAACGTCGTCATCATTGGGGCAGGCAATTCCGGGTTGCAGGAAGGGTTGCAAGTCCTTGAATACGCGAAGCATGTGACATTTCTTGAGTTCTTGCCCTATACGCGCGCCGAACAAATCCTGCAAGATCGCGTCAAAAATCATCCCAAGAGCACGCTCCTTTTCAACCAGCAGGTGACGGCGATCCAGGGTGATAAAACCGTGACGGGCGTGCTTGCCGTAGATCGAGAAACCAAAGAAGAACGCCTCTACCCCACCGACGGTGTGTTCATCTATGTGGGTTACTCGCCCTACAGCCAATTTGTGGCGGATCTGGTGGAAACGAACAAGTGGGGCTACATCGTCACCGACAACAAGATGCGCACAAAAGTCGAAGGGCTGTACGCAATTGGCGACGTGCGCGCTGACAATCCCGCGCAACTCAGCGTCTCCGTCGGTGACGGCGCGAAGGCAGCGCTGGCAATTCGTGATTTTATTCTGGAACTTCAAGCGTAGAATTCTATCCATACCTGAAAGGAGAACTTATGAAACCCAATATCGGCGATGGCGAGCGGCTTATCCGCGTGATTCTTGGTATTTACGTTATGCTTGTGGGATTTTTCTTCATCCAGGGCGTTGTCGGCATCATCCTGGGCGTCCTGGGATTGGTTGCCTTTGCGACCGGCGCGTCGGGTTGGTGCGGCATTTATGCTTTGATGGGGAAATCCACCCTCACTGCTGCCGCACCCGAACCGGAGCAGCCGGCGACGGAGAATGTGGCGTCAGCGGACTAGCGGAACGCGCTGAGCGATCATCATCGCGCGCGTCAGGACTCATCCGGGTTGATGACTACGCGAAAAGACCGCGCGAACATTCGTCAGGAGGATACTTATGCTGATCAAAGAAACAGCCCAGGTGACAGCGCAAGTCGCGCAAGAAGGGATTGGCATCCGCTGGCTGCTCACCGAGAAGGAGGGCGCGCCGAACTTCGCTATGCGCGTCATCGAGCTACAACCCGGCGTCGTCTTCACGCCGCACCAACACCCCTACGAGCACGAAATCTATGTGCTTGAGGGTCAGGGGGTCGTCACCAACACCGGCGGCGACGTAGGCGTGATGCAACCGGGCGTTTTCCTGCTCGTTCCACCGGATGAAATTCACGGGTACCGGAACACGGGCAACACGCCCCTCAAATTCATCTGCGTGATCCCTTTGCAGAAATAGAAGGAGTTACGGATGACCAACGTTCACGTCACATGGGTGGGGCCAGGAATGCGTATGGTCGGCGACGTAGAGGGCGGACCGGCCATCATCCTGGATTCCAGTCACCCTGAATATGGCACACACAGCGGCCCTAGCCCGATGGAACTGCTCTTGCTCGGGCTGGCCGGCTGCACGGCAATGGATGTGATCTCGATTATGGCGAAAAAACGCCAGCCGATGACCAACTTGCAAGTCAAAGTCCAGGGCGAACGCGCAGAGACGCATCCCAAAATCTGGACCAAAATCCATCTGGAATACATCGCCTACGGACAGGGCATCAGCGAAACCGCCCTGGCGCGCGCCATCGAGCTTTCGGAGTCCACCTATTGCTCGGTAAACGCGATGCTCAGCAAGGCAGCGGAAATCACCACCTCGTATCGCATCGTCGAGACGCCCAACCCTGGCACACCGGGGACTGTTTAAGGGTATCCTTGCGAAGGTGTGCGAATCCTTCGCCTAAACCTTCGCAAGGATTGGTTGGATGTGATGAAGGAAAAGCTGCTCCGCTTTATCAAAGGGGATGGGCTGACCGTCCTCATCGTTGTGGCGATAGTGGCGGTCTACGCTTATCTACGCACGCCAGGCGACGAATTTGCCTCACTCAGTGAGCTGGAAGCGCGCCTGACCGCCGGACAACCTACGGTCGTTGAGTTCTACGCCAACAACTGTAGCATTTGTCTGCTCAACAAACCGAAAATTGACCAACTGGAACGCGATTTGCAGGGTCAGGCCGCCGTGCTGCACCTCAACGTCAAAGATAGGGTTGGGCTGGCGTTAGCCTCGCGGTGGGGCGTCCTCGGAACACCGACGTTTTTTGTGGTGAGCGGCGCAGGCGAAGTCATCTACGCGCAGGCTGGCGCGCCAGACATTGAGGGAATCAAAGTCGCGGTTGCGGCCGCGCGCTAAACCGAGAAAGTCATTCGTGACAGAAGGGGGGCCGTCGCATGGAAAAAGCACCGTTCCCCGCGCTAATTCCGGGTATTCCGGTTAGTCCTGGTGCGCCGTTGGCGCGTTACCGGACGCCAACGATGGCGACATGCGCCCAGACTGCCATCGAAGCTGCCACCGCACCCGGCGATCTTATCATAGAACTGGGTGTCAGTGACGCCACGTACATCCGTGAAGTCGTGGCAATAGGGCGGCGCGTGCTGGCGCTCAACATCAACCCCATTCCGCTGCTCTGGGTTCAGGTCGCGCTGAACCTACCCCCTTTTACCAAAGTTCAAGCGGCGCTCACCCGGCTAGGAGATTTGCCCAAGGGAGATCGTCCGCTGATCGCCCACCTCCACGACATCTACCGCAGCCGTTGTCCGACGTGCAAAGCCTCCGGTATAGCAGAATGGTTTGCCTGGGACCGCGACATGCAACGACCTTTCGCCAAACGGGTCCGCTGTTCTCACTGCACTGAGGCGCAAGAAGGGACGGTGGACGCGCAGGACATCGCTCTCCTGGAGCGATTCGCGCGTACCGGGCCGGCCTATCACATCGCGTTGGGACGCGCCGCGGGCATGGAGGATCCGCTGCGGGAACGCGCCGCAGACCTGGTCGCACTGTACACGCCGCGCAACCTGAGCGCGCTGATGGACGTGATTCACCGCCTGCCGCAAGCCGCTGCCTCTGCCGACATGCAGCACATGCTGACCCTACTCGTCATCTCCGCTCTGGACGAAGGGAGCAGTTTGATGCCGTATGGAGAACCACCGCTGCGCCCACGCAGCCTGCGCCCGGCGCAGCGCTTTATCGAGAACAATGTTTGGCTGGTGATGGAAAACACTCTCAGGGATTATGCCAAACGACAGACGGCGCCGGTTGCGCCGTCTGTTGATGCGGTCAAAGCCCTGCTGGCAAGTCCGCCAGGGACGCAAGCGCTGTTGCCGCAGCCGTTACAAAACATCACCCCCACCCTCCCGCCTCAGTCCGTCGCCGCTTTGTTCATCCAACCTCAACCGCCGGATGCAAACTTTTGGGCGCTCTCCGCGTTGTGGGCGACCTGGTTGTGGAAAGATGCCGTCCATCCCGCACTGCGCGCCTTTTTGGGGCGGCGGAGGCTGGACTGGGACTGGTATCAGCGCAGCCTCGCCGTCACACTCAAACGCATCGGCCCGCATCTGGCGCTGGAGGCCCCCGTGTTCGTCGTCCTCCCTGACGACGACCTCACAGCCCTGGCGCACATCGTCGCCGCGGCAGCGCAGGCCGGGTTCCAGGTCAACCGCTGGATCGCCTGTCCGCCGTGGGGGTATCGCCTGGCGCTAACCGCGGAACGCGAACCCGTCGTCCCACCCTCCACCAATCACGAACATCTCGCGCAGATTCTGCGGCGACGTGGCGAACCAACGCCAGCAGCGCTGCTCGGTGCAGCGCATCTGATCGCCGCACGAGAGTCCGCGCCGGAGCAGGTGGAGACGCTGCCGCAGATGATCCATAGCCAGGGCTTCGCCGCCATCGCCCCCAAAACCGTGTGGACGCCATCCCCGGCCAAGATCGCCCGACCGCTGGCCGACCGCGTCGAGGAAAACGTGCTGCGTCTGCTGCAATCCCAGGAGAAATGGGAACGCGCAGCCCTGGAAAGCGCCGTGTACGCGCTCTTTGACGGCGAGCTTTCTCCCGAACCGGCGTTAGTGACGGCGTGCAGCGATGCGTACGCCACTGCCGATGCAGAGGGAAACCTGAGGTTACGCCGGGAAGATATGCCGGCAGCGCGCGGCGCAGAGACACGCCAGATACGCGGATTGCTGCGGCAGTTGGGAGAACGGTTGCGTTTTACCGTGATGCAAACCCCAGATTGGGACATCCTCTGGGCGGACGGGGAAAAGCCGTTATACCAGTTCCGCTGCACCACCACGGCGGTACTCGGGCCACATCTGCTCACGCCGCTGCCACCGACCGGCGCGCGCCGACATCTGGTACTGCCCGGTGGCCGCGCGGCGTTGGTGGCGCTGAAACTCAAACGTGACCCGCGCTTGCAGGACAGCGTCGAACGGGACAACTGGGCTTTCATCAAATTTCGTCATCTGCGGCGCATGGCGGTAGAAATCAGCCAACGCGCCGATATTGAGGTTTACCTGGGACTGGATCCGATTGTAGAACAAGAAAAGGTTCAAATTCCCCTGCCGTGGAAATGAGGCGTGAAACGTAGACCTTACTTGGAATAAAAAAGCCCCCGCGAGTGCGGGGGCTTTTGCGGGCAAGACAAATCGGGAAGCACGCTAAACCTGGAAACCACTCCGCGCCGGTACAACTTTCTGACGATAGCCCTGGATATAGGATAAAAGCCGATGCTTGGTCCGTAACCACACTTCAGAGACGAGAAAAGACTCAACGAGGCGCAGATCCTCGCTCACAAAACCCATACTAATCTGGGGCCACGGGCCGTATAACGTGTACCAGGCGTCGCTCAATTCAAGTCCGGCTTGCTGCAAGGCAGTCGAGAACTCTTGCATATAGGTGAAGTAGCTCTTCTCCTGTCCTTGCTTGATATCCCAGGTCAGCACTAGTTTAACCGGCGCACTCATCGAATAACCTCAATTTTGCGATGAAGGTACACGCGCTCTTGAAGCGCGTGTACCTCCCGAGTTAATTGTTGCGCAGCACCAACGGCAGGAAGATGAAGTAGTTGGATTTGGTGATAGTGAAGGTGACCGGAACCAGTACGACGCCTTCATCCGCATCGTTGCTGACAATGCGCAGCCACGCGGCATAGTCACCCTGCGTGAGACCGGTTGGGTTGAGGTAGGCCGTCACCGGCGTGCTCGTGCCAGGGGCAGTGCTCAAACCGGGTAGATAGGCCGTCTGGTCCGAGCCATTGACCGTGAACTTGAGCCAGGTCGCCGTCGTCGGGGTTACCTCGATACTCCAGGTCAAAGCAATGGTGCCGGTATTACTCACCGTCAACGTCCGCTGCAACGCGCTCGTTGAGCCTTCCTCAGCAGGTGCAGAGAGACTCGCCGGACTCCAGGCAATCTCCGGCGCGCCAGGGTCCACGGTGAAGGAGACCGGAATCTCGACCACGCCTTCATCCGCGTCGTTGCTGGTGATACGCAGATGCGCGTTGTAAGTGCCACCCGCCAAACCTGCCGGATCGAAGTAGACGGTAACATTGACATACCCGGCCGGTGCGGTGCTGAAGTCAGACAATACCTTGGCTGGCGCGCCGCCCGCGGCGATGCTCAGCCAGCTCGTCGCTGAAGGCGTCACAGCGACGCTCCAGAGTAGATTGATGTTCCCTGTATTGCTGACACTCAATGTAGTGGTGAGAACTGCCAAAGAGCCAGAGGCGGTCGTCTTGGAGAGGCTGGCGGGAGACCACTCTAGCTCCGCTGCGCCAGGGTCAACGGTGAAGGAGACCGGAATCTCGACCACGCCCTCATCCGCGTCGTTGCTGGTGATACGCAAGTGCGCGGTGTACGTGCCACCTGCGAGACCGGCGGGATCGAAGTAAACCGTCACAGGAACTTGACCGGCGGGTGCGGTGTTGAACCCGGATAGAACCTTGTCGGGCGCGCCGCCAGCCGCGATGCTCAGCCAGCTCGTCGCCGAGGGGATCACTTCGATGCTCCACAGCAGGTTATCACTACCGACGTTGCTCACGGTGAGTATATCGGTAAGCACCAGCAGAGAGCCAGGAGCCGTGGTCTTGGAGAGACTGGCGGGATTCCAGCTCAGTTCGGGCGCGCCGGGTGCATAGACGTTCTTCTGTACGTTGACGCCAGCCGGAGCGCAGCTATTGGAAACGGTTAGCTTGACCGTATAGGTGTCAGAGACAGCATACGTGTGGTACACCACCTGGCCGTTGCCGCTCTGCGTGTCGCCGAAGGTCCAGGCGTAGGTAAGTGGGGTATCGCCCGAAGCCGAAGCCGTAAAGGTAATAGGCGCACCGGCTTGCGGGTCGGATGACACGGTGAAGTTCACGTTGTAGGGCGGGATACATCCACCGGCGGAGTAGAAGACTTCGGTTGGCGGGGTTGATTCGAGCGGCGCGGTCTGATCGCTGTCCATCACGGCGGTGTTCGTGATTAAGCCCTGAACGCTCGCCAAGACGACGATTTGCACAGCGCCAGCCTCCCCTTGAGCCAGATCGCCGAGGGAACACGTCACCGTACCACCGAGGCCCATGCCCGACCAGTGACATGCAGGAGAAGCCGAATTGTACAGAGTCATCGCGGACAAAGCGTCACTGAGCACGACGTTCGTCAACGTCCCCCCACCATCGTTGACATATTGAATGGTGTAGGTAATCGGCGCATTCACTTGCGTCACCAGCGCCGGCGTCGCGGATTTGGTCACGCTGACGTGCGGATTGAGAATCACCGTTTCAACCGGAGCGCCATTGTCAGTCTCAGATGGCAACAACCGCTGCCAGACCGTCGTGTTTTCGATGGTGTAGTTTGCGTTGATGGCAGTTTGGTCTCCCGTGTTGGCCTTGACCGTGGCATAGACAATGACCTGGTCGGTGGTAGCCACGGGCATTTGGCCGATCATCCATGTTACCAGGCCATCGTTGTGCGTACAGCCGTGGTCGCAACCGGCAAAAGTGAGCTGGTCGGGCAGTGGATTCTTGATAACGACGTCATACGCCGCATACGAACCGGAATTCGTGTAGGTGAGTGTATAGGTGACCACATCGCCAGGCGCGACGGGATGCGTTGGAACGCCGACTTTGGTGAGACTCAGCTTAGGACGGGCGACAAGTGTTTCCAGAGGTCGGTCAATGGGACGAGTCGGAATGTCCGCGCCGTCGCTTTCAGCATAGTTCACAAGCACGTCATTCTCAGCGGCTGTCACCTCGCCCCAAATCTGGAAATGACCGGCGGCGCCAGATACCATTGCCGTACAACTCCACGTCGCATAAGGGGCGTTATGAACAAACTCCCAGCCGGTAGTACACCCATTGGCATGTGCAGTTGATTGTCCTTGATAACTGAATCCAGTAGGCAGAGTATCAACAACAACTGCATAGACAACACCACCGCCGGTGTTTGTATAGTAAAGTGTATACGTCAACACACGTCCAGGGAAGGCCGGCTCCGGATAGGCCGTCTTGCCCAAAGCGATACTGTGCGACCATATCACCAATTCGGTATGCTGGACGGTGGTCTGGGTAGAACGTAAATCCGCCTGATTCAAGTAACTGTCTCGCAAACCGTCAACTTTTACAGTGAGCGGGTTAACCGTTGCCGTCGCCCCTGGCGCAAGAGAAGCGATCGTATAAGTTGCATACGACCCGGCAGATGTCCAACCAGGGCTGGTTTGGAAACTGGTAGATATATCCCAAGTATCGGTGATAACGAGATTGGTTGCCGTGTAAGTGCCAGTGTTGACCAATTCAAAGGTATACTGCATTGGATTACCCACTTGCGACGCCACGGTCTGTCCGAGTTTGCGGAACGTAAACACTGGCCGCTGGACAATCATTGTCCAATCGTCATGTTGCGAAGGTGCGCCGGGGCTAGACAAGTTCACGCTGCTGTAGATCTCCTCCAGCGTGTACGGCAACGGTTGTTTGGTCACAAGATTGATGGTCAATGTCTTGTTGCTGCCGTTTTTGGGCACGGTGTCCACAAAAACCTGGTTATCCGTCCCGCCAACCGGCGTCAATGAAGAGCTGACGTAGGTGAGGTATGGACCGTAGTCCAGCGTTAGCGTGACCGGAGCGTTATCCCAGGAGCCGGTGTTGGAGTAAACCACCGTGTAAACCACGTTGCCGCCGGCGTGGGTGAATTGCGGCCCGTTCATAGCAACGTGTAGAGAAGCGACATCAATGGGCGTTGTCTTTGTCCAGGTGCGCGGCGCAGTCTGATCGCTATCCAGGAGCATTGTGTTCGTCAAGGTGTAGCGCCCCGCGATTTCTGGCAAAACCTCGAAGACCACAGTGATCTGACCGCTGCTGTCATTGGTCAGACTTCCCAGATTCCACGTCAGTTCCCGCGCACCGACGTTATGACCACTTTGCGCAGGCGTAGCCGATTTGAATGTAAGCAGAGCATCGTAAGTGTCAACAACCACTAACCCGGTGTAGCTGTTAGCGACGCTGGTATCGGTATAAGCTAGAACATAGGTGATCAGGTCACCTGGCGCAACATGGGTTTGGGCGGTCGTTTTCGACGCAGCCAACCCCAGGATGGTGTAACAACTTGCGCCGCATGTGGCCGTAGGCAACGCTGTCGAGATGTTGGCGTAGACACGCTCGCCTGCCACCGCGCCGGCTTTGGTGCTGTAGGTTTTAACAAAGGCCTGGTTGCCATAGACGCCAGGATAAACCGCGTCGGTAACTCGCACAGCGTAGCGGAACTCAAACGTATTGGTGCTCTTTGCCAGGGCCGGGATCGTCCAGCATATCTTATCCGTAGCGCCACCTGCCGGCGGCGTGTAAGGGAATGTACACACCGCATTGGTAGACGTGTTAAAACAACCATTGTTCGCCTGGAAAGTCACCCCAGCCGGTAATGTATCACAGACTTGCAGTTCGTTGGCGTCAATAGCCGGGATACCTGCAGCGCTGTAGCCATTGTTGCGGAACCGGGTTGTAAACAGAAGGTCTTGCCCTACTTCCTTGAGGCCGGCATCAGTGCGCAACGTGCTGAAATCAGTGCCCATATACGGCTGGATCACCCCTAAGGTATTAACAGGAGGATTAGCGCGCGGCACCGCATTGTATGGCGAACCAGTAGGCGGCGTCCACGAAAGCACCGCGCCGGTCTTGTTGGTGTTGACGGTCTCTTTTCTTGCTGGCAGATCCCCCACCAGCACATACACCAGCACGCCATTATAATCCAGGCCAGTGTTCCACGACACGTAGGTCGCCGTGACCGCGCGCGCTGTTGAGATGGGAGGCAAATCACTCATGGTCCATTTGAAATCCTCATAGTAGAGTGTTGTGGTGCCGCTCACCTCAGTCATCGTGCTTCGCAATACAGTTTCAGAAGTTTTGCTTGCACCCTGCACAACAAGTGTGTCAGGAACATAGTGAAACCCTAGCGGCTGCGTATCTACCACTTGCGGCGCTTGGAGTAAAGTATTCGCGCCCTGCCGGAAAACAACGGTGTAGGTCACAAAATCCCCCATCGTCACCGCGCCGCTAGCAGGGACAGAAGTCTTGACAACCGCAACACCAGGACGCAAAGGCGGGTTAGGGGTTGGGCCAGGCGTCACATACGTGCCCTCATAGGGCACGTCGCCAGCGAAGGTTTGATAGGCGGCGGTCCCCAGATAAGTGAACTGTTGCCCAACGGTGAAAGGATTGGGCAAGGTTGCTGTAACTATTGCCTGCCAGGTCTGAGGAAACAACAAGCTGACAGGGACATTCCAGACTACATACGTGACATCACCTACAGTACTCACGGTCCCTTCACCGGCGCCGTTGTCGCCGCTTGAGCCGAAGTAAGTCAAGCCCGCACCCAACGTGGCTGTGTAAACAATATCGTAGGCAGTGGGGCGGCTATTGGCGGCACTAGCGGTGAAAGTCAACTTTACCTGTCCACCACCTTCACCAATGGTCAGAGCATCCAGATAGACAGGCGCGCCATACGCCGTAGTGACTTGGGGTTGCTTGGCAGTCACCTGTCCTATCGTATCGCCGCTCGGGGTGAACGCAAGACCTCGAGTCGCACAGCCTGGATCAAGACAGTAGCGCAGTATCCCCTGGATTCGCAGTGCGGTACCATCCCCAATTTCAGCATTAGGAGCGAGATAACGTCGTTGAGTTCGGACTGCATAAACCGTCATCGTGATTTTATCGGTGTCGGTTATGGTGCCCTGATTGGGGAAGATAACCAATGCACCCCCATAGTTGATATGCGTTTCCGTTACGAAGCCCTCATAGCCTCGGAGGACATTTTGAGTACCGGTGTACATTTGGCTCCATGTTGGAGTAGAGTCGGTGGGAAGTAACCCATCTTCCAGCACCACGCGCGGGGAAGCAGAATAGATCGTATCGCCAGAAACCGTGTAAACCACCGTCACCGTGACAAGTTCGCCGGCCACGGCTTGCGCTGCATTGTTAAAGGAACTGGCGGGCAACACGATGGACGTGGTGCTGCTTTTGCCGATTGTAATCGTTGTAGCAGTAGGCGTCAGCGGCGCCGCCAGTCCTGAGGTAGCCTTACTGAAGAACAGCAAGAACAACAGTGCGGTTATCCCTATACAGGCCGCACCAAACACATACCGCAACTGTTCGCGGCGTGAACCAATGGACGTTTGAACTCTCTTAACCATGATAACCTCCTCGTGAACACCTACTTATAGGACTTACATAGTTAAACGCTGCGCCTTCCCGAAAACTGAATAATGTAGCCCGGCAGCACTCCTCGTAAATGGACCTGGTTTTGCAACCATCGTCATCCAGTATTTCCAACTATAATTATACCATAAATACACCAAAAGTATGTGAAAGACCAAAGATTCCAACAATTCGCGGGGTAGTTGCTTCACTGCCCCAACTGCGCCAAAATGTCCTGCGCTTCTTTGGCCCAGCGCTCCGGTGGCTGCGTGTCCAGAAACTTCTGGAGGGTCTCTTTTGCCAATGCGGCTTCCCCTTTTGAATAATACGCTACACCCAGGGCGTACAACGCCTCACGCATCTGGGGATCGGCTTTGACCGCCTGCTCAAGCAAGTCAATGGCCGCATCAACTTTGTTCTGGCTCATATACAGGGTGCCCAACCCCACCAGGGCTTCGGGTTTCCCCGGCGACAGCGCCAACACTTGTTGAAATTCCACCTCTGCTTTGGTCAGATAGGAGAGATCCGCTGTGGAACTGGCAATCTGGAGATAGGTAGCGCCAAGTTGGTAATGGCTATCGGGATCATTGGGATCAGCCTCTAACGCGGACTGAAACTCCCGGACCGCTGTTTCCATCTCGCCGGTTTGATAGGCCAACGCCCCCAGGTTATGATGCACAGCCGCCGCGCGCTGCGGCTCCAGTTCCAGCGCCTTTAGAAAAGACTCGCGCGCTTTCGCATATTCTCCCAGGTTAAAAAGGGTCAATCCCAGGAGGAAATGCGCCTCTGCGTTTTCGGGGTTCGCGACGACGGCCTGTTGCAGCGTGTCCCGTGCCGGGGCATACTGTCCGGCGTCTATCTGCGCCTGGATTGCTTCCATGTTGATCTCCGCCGCCTGTTTATTGGCGGAAGGCGACGATAAACGAATCGCCAGCAACAGGCCAACAACGACCAATACGACGATAATGCCTACAATGAGAAGTCGTCCGCGTTTTTGCATAAAGAATACCTCCTGATTGTGTTTGATCACCCTTGCTGTGGCTGCAGAAGGACTACCTGGGTCTCCTCCGCCTCGCTCGTGGCAGAGAGCACTTTGAGACTCGGTTGCGCATCACCCCACGTCACCCCCATCTCCTTCAAAAACCGATCTACCGGGTTGCGCGACAGGCGCAAATTCGGGGTGTGATAATTCATCGGCACAACAATATCCGGTTCGATGAGACTCACAATTTCGGAAGCCATCGCCGGGACTAATCCGCCAGGCAACCCCACCGGGATCAGTAAGACATTGACCGATCCCATCGCCTCAACCTGAGCCTGGGTTGGTGTATGCGCCAGTTCCCCCAGATGACACACAACCACACCGTTGACATTCACTGAGAAAACGACATTTTGCCCCAGTTCTGCGCCGTGCTTCCGGTCGCGGTAAGTGGCAACGCCGGTAATGAAAAGCCCGCCAATCTCGTACTCCCCCGGTCCGGCCAGCGTGCGCGAGACCCCGCGCAGGCCCTTCCAACGGGCTTCTTCTGGTTCATCAATAAATGCGCTCGATGTCACAATCTCGGCGCGGCTACGAGGTAAAACCAGGCCGGTTTCCTCTTCATTGAACGGATCCAGCACCACCGCCGGATACCCACGCTCAACAATGCGAAAACATCCTAAACCATACCACGTCAATTCCATGTAACAATTCCTCCACGAATAGTTGCAGGTTACAAGTTGAAGGTTGAAGGTATTAATCCAGCCAATTTTTCTGCTGACGCACCTGTATCATAGATTATAACAAAAGCTATAAAATGCAAAAGTCGTTTGCCGCACAAAAAAGGGTTTGTACCCCTGTATGAGTTGTGCTATAATGAAATTCAGAGGTCACTATGGCACAGAATCCGCTGCAACTTATCCCGACACAGCAAGCACGCCAACTCGTCGAGCTGGCAGAACGAGCGCGGCTGGGCCTGAGCCGTTTCGCCGACACCGATGTCGAATACAATGCCGTCGGTCTGCAATTGCTCGATGAATGGATAGACCGTCACCTCAAGCAATTTCCCCGCCCATCCAAAGAGATCGTGATGGCCTGGGGAACATTCTTAGGTGAAACTTTTCGCCGGCGCTTTGGTGGAGAGTGGGGATTGCATAACGCCGGAAACAAACCACGGCTCGGCATCGTCGCCGCAAAAGGTGAAGCAGATTTGCTGTTCATTGATATTATGGATCAAATGCAACGCCGGATCAAAGACGGGATGAACGAATCCCTGGCGTTTTACTACACGATCAAAGGCGTAGAGTTACGAAGAGAATAACCGTTCGAGAGTCACGAAGCCCCGCGTGCTGCGGGGCTTCGTCATTGAACGGGCATTACATAGTGCTCAGAACCCGCCGCAGATCTTCAGGTGTCCGCGCCACCACAGCGACGTAATCCACACCTGCATAGTATTTATCGAAGAAGGCTTTGAGGTCGCTGGGCCACCCTTGCGGATTGACGGCGATGACTTTGCGTTTGGTCGGCCCTCCGCCGGCGTCGTCGGCGCTCCCGCCAATCGTCCAGTGATATTTGCTCCACACGCCGCTGTCGAGAACAGCGCGCAGCCATTCATCCCCGGCGCCGGGGGGCAGCAACAGGTAAGTGCGGGCGTAATCCTCGCGCGGCGGCACAAAGCCGGGCGTCCCACCGCCGGGTGCCGGGCGTTCCGTCACCTCAAACGGCGCTTGCTTCAAAACAACCCCATCAGCAGTCACCTTGACGGTATACGCGCCGGGCGTCACCGCCACACACCGCCAGCGGCTGAGGCCGCCGACGCGCGCCACTGCGCTCTGGAAGACCTCACCGCCTTCAAACTGCACCGCCAGACGTTCCGGCGCTGGGCCGCCCGACGCCGTTACTTCAAACGGCGCGCCTTGCACCGGCTTCGCCGTGGGGAGCGTCAGGGTAACAGGTGTGACAGGCGTTCCGCCACCGCCATCCACGACGACCAACTCCATCTCATCGAAATAGGCATCGCAATGCTTGAACGGCCACAGGACGGCGCTGCGGACAAAGAACGTTACTGCTGTCCCCTGCGCCGTGACCTCGACCGGCGGAATTTGCGCGTAGGCGTTGTAGATGTGCGCGCCTTCACCCCATACGACCGTGCTCGCATACGGATCGGCGCCGCCGGTGGGATCAATTCCCACGGCGAAGGTGAAGTTGCGCACCCCATCCACCTTGTTATAATCGGCGGCGCGGATGAAATAGGCGCCCTCGCCGACGCCATCGCTCGCCCGCGGGTTATCCTGCCCACTCGACCAGGCGTGCGCCCAGCCTGCGCCCCGCAAACGCGTCCCCGGCGTGATCCCTTCGACGCGCTGGTAAAAACCGCCGTAGTGGATGCGGAAAAAGCTAAAGAGTTTGACAGCGCGGTTACCCCCCTGGATGCGCAAGGGATTCAGAAATGGCGGTTCGCGGTTGATGACGTGAACCTCAGGACGACCATAGCCAATTGGATTGCCGGGATCGTGCGGGACAGGCCCGCCTTCTTTCCAGAACGCCACCCACTGTTCCGGCACGAAAATCTCGCCGAACTCCTGCCCTGTGTGGGTCTTCCGCCACCAATTGCCTTCAAAACCAGGATTTTTCAACAGGTTTGTCATAATCGTTCCTCCTTTCTGGAATCAAGAACGCGACGATGAAAAACTTTGTGGTACGAACCACAGTGAGTGGATTAAAATGACTTCTCTACCATCCATTAAACTGCGAAACGGACACATTGTCAATACCGCACGACGCCGCGCCGGATTCTGTTGGAGCAGGATCGTCATCCTCATCGTCTTTTTCAGGTTTGGCGTGTTCGGCGAACTTCTTGAGCCGCGCTGCCACTCGCGCGTGGATCGAACCTTCAGTGAAGTCGCCTGTCTCGCTGCGCGCCCCGGCGGGCAGTCCGGTCAGCAGTTCCAGGCCCTCATCCACCGTCTCCACTATATAGATGTGGAACCGGCCAGCCTGCACGGCCTCGACAATGTCCTCGCGCAGCATCAAGTCTTTCGCGTTGACGGCGGGAATGAGCACGCCCTGCGTCCCCGATAGGCCACGCCGGGCGCACACGTCGAAGAATCCCTCAATCTTTTCGTTGACCCCGCCAATCGGCAGCACCCGCCCGTGCTGATCTACAGCGCCGGTCACGGCCAGGTCTTGGCGCAGCGGGGCTTCGGCCATCGCCGAGATGAGCACGTACAGCTCCGCGCACGACGCGCTGTCGCCGTCAATATCGTCATACGTCTGCTCGAAACTCAGGCTCGCTTCCATTGATAGCGAACAGTCAGTTCCATACTGCCCGCCGAAATAACCCACCAACGTCAACAAGCCCTTGCCGTGGATCGGGCCGCTCAACTGCACCTCGCGGTGAATGTCCAGGACGTTCCCCCGCCCAATGTAGGCGCGCGCGGTGATCCGGCTTGGCATCCCGTAGGTGTAGCCGCCTAGCGTCAACACCGTCAAGCCGTTGATCTGCCCGACGCGCTCGCCTGCCGTGACGATCACATAGCGGCCCTCGGCGATGGCGCGATGGGCGTATTCTTCGCCTAGACTCACGCGCCGCTTCTGCTGACGCAACGCCGCCAGGACATCAACGCGCTGCACTGCCGGGCGCTGCTGTTTTTTCGCCCAGTAAGCGGCTTCGCGCACCAGATCGGCGATCTGTCCAAACTGCGTGCTCAACCGGTCTTGGTGATCGGCCAGCCGCGCGCCGTATTCGATCACCCGCGTCACCGCCTCTGTCGTGAAGGGTAACAGGTGTTCGTCTTCACACAGCGCGCGCACGAATTGGATGTACGTGTATTCGGACTCCGGCGTGCGCTCCATCTCCGCGTCGAAGTCGGCCAGCACCTTGAACAGTTTGGCGAAGTCCTCATCGTAGGCATACAGCGCGTAGTAGATGGACGGTGAGCCGCGCAAAATCACTTTCACCTGCATGGGGATCGGCTCAGGCACAGGCGTCACGCTGCGCACCAACTGCTGCCCGTCGGGCGATTCGATGCGGATCAATCCGCCAAACAACGCGCGCTTCAGCCCCACCCAGACGTAAGGTTCGTCCATCAATGACTCAGCGTCCAGGATGAGATAGCCGCCATTCGCGCGGTGCAGCGCGCCAGGGCGGATCAGCGTGTAGTCGGTGATAGTGGCTCCGCGGCGGACGTCGTACTCGATCCGCCCGAAGAGTTTGTCATACGTGGGCACATCCTCGACAATGACCGGCGCGCCTTGCCCGTGGGCGTTATCCACTAACAGGTTGACACGGTAACGTTGGCTGAGTGGAATTTCCAGCAACGATACGCTGTCGTCTTCGGCGTCACCTTCGCCTTCGCTGCGGAAGATGTCCACGTTCTCCACGATGTCCTTCAGGACTTCGTCGAGGTACTCCTGCACTTCCTCCTGGTCAACATACTTTTCGCGCAATTCCTGCACCAGCGGGCTGACGGTGAAGTTCGCCACTTCGCGGTCCAGTCGCTCGATATCGGCCTGGGTGCGCCGCTCAAATTCACGCCAGCGGCGCATCGCGCTGCCGAGCATATCTTCCAGCAGATTCAGGTTCTGCTCCACATAGGCGCGGTCATCGGCTTGCAGTTGGCTGAACGCTTCCGGGGTCAGCAATTCACCGTCGCGCACCGGGGAGATGTACAGCCCGGAAGGCGACCGCACCAGCGCGAAGCCCCGCTCCCGGCAGGCCATATCCACCGAGGAAAGTTCCCCTTGCTGCATTTCGCGGAACTGCTGCTCTAATTTCTCGCGCGCCTCGGCATACTGGTCGGTCTCGAAGGCCTGAAGCAGACGATCCATCAAGCCACTGTTGAAGCGTTCCATGTCGGCGCGCAGCTCGCTGCCCCGGCCCGGCGGCAGACTGATGGCTCTGGGCGTTCCCGGATCGGCGAAGTGGTTGACGTATACCCAATCGCTCGGTGTTTCAGCCCGCGCCGCCTGCTCGCGCACGATGCGTCCCAAAATTGAGCGTCGGCCTGTTCCAACCGGCCCCATCACGAAAACGTTAAAACCGGGACTCTGGATGTCCAATCCAAAGTGGATGGCTTCCACAGCCCGATCCTGTCCAATAATCATCGGGACATAAGGCAACGCGTCGGTTGCCGTGAATGGAAACCTCCCCGGATCACAGGCGCGATAGAGCGCCGCCGAGGGAAGTTCCCGCGCATGTCGTTCTATTTTCTCCATAGCTTGTATCACCAACCCATATCATTACGTAAAACAGGACCAAAAACAAGGTCGCCACGACCCCATTCTTGGTCCCGCGATTAACCACGAGCGATCAGCGGTCAGCTTTCGGCCTTTGGTTCTATGTGCTGATAGCCGATTGCTGATAACTGAAGGCTTGTCTAGCGCCGCCCCAGATGCATCGGCATCACGACGTGAACGAAAGCGTCGTCCCCGACCGCCTTGATAACGCCGGGATTAGTGGGCGCGTTAAGTTCGAGCGCAACCTGCGGCGTATCCAATGCCGAGAAAACATCAATCAGGAAGCGCACGTTGAACGCTATTTCCAGGCCGTCACCTTCCACATTCGCCATCAAGCGCGTGGAGCCTTGTCCCGATTCGGCGGAATCCGCCGACACCACGATTTCACCCGCTTCGATGGAGAGCGTGACGATGTTGGCAACGTCGCGGGCGAAGATGGCCGCGCGCTTGCAGGCTTGCAGGATTTCCTCGCGGCCCAACACAACCCGCGTCCTGGACGAAGCGGGGATGATGCGCCGCACGTCGGGGAAGTTGCCATCAATCAGTTGCGAATTGAGCACCGTGTCCGTCAGCTTGAAGAGGATCTGGTTGTGCGGGTGCGTCGTCGAGATGTTCACCGGCTCTTCCTGGCTGCCGATGATGCGCATCAGCTCAGAGAGCGCCCGCGCCGGGATGATGACGCTGAACGGCGTAGGAACCGGATGGATCAGCGGAATCTGGCGCATGGACAGGCGGAAGCCATCGGCGGCGGCTAACGTGAGCGTGCTGCCCTCAAATTCTGCCAGGACGCCGGTGAGTACCGGATGGCTCTCGTCGGTGGAGGCCGCGAACGTGACCTGCACCAGGCCCGCGCGCAGGTCGGCAGCTTCGACGGCGAAACCATCCCCTTGCTCCGGCTCCGGCACCACCGGGAACTCCTCGGCGGAGATGCCGCGGAAGCTGGCCTTCACCGTGCCGCAGTTCAACGCCAGGGAAAGCGTTTGGTCGTCCATCGCCAGGTCCACCTGATCCGGCGGCAATGAGTTTACCAGATCAATGAAATTGCGCGCAGGAACGGTCAGCGCGCCGTCGGTTTCGACGCGCGCTCCAACCCAATGCACCACACTCAGCTCCAGATTGGTAGCCGCCAGTTTGAGCTGCCCATGATCTGTCGCCAATAAAATGTTCCCCAAAATTGGCATCGTCGTGCGGGATGGAACCGCCCGCCCAACAATACTCAATCCCTTTGACAGATTTTCCTGCAAGCAAGAAAGTTTCATTGAGGACCTCCTGAGACGTTGTGTTTTGGTTTCATTACATCCAGTATACTCGAAGCTCTTGAAACGGCAAGAACCGCCTTTTACGTTTTGCGCTTCATTCTGGTTGACGCGCTGGCGATTTGGACGGCAGCGGTGGCCAGGCCGACCATCAGCCAAAACAGCGTCACCGAATGGTGAAAATCCAGGCTGAAGAAGTAACGATCCGACAAACCGGCGATTAATCCGCCGATAATGGCCGCGTGGATGCCATACCACAGCGGTTCCAGCTCTGGCGATGCCTCCGCCGCCTTGCGCCAGCGCCAAAAGCGCGCGAGCAGCACCGCGGCAATCACCAGAAAGACCGCCAGGCCAATCAACCCCATCCGCCCAGCGATGGTCAGATAGACGCTGGCGACGGCGGTGTAAATATCAATGTCCGGTGCGCCGGCAAATCCAACGCCCAGCAAAGGATAACGCCCGATGAGAATAAAGGCATCTTTATATTCGCCCAGACGCATCTTCATTGACAAATCCTGAAGCTGCACGCCTTCGACGAAGTGCCCAATGTATGCCTGCGTCCAGGGCAAAATCAGTATCAAAACGAAAGCCACCGCAAACCAGGGCAGCAGCTTACGGTAGCGCAGCACACTCACGACCAAAATCGCCAGCGCCACAGCAACCATAGACCCGCGTGAAATGGTCAGCCCCAAACATACCCCCATCACGCCGATACACGCCACGATGAGCCAGCGGGGCAGCAGCGGGCGTTGGGCGAAAAGCTGCGGAAGGGTCATCGCCAGCGCAAGATTCAGCAGACTGCCGAGGACGTTGGGATCAATAGATGTGGACGTAGCGCGCTGCATCAGGCTAGGATCGTCGCGAATGTACCGCAACACCCCTACCCCGGCGGGATAACCCAGACGGCCTAGCGCAGAAAGCGCCCGAATCGTCAGGTTGTCGGGCAGAAAGTATAAGACAATCCCAAGCGCCGCCGCCCCCGTCGCCCCCAAAATCAACCAACGCATCAGCCGCCCCAGACGCCCGACGTCGCGCACCGTGTTGACGACGAGGTAGAAGAGGGCGAGGCTCAACAGTGTCTCCGCGAAACGGCGGATCAAGGTCACGGTCAATGCCGCGTGGCCCAAACCGGCGACGAACGTACCGATGGCGAGAAACGCGAATACCAACACCGGCGCACCCAGAGGTGTGGCGTCAAAACGTTGCTCCTCACCCAACAGATAGGGTACCAGCCAGACAAAGAACAGCCCACCCAACGCCAGATCCAAAAAAGTCGGCTTGAAGCCAATGCTGAAGGGCAGCGAGGCAAAGGGCAAGAGCGTGATAATGCCGATCACGCCAGCGTAAGCGATCTCGATGTCGCGTACGATCCAGGCGAACAAGCCCAGGCCGACTAACAAGGCGATCACCGCCAGCGCGCCCACTTCGACGATGAGCCAGCCACCGCCCACGCTCACGCCAATCGTCAGCAGCACCGCGATGACGACCAACAGCCAGCGGTGGCGGTTAAAGATCAGCGGCCGCAGCGCGCTGTTTTCGAGCAAATCCTGAATGGTTGTGCGCCAGTTTGTCATTGTGCCTCTGGCGGGTCATTATACCCGCCCGCAAACGCGCGTCAAGACTCAATTGAAGTTGACCTTCACGTATTTACGTGATACACTTAAATACGTGGAGGTGGAGTATGACTACCGCTATGGAAACCCAAAATGTAACACTGTCGCTTCCCAAAGACGTGCTAAGGGAGATCAAACTGATCGCAGTCGAAGAAGGACAATCAATGTCCGGATTAATGACACAGATGTTGCGAGAGTTGATCGAACGTCGTTCGCGCTACCAACTGGCGCAACAACGCCAGATCGCCCTGATGGAAGCCGGCTTGGATCTGGGTACCGGCGGTCAAATCACCTGGACCCGAGATTCTCTCCATGAACGTTGAGCCGGGTCAATTTGCCGATACGAACATCGTCATCTACGCTTACGATATTCATGCCGGCGCAAAACACCACACTGCGCGAGCGTTGATGAATGACTTGTGGCGCACACAAACCGGGTGTCTCAGCCTTCAAGTCTTGCAAGAGTTCTATGTGAATATCACGCAGAAGATTGTGACGCCTGTGGACATAGCGACCGCAACGCAAATCATCCGTGACTTGTCTGATTGGACGGTACATGCGCCCGTACCTCACGATGTAGTGAACGCGATCCGCGTACAGCAACGCTACCAGCTCTCCTTCTGGGACGCGATGATCGTCTGGAGCGCGGCCCGACTTGGCTGCGCCGTCCTCTGGTCAGAAGACCTCAACCACGGGCAAACGTATGAGGGCGTGCGCGTGCAAAATCCGTTTGCGGTCGCCAGTGAACGCCGATCGGGTTGACGCGCGCGTGTTTCGCGTATACTTATCGCAGCACAATCAACAAGTAGCGCAGGCGAGACCTCCGCGCCACACTATTATTTTCCGAAAGGGGATTTATTATGCAATACGGTTACTTTGATGATAACGCAAAAGAATATGTGATTACACGACCCGACACGCCACAATCGTGGAGCAATTATCTGGGTTCGACCGAATACGGCGCGATCATCACCAACAACGCCGGCGGTTACGGCTTCTACAAATCCGGCGCGCGGGGACGCTTTATGCGCCTGTTCTTCAACAGCATCCCGATGGATCAGCCGGGACGTTACTTCTACCTGCGCGACAACGCCAACGGCGATTATTGGTCGGCGTCGTGGCAGCCGGTGGGCAAGCCGCTTGACCAGTATCAGTCAACGTGTCGCCACGGCACAGCCTACTCCGTTTTCGAGTCGCGCTACGCCGGCATTGCGACCGAAGCCACGTACTTCGTCCCCCTGGGACAGACCTTCGAGTACTGGCAGCTCAAAGTCACCAACGAGAGCGACCACCCGCGCGAAATCTCGCTGTTCACGTACTGCGAATTCACCAACCAGTGGATGACGTTCCAGGATCAGGTGAACCTGCAATACTCGCTCTTCATCGTGCGCGGCACGCTCACCGACGACAATCTGCTGCGGATTGCGATTGAGGACAACCTGACGCCCCGCGATGAGGAGACGCTGCTGCACCACAAAATCAACCAGACGTGGATGACGCTGGTCGGCGCGCCGCTCACCGGGTACGACACCAGCCGCGAGGCGTTCCTCGGCCCGTACCGCAACTACCACAACCCGTTGGCAGTGGAAAAGGGGCAGTGCAGCAACAGCCACGCCTACGGCGACAACGCTTGCGGGACGCTGCACACCACGTTGACCCTTCAACCCGGCGAAAGCCGCGCGGTGCTGGTGATGCTCGGCATCGGTGACGCGCGTGTGGTGGGCAAGCGCACCGTGGCGGAGTACGGCTCGGTGGAACGCGCAGCCGTCGAGCTGCAAAAGCTGCAAGATGCTTGGCACGCCCGCCTGGGCAGTCTGATGGCCGAGACGCCGGACGAAGACTTCAATCACACGGTCAACGTGTGGGGCCTCTACAACTGCCTCATCACCTTCGCCTGGTCGCGGGCCGCCAGCCTGGTCTACAACGGCGAGCGCGATGGCCTGGGATTCCGCGACTCGGTGCAGGACATTCTGGGCGTAGCGGCTGCCATTCCAGAAGAGGCTCAGGCGCGCCTCGAATTGATGCTAACCGGGCAGGTGTCCAGCGGCGGCGCGATCCCCGTAATCCAGCCGTTCGACCATCGCCCCGGCCACGAAAGCCCGCCCCCCGACGAGTATTATCGCTCCGACGACTGCCTGTGGTTCTTCAACGTCGTCCCGCTGATGGTGGGCGAAACCGGCGATCTGAGCTTCTACGACAAAGTGCTGCCCTACGCCGATAAGGGCGAGGCGACGGTGTTCGGCCATTTGCGCCGCGCGTTGGAGTTCAACCTGGAGCGCACCGGCGCGCACGGTCTGCCCTGCGGCCTGCACGCCGACTGGAACGATTGCCTCAAACTCGGCTACTACGGCGAAAGCCTGTTCGTCGCCTTCCAGGTGCAGCTTGGCCTGACGATTTACGCCGAAATCGCCGAGAGGCTCGGTAGACCGGAAGAAGCGGCCTGGGCGCGGGCGCAACACGAGACATTGGAGGCCAACATCCAGAAGTGCGCCTGGGACGGCGACTGGTTCATCTGGGCCATCGGGGATGACGGCACGGTGTACGGCACCAAGGAATCCCCGGAAGGCAAAGTCTATCTGAACACCCAGGTCTGGTCGGTCATCAGTGGGAGCGCGACGCCGGAACAGGCGGAACGCTGTATGCAAACCGTCAAGGAGCACCTGGCGACCCCCTACGGCCTGATGCTCTGCGCGCCGGCCTTCGTCAATATGCCGGTGGATGTGATGCGCGCGTTGGTCTTCAATCCCGGCATCAAGGAGAATGCCGGCATCTTCAACCACACCCAGGGCTGGGGCGTGATGGCGGAATGTCTACTCGGCCACGGCGACCAGGCGCACCAATACTACCGGGACTTCATGCCGGCAGCCTACAACAACCGCGCCGAAATCCGCCAGTGCGAGCCTTACGTCCAGGCGCAGACAACCTACTCCACCTTCTCGCCACGCGCGGGCAACACACGCACCTCGTGGCTCACCGGGGCGGCGGCGTGGGCTTACTTCAGCGCCACACAGTACATCCTGGGCATCCGCCCGGAGCTGGACGGCCTGCGTATTGCCCCGTGCATCCCTTCGACGTGGCCCGGCTTCACCGCCACGCGCCGCTTCCGGGGCCGCACTGTGCATATCGAGGTCAAGAATCCCCACGGCGTCTGTCGCGGCGTCCACGCGCTCACGCTGAACGGCGAAGTCCTGCCCGGCAACCTCGTCCCGGCGGATCGGCTGAGTACGGAAAACCGCGTCGTGGTGATCTTAGGGTAGACACCACTCAATAAAACGCGAACGAAATAGAGAAAAACACATCTGCAATGCGCTTCAGTTGTGTTTATTTTTGTTTCGTGATATTATGATTTTGATGTTGCGTGGGTTGCACTTTGTAGGATTGTGATTATCATTATTTATGATAATCTTGATTGGAGATGACCTCATCTTAACCTGAAGGGAGTGACCTATGTTCGATACATTGCTTGCTAAAGCTTTTACGATTTTTGCGCAGGTTATGGTCAAAATTCAACCCATCTGGGATAAGTATAAGCTCTTGATTTCGCTTGCCCTCGGTGTCGCCATCGGCCTGGTCCTCGGTTGGGGCGTGTTCCCGGTGCAATGGGAAGATGCCAATCCGGGCAAACTGCGGGCGGATTTCCGCTCGGTTTACCTTGCCGGTGTCGCCGAAGATTATGCACGGACTAACGACATCCGCGCGGTGCGCGAAAAGCTAGGCATGGGCATGGATTTGCCGCCGGTTCGCACCATCCCCTGGCGCAAAGATCCCAATGTTTTGAAGAGCGACCTCGATACCGCCGTTAAATACGCGGAGGCCGGGCGATTTAACCTCGGAGATAAACTTGTCTCCCTCAAGCGTCTGCAACAGGACCTACCGGGGATGCTGAACGCCTGGAAGGCCGAAGAGGCGGCAGCAGAATCGGCAGCGGGAGGGCTGTTCAATACGCTCATCCGCCTGTTGGCAGGGCTTCTCCTGATCGTTCTAGTTGCGGCGGCGCTATGGTTCCTCTTCGTCGGACGCAAGAAACAGGCGGCGCAGCCCGCGCCGACGGCTGCCGTAACTGCGCCGGGAATGGCAGCGCCCGTCGGCGTTGTTGTCGGTGCGGGAGAGGCCGAACCCTCCTCGGTGAAGATGTACACCTACGTCCTGGGCGATGATTACTTCGATCCCTCATTCAGCATCGAAATCGGCGCTGATTTCTTTGGCGAGTGCGGCATCGGCATTTCAGAGACGCTTGGCGCAGGCGATCCCAAGAAGGTTACCGCCTTTGAAACCTGGCTCTTCGACAAGAGCGACATCCGCACCGTCACCACGGTACTTGCCAGCGAATACGCCTTCGAGGATCCCGGGTTGATCGAAAAGATTCAGCCCAAACGCGAGGGGGACGACCTGCAGGAGATTCGCCCCGGTATGGAGGTCACGCTGGACACAACGGCGCTGCGCGTCAAAGCGCGCATCACAGAGTTGGAATACGCGCAGGGGAATTTCCCGCCCAACAGCTTCTTCCAGAAGGTCACATTTGAGTTGCGCGCGTGGGTAAAGCAGCTCGAATAATCCCAGAACACAACTTCATCAATTAACACCCTCGCCTTACACAGGCGAGGGTGTTTTTGTCATAAAACGTAAGCGGTTTTTTACGTTTTCCGCATCACATTTCACAAATTTACCATTCACTAACAGCCCGGTTAGGGCGTAGGCGTGGAAACAACTTCCGCCCCCTCCGGCGGCGTGTAGCCCGGTCCATAGCGATACCGCGCCGGCCAGGGGATGAAATTGCTAAAGAAGGTGTCCTCGTAAAGCACTTTACCGTCGGCATCGCGCACAATACGCCCCAGGGTGGCTTTCAATCCGTCGTGAGGACGTTCATCCTGGACGGCGGTGCCGGCCGGCAGTTTGGGATCGTATTCATAGACAGATTTTGTTGACGGGATGGGAGCGCCCCACGTCGGCCCGACCTGTTCGACCACGCGCCCGGTATTGGTGCTGTAGAAGATAAATCGCAACCGCGCCCGCGCAGCATCCATCTCGGTCTTGACTAAGATGTGATACGGCGTGTCGTTGGTGAACCGCAGATCAACCAACGGGGAATAAACCGTCGCGTCGAAGCCCGGCCCAAAGCCGCCCAGCTCATAGTAACCCACACGATAGGCGTGCGGCCACCGTTCGACGATGGAATAGCCGCCGAAATAGGCCGCGCGGAAGGCCGTCGTTGCCACCTGGCAGATGCCGCCCCCCACCCCAAGCACCGTGCGATTGCCGATGATCACGTAGGATTGGTCGTACCCGGCCTCAGATGTCACGTCACCCAGGTATTGGTTGAAAGAGAATGTCTGCCCAGGCACAATGATGATCCCGTCAAATTTGGACGCGCCCAGACGAATGTTCTTGTCGCGGGCAGAGGAGGAGCCGGTAAAGTAGGATTCACCCACCGCCACAACCTCGCGGATACCCAAATCGGCGGCTGTCACCGTATCGGGATAATCGGGAGGCGTTTCGATCAACACGAGGGGCACAAAGTGCTGGCCTTCTTGCAGCATCGTGTTGATGTATTTGAGCGACGCGGTCACGTCCATCTCGCGGCCCATCACACTCGGTGTTTCGGGCGTCAAGGTGATGGCGGCAGCGTCAAAGCTAAAAGTCGCGTTGACCGGTTCGCGCGCCAGCGCCAGCGCCAGCGGGCCAAGGAACTGCGCCAACGCGGCTTCGTCCAAACCGACGGCGACGCCCTCCGCACCGATGTGGAGGGATAACATTGTCGCCATAACGTCCGGCGTCATCGTCCACGGGCCGGGATCGCCTGCGCGCGGGTTAGCGACAACGAGGGTGAGCGGCTCTGCCAGGACGTTGCGGGCGATGCCCAATGCTTGCTCGGCTTTGTCGTCGGTGATCTGCGGGGTCACTTTGATGAGCGGCGGTACAATTTCCACCGACTCCAGCGCGTAAAGATGGGGCAGCAGCACTTGTAGGGTCGTCGAAATGTCCATCTGCCGTCCCTCAATGCCCGGCTCCAGGCGCAGGTCTGTGCCTTCGAGGCGTACCCGCGCATCCTGAGGCGAGCGCTCTAATTCGGCGGCGATGGCCTGCAAGACTTGCAAGGTTTGCTGTTCATTCCAGGCCAACACAGGCGGCAGCATAACGCCGTCCAGCATGATCTCCAGACGCTCGGAGAACATCCGGCTACCCTTTGTTTCGTGCCCTACAGCGTAGGCGCGGGCTAACGTCGCTTGCGCATCCACCATCATACCCAAATCCGCCGGAGAAAGCGCCCACCGCTGCCCCTCTGGCCCCACAATCACCACGTTCGGCTGGTGCAACGGCAGTGAGGCCTGAAGGTGCGTCGCCGCGTCGGAGAGCGCCATACCGCCGAGTGGGGCGTTCCAAATCCACACACCGGGCACCAACCGCTGATCCATCCCCGGCCCCAGAACCCACCCCACTACCATGACCGCCGCCAGTAAAGCTACTGTCAAGATAATCAATAAACGTGACATTATCGTTTCCTATGACGTAAAGCGTAAAACGTAAGGGTACACCTCGCGTTTTATGCTTTACGTTTTATGCTTATAGACCCAGTTCAGTCAGACACAACGCCAATGCGCCCCACAGTCTAACATCGTTTCCCAATTGCGCCAGAGCGATGCGGGTATGTTCGCGATAGATAGTCGGGGCGCGAGCAGCGATCACTTTGCGCAGCGGATCGAGCAGCGCGTCGCCCGCCAGGCGCACCAGTCCATCGAGCACGAACAATGAAGGGTTCACTATGCGCATCAGACTGACCATCATCAATCCCAGATAGACGCCGGTCTCCTGCAAGGTCGCCTGAGCCAGGGCATCGCCCTGCCGCGCCGCCACGCATACCGCTTCGGCGGTCAAGACGACAGGATCAAAACCGAATTCTTCTGCCAGCGATGAGGCTGCCCCGCCCACCATTCGCTCACGAGCGCGCCGCAGCACCGCCTCGCCGGAGATCAATGTCTCCAGGTAGGTCATATCGGGATTTGCCGACTGCGCCCCTGGCATTTCGACCGCGACGAAGCCCAACTCGCCGCCCAGGCCATTGCCGCCGGTGAAAAGCTGGTTGTGATAAATCGTCCCGTATTCCAGGCTCTCGTTCACGGCCAGGTAAACCAGATCGTCAACGTCGCGGCCCGCGCCAAAACGATGCTCGCCCAATGCGGCGGTGTCCGCAGCTTTCCCGACGAACACAGGCACGCCCAACGCTTCAACCAGAGTCTCACGCAGAGGGACATCCACCCATGCGGGAAATCCCGGAAGCGAACGCAACACGCCGCGCCTGTAATCCACCAATCCTGGCGCCGACAGGCCGACCGCCGTAATCTGATCTTGCAGCGGCCATACCTGGCGAATGGCGGAGCGTATCCGGCGCAGCCCGGCCTCCGGGCCATCATAAGCGTCATTGCGCAGCGACACCCGCGCTTCCTGCACGCCGTCAATCGTATAGCGGGTTGCCTGAAGGTCAGTCCTGTTCAAGACGACAGCGATAAAACGCAAGGGCATCTTCTACACCTCCATACTGCGCTGGCGCAAGCGTCGTTTACGCCGGTCAAGGATGTCATCTGCTGAGAGTGTGTTCAGCAGATGATGCGGTTCAGCCCAACCTCGGCGCGCCATCGCCACACCGTACTCCAATACAGCAAATCCGTCTTGGTCATGGGCTGAGGAGCTGATCGCCAACGGAACGCCCAATGTCACCGCCCGCCGCACATCAGTGTCGTTCAGGTCAAGACGTTGGGGCCAGGCGTTCACCTCAAGCGTCACGTTGTAGTCCAATGCCGCTTTGAAGACGGCTTCCATATCCAGATCAACACTCTCTCGTTTTCCGAGCCAGCGACCTCTAGGATGGCCGATCATATCCACGTAAGGGTTGCGCATTGCCGCGAGCAGCCGCCCGGTCATCTGGGCCTGAGGAAGTCCAAAGTCGGTATGGAAAGACGCGATGACGAATTCCATCTGCGCCAACGCTTCATCCGGCCAATCCAGCGCACCGTCGGGCTGGATGCCGACCTCGACGCCCGCAATCACACGAAAATTCCCGTCGAACAACCGGTTGACCCGCGCGATTTCGGCCAGAACTTGAGGGATCGCGTCACGCTGCACACCATCGCGCCCGGCCTGGTCGCTCACCACGATGTAGCGCAGCCCGGCTGCGTGAGCCGCCTGCGCCATCTCTGCCAGGCTACAGTCGCCATCCGAGAATGTCGTGTGGCATTGGAAATCACCCAAAAGGTCGCGGCGCGTTATGAGGTGCGGCAGGCTGCCTTCCTGCGCCGCCGCAATCTCGCCGCGATCCTCGCGCAATTCCGGCGGTATCCACGGCAGGCCCACGGTCGCGTAGACACACGCCTCGTCGGCGCAGACGATTTCCGGCGCGCCCGGCACACAGATTTCGCCGGAGGCAGTTTCGTCGGCAAGACGGCGGAAGCCGTATTCGTTGGGCGCCAGTCCGCGTTCGCGCGCCAGTGCGCGTATGTGCAAGGTATGCGCCTGGCTGCCAGTGAAATAATACAACGCCGATCCCCAACGCTCCGGTGGCACGACGCGCAGATCAACCTGTATCCCGTCAATGGTGCGGATGGCAGAGCGGGTCGTTCCGGCTGACAGCACTTCCTCAACCATCGGTAGTGTGCGGAAGCAGGTCATCACCGGCTCCGGGGCATCCGCGGCAGCCAGCAAGTCCAGGTCGCCGAGGGTTTCGCGCATACGGCGCAGGCTGCCCACCGGTTCAGCCGCGTGGACGCCGGGAACCTCGCGCAGCGCGTTGAGGATTTCTGTCACCAGGGGCCAGGCGACGCCCAGCGGGATGCGCTCGCCGCTCTGGCGTTGCCAGGCGCGGATGCCCTCCAGAATCTTCTGCTCCGTCGCCGGACCAATGCCCTTGACGTGGTGCAATTGTCCGGCGCTGGCAGCCCCTTCCAGGTCCTCAACGGAGGTGATACCGAGTTCCTGCCACAACAGCCGGGTGCGCCGGGGTCCCATCCCTGGAATTTTCAGGATGGTCAGCAGTCCTAGCGGGATTTGATCCTGGAGCTTCGTGAATGCCTTCACCTCCCCGGTGCGCAGATATTCGTCAATCTTGGCCGCCAGAATCTCACCGATGCCGGGGATAGAGTCCAGCCGCCCCTCCTGCCAGACCTGTTCCAACGGTTCACCCAAAGCGCGCAGATTGTCTGCGGCGCGCCGGTAAGCCAGAATACGATGATAGTTCTCACCCTGGATATCCAGCCCGTTGGCAATCGCTTCGAAAATCGCGGCTAATTCTCTGCTCTGCTCGCTCATGGTCGCCTGCCTTTCGTGTCAGTCACAGCGCATACTAGAGTGTCGCACTTTTATTATAAACACGTTCGACAGAAGGTGCAAATTTTCCGCAACAAATTTCTCCATCAACCTTAAAATTTGTTTTTGATTTAGCAGAACACCTGTTGGTTTGACAAATCCAACGTTCCCGATAACATTTCAAGCTATGGAAACCTACCGTGAATATATCGGCAACCCACACGTTCATTCGGTGTACTCCGATGGAGCAGCCGCGCACAAGGAGATTGCCGAGGCAGCCGCCGCCACGAGCCTCAATTTCGTCATCGTTACGGATCACAATCTCCATGCCAATGGTCTGGAGGGCTATTATGGGCGGACGCTGCTGTTGGTGGGAGAAGAAGTCCACAACGTCTGCCGCCATCCCCCGGTTAGCCATCTCCTCGTCTACGGGACGGAACAGGAGGTCGCGCCGTACTCCTTCGGCAGTACGCAGACGCTCATCCAAACCATCCAGGCGCGAGGCGGATTTTGCTACATCGCACATCCCATGGATCGGCGCAGCCGGCTGAAACCGGATTGGCGAGCAATGCCCTGGGTTGACTGGCCTATGCAGGGGATCACCGGCATAGAATTGTGGGATTATATGTCAGAGTTCAAAGGCTTGCTGTGGGCAAGATGGGTCGCCGCAATTTACGCCCGGCGTCCCGCATGGGGGATACTGGGGCCGCACAAGGCCACACTGCGCTTGTGGGATGAACTGCTCCGCAACGGGCAGCGACTCGCGGCGCTAGGGGGCGCCAATGCGCATGGCCCGTCCCAGAAATGGCGGTTGTTCGGCCATGCGGGGCTGCCTTACGAGTACCTTTTCCGTTGCGTCAACACACACATTTTGACTCGAAACGCCTTGTCGGGTGAGGTGACGGCTGACAAAGCCCTGATCTACGAAGCGCTGCGAGCGGGGCGCACCTGGGTCGGCTACGATCTCCCCCACCCCACGCGCGGATTTCGCTTCGTCGCCCGGAGCGGCGCGGCGCAGGCCACGATGGGCGAAGAGTTGCGCCGGTTGGGGGCCAGCAACATCGAGATTGATCTGCCGGCGGAAGGGGAAATCCACTTGTTACGGGATGGGAAACGTATTCTGCAAGTGCAGGGAACGCAATTGCGGCACACGTCGGCAGAGCCGGGCATTCATCGCGTCGAGGTGTATCGCCAGTTTCAAGGGCGAAAAGTAGGGTGGATCTTTTCAAGCCCTATCTACATCATATAAGCAAAACGTGAAACGTAGTTTTTACGTTTCACGTTTCACGTTCCAGAGTATCGGCAACTCAGGTAGAATTGCTTATATCAGATCTTTGCCGGGGCCTTTGGTGAAGAAATCGGCGTTCTTCTGCACGAAATCGGCGGCCTCAGCGTCAGCCTCGTCGAAGATGGCCTCGTTGGGGCATTCCGCAGCGCACGCGCCACAGTTAATGCAAGAATCAGGGTTGATGTAGTATGTAGGCCACTTGACGTCGCCTTCTACAGCATGAATCGAGTCCGTGGGACATACATCAACACAAACGCCAGCGCGCTCACAAATGTCGGTAATTACGTAAGCCATAGCACAACCTCCTGTTCAAAAAAGTGGTATAGAATAGGAAATACTCTTGATTAACGGATTTTATTGTACACCTGAGAGATAAACTGTCAAGCAATTCATCCAGTTTAGCGCGCGTGTTTGGTCTCCTTCAAACGTTCGAGGGCAGAGAGCACATCGTTGAGCAATTGGTTCTGGTCAAACAGGCCCTTCTGCAGCAACGCCTCGACGCGCTGTTGCAGGCGCTCACGTTCAGATTTACCCAATTCTTTAGCCGTCACCACGACCACGGGAATATCGCGGGTCAACGGCGTCATCTTGAGATTCTCCAAGACCGCAAAGCCATCTACGTCCGGCATCATCAAGTCCAAGATGATCAGGTTGGGTGGATTTGTATGGATGGCGTTGATGGCTTCCGCGCCGCCCGTCACTTCCTCGACCTTGTAGCCGGCATCTTCAAGGATGCGCCGCAGCAGTTTACGGTCATCCGCGTTATCATCCACGATCAACACATGACCTGCGGCACCTGGATGCTCCAGATGCACGAGCGCGTCGAGCAAATCCTGCTCTGTGACCGGTTTTACCAGGTAATCGGCAACGCCCATGCTCAGTCCCTTGTCCGCATCACTCATGATGGAACACACGATTATGGGAATGTCGCGGGTTTCTGGATCGGCGCGCAATTCCTGGATGATCTGCCAGCCGTCCTTGCCGGGCATAATCACATCCAGCGTGATGGCATAGGGCTTCAGGCGCTTGGCCGTTTCGACAACGCCCTCGCCGGTCGTCATACCGGCGACCTTATAGCCCTGCTTTTCCAGGTAACGCTGGAAGAGGGTGATGACGCCTTCATCATCATCAACGGTGAGAATGGTATGGGTGTCAGGTGATTGTACAGTCTTGTCTTCCTCTTCGCGTTTGGAGGACGGCCCGCCGATGGGAATCCAAAAGTAGAACCGCGAGCCTTCGCCAACGACGCTCTCAAAATCCATATCCCCGCCGTGGAGTCTGACAAACTCACGGCTGAGAGGCAAACCCAGGCCGGTGCCGCCATAACGCCGCGTCGAAGAAGAGTCCACCTGCTCGAATTTTTCAAAAACGGCGTGACGACGATCGTAGGGGATGCCGATGCCGGTGTCTTCGACGCTCATCACAACCTGATAGCTGTCATACGAAGCCGCGATCTTGATGTAGCCGTGTTCGGTGAACTTCACCGCGTTGCCCACCATGTTGGTCAACACCTGGCGAATGCGGCGACCATCGGCCAGAACCACCGGCAACTGATCGGGCAGATCCGTCAAAAGCTCTACAGGGCTGCCCTTCAATTGCCCGGCTATCGTGGTGACGACGCCGCGCACGATTTCCTGCAAATCGGTCGGCTCGAAAACCATTTCCATCTTACCGGCGTCAATTTTGGAAATGTCCAGAATGTCGTTGATCAATTCCAGCAGGTTACGTCCGCTGTCGTAGATCGCCGTCAGATCCGTCTTTTGCATTTCGGTCAACGGGCCATCAATGCCCTTCAAAATCACCCGTGAGAACCCGATGATGGAGTTGAGCGGGGTACGCAGTTCATGGGACATGTTCGCCATGAACTGGTTTTTGAGCTTATCAACTTCCTGGAGTTTGATGGCTGTGTCTTGCGCCTCCTGGTAAAGAACCGCCGTCTGCAATGCCACACTGACGTTGACGCCGGCGGTGCGCATGAAGTCCTTGATCTCTTCGTTGAAGGAAGCATGTTCTTCCTGGCGTCCCAGAACCATAATGCCAAAAATCGTCCCGCGCACCCGCAACGGCACTGCGTAGCCTTCCACAAGGGGTTGGCTGAAGTAAGTCAACGTGCGCTTCAGCATCAGGCCACGGTCGTCTGCAAAGTCAAGGGAAACCGGGGCCATCTTATCAATCACCTGGTAGAGCAAAGGAGCGTCAACGCGGGTCAAGGGTGGCGTCATATCGCCGCCTCCGACCAGCTTTCCCCCTGCTTCATGCACCGATACAGAGGTGAGCAGTTGATTATCCCAGTTCCACATCATAAGAGGGCGATCAAGACGGGTGGCGATCACTCTGCCGACGTCGCGCATCAACGAGAGCCTGTCCAGCGAACTTGAGGCAGTCCGCAGCACCTCATTGAGGATGTCACGCCGTTCCGCCTGCTCGCGCGTCTCTTCGACGAGGTTGATGTTCTGCAAGGCCACGAAAGCCTGGCGAGATACGTTTTCGTAGAAGCGCAATTCCGTGTTGGAAAACTCCCGCGCTTTGCGGCTGTGAATCATCACCGCGCCATATTGCACGCCATAGATGCGCAACTGGAAAGCCGCCATCGCCCGCAGCCCCAGTTGTCCGAAGACGGTGCGGAAGAATTCGTCCACCTGAGGGTCTTGGGTCACATCGGGGGTGACATAACTCTCGTCATCTCGCAACACGGCCGCCAGCCGAGGGAACTGAGCGAGTGGATACGCCTCAAAGGGGATGGGCGCGCCGTCGCGGCTCCACGACCACACGATGCGCAGGTGCGTCGGCGACTGACGCGGTTCGAGTTGCGCGGCGACGATCCAATCCGGTTCAGGACGCTGCGAGATACCTTCGACCGCAGCCTTGAAGACGTTCTCGACCGTGAGCGCGTCGGTAATCTGCTGCGCGATGCGATAGAGCATCCGCGTCTCGGCCAGCGAGCTTTGCGAACGGTCGTACAGGTCGGCGCTTTCGATCATATTCGCCAGTTGCGTCGCCATAAGTTCGAGTGTCGAGACGATTTCGCCGGTAAACGCGAAGCGCCGGTCGCTCTCGATGGTGAGGACGCCGTTGACCTGCCCACGGCTCTTGAGGGGCAACGCAATGGACGATTGCACGCCCGGCAGCAAGGGGTTTCCAAAGTATAGCGGGTCGCGCGTTACATCCTGGGCGATGCGTGGTCGGTCGTTGACGATGCTCCAACCGACCATCGAGCTGGCATTAACACGCACACGCGTCCCCATACGCAGCAGCGTCTCCGCGACATCGCCGGTGCCGGCCTGCAAGACGGCCCACTCCCCTTGCTCGTCCAGCATCGAAATGCCCACATAGTAGAAACCAAAGCGCGTCTTAAAGAAATCTACCGATCGCTTGAGCAAATCTTCGCGCTCCGAGAGGGCCGTGGCGAGGTTCGCGAAGTCCACGGCGGCGGTCAACTGCTCGGTGCGCGCCTCAGACAGCCGCAGCAGCTTCTGGTTAGAGAGCACGACAGCGGCCTGATCGGCGATGTTGTTGTAGAGACGCACGTCCTGTTCCGATGGGTGGTATGGCTCCGAGAATCGAATCTGGAGCACGCCGATTCCGCCGCCGCTGGTGACGCCGACTGCAGAAAGGCGCGCCATCACAAATGCCTGCACGCCCTGCTCAAGATAGAAGTTGCGGACCGACGGATCCATGTCCAGCGCCATATTGATGTCCTCGCAGATGTACAGTTGTTGCCCCGGCGCGAGGCGTTGCAGCGCCGGGAACTCCGCGACCGACATCCGCCGCCCGACTTCCAGGGGCGCAAGAGAGGACTGACTGCTCCACGAACTGACGACTTCCAACAAACTCTGTTCTGCGCCGGTTTCGGGATCAACAATGAACATCGCAATCTCGGCCCAGGCATACTCCGACAGAATGGTGTGTCCGACGATGGCGCGCAGCACGGTCTCGTAGCTGGTAGCTTCGGCCAGCGCGCTGGTGGCTTCGTAGAGGGTGCGCGACTCGCCGGCGCTCTCTTGGGCGCGTTGCAGCAGGTTGGCGCGCTCCATCGCCGAGGCGACTTGCGCCGTCACCTGCGAGAGGATGGGCATCAGCTCAGGCCGTGAGAATGTGCCAGGTTGGCGGCTCTCCAGGTTCAACGTCCCCAGGATGCGCGCGCCTAACCGCAAGGGCATGACAGCGCGCGCGACCATTCCCGCCACAATCAAGTGCTCATCTTCCCAGAAACGCGGGGTCTGGCGGATGTCATCGTGCAGCAAAGGTTCGCCCGTCTCAGCCGCCAGTGTGTATCCCGTTCCTTTTCCCAATTCGACCCCCGCCCAATTCTCCAGGTTGAGCACGTTGCCGGTCTGCTCCCCCAAAAAGTGCAACATACGATTGGCGTCATACCCGGTGATAGAAAGCGAGTCCACCGGGATGAATGCCTGCAGGTGCTCCCGCAATTCGTTTTGAGAGGCCACGATGCTCTCCGTCGCATTGAGGAAGGCGGCGACCCCCTGGAGGAAGCGAACTTCGCGCTCACGCTGCCGGGCTTCACGCAGTGCATTTTGGGATTGGTCAATCAACAAACGGTTCTCCAGGGCCAGGGCAAGCTGCTCGCGGACGGCCTCGATGACGGCGACATTGTCTTCGGTCCACGTCCGCGACGCGCCGGGTTCCTCAAAACTCAGGAAGCCCACCGGCTCGCTCCTGACATCGAAAGGCGCGACCAACAGCGCGCCATCGCCATCCTCTTCACCGCTGCGCATGAAGAGCTTGCCGCCCCAAAGATCAGCCGGGGCACTGGATTGCTCAACAGGCAATGGAGCGACTTCGTTCAGATCGTAGGTATAGCCGAAAACGTCCCGCTGCTCGACGTAGCCATCCCACATTTCCACGGCATAGCGTTGCTGCACCCGCTGCAACTCTTCAAGGCTGGTCTGTGACTGCGCAAAGAGGCGCGCGTTGCCGATAGCCGTCGCCAGTTGGTCGGCCATCGTCTGGAAGATGGTGATGTCCTCTTTAGAATAAGCGGCCGCTTCCTGCGAATGCATAGCCACCGCACCGATGACGACGTTCTGGCTGATCAGCGGCAACACGATGGCCGAGCCGGTAGCGGTGACGGCGTCGGCATAGAGACGGCGTGATGCCTCGTCCAGATTCAAGACGCTGTATGGGGCAGCGGCGGACACACACGCGCCCACCAGTGAACCCGCGCCTACCTGCAAGCGCTGGCCTTGCGCCAGCAGCGCGCGGCCAATGTCGCCGGAAGCAGCGTGCAAGACCGCCCACTGTCCGGAATCGTCCACCATGTACATGCCCACGTGATATAAGTTGAAACGCTCACGAATCAGTCCGGCAACTTCGGAGAGCAAAGTCTCTTGATCCAGAATTGACGCGGCATGGCGGGCGATTCCAGAAGCCGTCTCCATTCGCGCGGCGCGCCGTTCGCTTTCGCGGAGCAGCGTGTAGCGATCCAATCCCGTCGAAACCTGATCAATGAGCGTCCGCACAAAAACCTGGATATAGCGGGCTGGGAACTCCTCCACCGGACGTGTATCAAACAGGACCAGGAATCCCAACAAACGGTTCCGCGTGCCGAGCGGCGTGCAGATCATACTGTTATAGCCCTGCGCAAGCAAGCTGGCGCGAATAGCCTCAGGCAAGGCCATGTCGGTGACCAAATCTCTGCTGACATGCATCCGGCGTGTGTCGGCGAGGATCCAGACTAAAAGCTCCTGGTTAATCACGATGTTCTCCATAACGCGGAATTCTTCGCCGGCTTCACGGGTCAACAAACTGTAAACATCCTGGCTCACAGGCCGCCCGGCCTCATCCCAGCGCGTGAAATGGCGCAAGGAGACGCCGGCCATGCCGATAAACTCACCTACCTGCGCCGCCGCGCGCACGATCTCTTCAACCGATTGCGCTTCGTTGATCGCCAGACTCACTTCTGTCTGCATTTCGCTTTCGGTCAGCGAGGTATTCAGTTGATCGAACAGCCGGGCGTTCTGAATCGCGTTGGCTAACTGGTCAGCCACTGTCTGCAAGATGGTGATGTCGGTCTCGGAGAAGGCGCGCACTTTGCTGGACTGGATTGACATGGCCCCGATCATCTGGTTGCGGCTGACCAGCGGCAAAGCGATTTCCGCCGTCGTGTTGGGCAAGAGCGGGTTGACGTAACGCACCGCAGTATCTACGCTTTCGGGGATCTGCGGCGTGGCCTCAGCCACACACCGCCCGATCATCGAACCGCCGCCGACGGTAAAACCATGCTGGCGTTCCAACATAATGCGGCCAGCCTCGCCCGTACCAGCGCGCAACGCGACCCATTCTCTGGTTTCATCAACCAGAAAAACACCAACGTAGTAGAGGTCGAAACGCTCACGGAGCAAATTCACGGCATGAGGCAACAATTCATCCAGGTCAATGATGGAGGAGGCGGCGTGGGCCACTTCTGCCGCGGTCTGGAACTGCATCGCGCGGCGCTCATTTTCGGCGCGCGCAGCCTCCTCGGCAAGGTAAGCGCGTCGCCGCGAGAGCAACGCCACAGTCGGGCGCACCAGACGCCGCAAGAGGAATTGTTCGGTGCTAGACAAAACGTAGGGTTCAGCCCAGTTGAGCACGATGACCCCTTGCAAGTGTCCGCCGCTCAACATCGGCAGCACCATCACCGACACAAAGCCATGCTCAATGGCCCATTCACGCGCCCTGGCGTCAATCGGGCTGTCCTGGTGTAGATCATAGGTGTAAGAAATTTGATCCAGATCGCCCATCCACAGACGCGACATAGGGAAAGTGTTCGGGGAAAGCGAGCGGTTGAGCAGCGGGTCAGCGGGCTGAATGGCCCCATTATGCCAGGAAGCCACAATCTGCGTCGTCACCACGCCGTCGGCGGCGGAGTCGGTGTACACCAGCCAGGCCGTGAGGGTGGCAGTAGCGCGCACAGCCAGGACAAACACGTCCAGTATCTCGGCCTCGGTGTTGGTCTCCGAAAGCGCGGATTCGATCACGCTTAATGTTTCGAGTTGTTCAGCGCGCAGGCGTGTCTGCTCGCCAAGCAGGAAGTTATCCAGCACAACCCCGATCTGATCGGCCAAAGCGCGCACTGCGCCCTGCACCGCGCGCGCCGCGATGATGTGCTGCGACGCGGCGCTGCTAAACGTGAGGAACCCCACCAGTTCGCCGTGCGCCGTCAAGCCGGTGGTCAGCGTCGAACGATAGCCCATCTGCGCCATGCGCGCGCGCGCCGGTTCAGGTATGGCGGCGTCTTCATCTTTTGGGTCGCCATAGAAGACGAACTGCTGCGGATCATCCAGCAGTGGCGCGACATCGTCAACGGACGTCGTGTAAGTCACGTGCGTCTGTCGCTCACCGCCGACGCGGGTCGTCGTGTACGAGTTCACCTTGAGGGGATCGCGCGCGACAATGACGTGCAAGACCGCCTCGCTCAGAGGCATAAACGTGATTGTGTCAAAAAGCCCCTCAAGGATGTCCTCGAAGGAGCGCGCGCCGCTGATCGCGCGCGCTGTTTGATAGAGCGCCTCGGTCTCCGCCAGGGAAGTGCGTACTTTCTCCAGCAGCCGGATGTTCTGGATGGCGTTCGCCAATTGGTTCGCCATGATTTGCAGCGCCGTGACGTCCTCGGCGGTGAAAGCGCCTGCCAGCACCGATTGCACGGTCATCGCGCCGATCGTCGCGTCACGGCTAATCATCGGCAGCGCCAACTCCGACTGTGTGTGCGGCAAATACACAAGCGCCATGCGTCGCTGCGCTGATGTCGTATCCTGAGCCATGCAGGGCGAGGCGGTCGCCACACAAGCGCCGATCAACGACTCGCCGCCTACCTTCACACGGTACTCTTCAGCCAACATGGCGCGTCCCGCCGCGCCGGTTCCCGCGCTAAGGACGGCCCACTCGCCGCTGTCATCCACCAGGAAAATGCCCGCGTAGTACAGGTTAAAGCGTTGGCGGATGAGATCCACGGCTTGCGGCAGCAATTCGTCCAGATCCAAAATTGACGAGGACGCCTGTGAGATTTCCGCAGCGGTGCTCATAGTTGTCGCCGTATGCTGCAATTTGGCGAAGAGATGTCCGCTTTCGACGGCAGCCGCGACCTGGTTCGCCATCGCCACCATCAAGCTCACATCCTTCTTCGTGAAATCCGGGTCTTCCAGACGATTGACAGCCGCTAACGTGCCCAACGTCCGCTCCTGGTACCGCAAGGGAACGACCACCACGGAGCCGATGCTCGCTTCGCCAAGCTGCCGTTGGATTTCAGGGCTTTCGCGCGGGTCGGGGGTGCTCTTGGTAGAGAGGATCGGCTTCAGGCTGCGCAACGCCGCGCCGCTCAAACCATTCCACAGTTCATCGAAGGACATCTCCGGCGCAACGCCGGCAACGCCGACGCCTCCCTTGACGAAGTGGATGACTTTGCGCTGCTCAAGGTCCACCGTCGTCAATATCACCTGGTTCGCCAGCAGCATATCCGCTACGCCATCCACCACGGCCCGCAAAAGGCCCGTCAGATCGTCAAAAGCGATGAGGGAACTGCTCAGGTGATAGAGCACCTCGGTTTCGGCGATGGCGGCCTGGGTCAACTCAAGCAGCATCGTGCTCTTTTCTTCCGACTTGTTGAAGTCGGTGACATCGAGCAGCACACTCACCACACCGTCAATGCGACCATCTGACGCGGCCAGGGTGGTTTTGTGGATGACGACGTCGTGGAAAATGCCGTCCGCGTAACATAACGCCGTCTCGTAAACGTCAGAGCCAGCCGCGCGCAGCAGCAACAGGTCTTTGGGATGATCGGTTTCCACCAGGGCTTGAGGCATAGATTCCGCCAGGTCATAGACAGTCCGCCCGATGATACGTTCACCCGGCACGCCGAGAACGTCCTCGGCAAAGGCGCGATTGCAGGCGCGATAAACGCCCGCCATATCCTTGTAGAAAATCGGGTTAGGGATGGCGTCCAACATAGATTGGAGGAAAATCCCCCCATCCTTGCGTGATAGCGCGGTCATCTGTTGGCGCAAGGCCCCCACCCCCTGAGTCCCGTGGTCCTTACTTTTTTCTGTGTCCATCATCGTCATGTTACATAACCTTTCCCATAACCAGCGGATCGAATACACTCAAATCCTGCCAGAGAACCACTGCGACGCGCTGTCCAGCCGGTTTCCGGTCCTCCACCTTAAGGCTCTTTTTCTCCGTTGGTCTTGATATCTGTAGATTCACCGGGCGGTCGGAATTGTATTCTGTTACGCGAGGTTCCGAAAGCCCGCCCCAATTCGCGCACGGCGGCTTGCAGCACCCCTTGCACGTCCGGCGCGGCCTGGATGCGCTCGGTGATTTCACGGATCATCCGTTCCCGATTGACGCGCGCTTCAATGGTCAGCAGTTGCAGGCGGTTCTGCGCGGCGATGGCGGCCTGCTGCGTCAAGCTCTCCAAACGGCGGCGCTCCTGCTCGGAGAACGTCACGGCCTGGGGGTACATCGCGTGCAAGAAGCCGATCCGCTGACCGCTGGCAATCAGCGGCACCAAGACGACCGTCTTCGCGCCGTAGACACGGGAGAACAAGGCGCGGTTCCGACGCGACAGCAGCGGGTTGTGTTCAAGGTCATCGAGCAGAATCACCCCGGTGTTGCGGATCAGTTCCGGCGATGTGGGGAAGTCGGCGACCCAGTAACGCTGGCGCAGCGCGTTCGTGTTTGTCGTCGTCCAGTGCGCTACAACTTCGGCATATTGCGGCTCGTTCTCGTCCGTCCAGGGGCGGTCGAAGAGTTGTAGCGTCATGTGATGCGCGCCCTGCCCCAGGATGGTATGAGTGCGCAGCACGTTCAGGATGCCATCGTAGGTCTGCGCGAGATTCAACTCGGCGCTTCCGCGATACAGCGCCTCGGTCTCGGTACGCGACGCCTGCACTTCCTGGAAGACCCGCTCGCGCGCGATGGTGTTGGAAAGGGTGGCAGCCGCAGTCTGCATAGCCACAATTTCCTCCTCCAACCAGGCATTTTCGGCGTCGGCGCGGCCTAGCAGGATGATGTTGGGATAGAGGGCTTCGCCCCGCACGGTCAACAGTAACAGCGTGTTAAAACCGAGCGCCCGCATCAATTCGCGTTCCCCAGCGGGAAGGGTATCGGGTTGGAATGCCAGGTACGGTCTGCCGATAAGCTGATCGGCCCAGGGTTGCATCCGTTCCAGCGCGATGTGCTGCAACAGCGCAGCATCGAACTGGCCGGCGGGAAGCTCTGCCGCCATCCACAGAGCGCGCGACTGCCAATGCGAGTCGCCCACAACGTCCTCCGTCCCGTCATCCGTAACGGCAGCGTCTTCGGCCGCGTGGTACTCCAGATAGAGCACGCCGTGAGCGTTGGACGCCTCACCGAGCAAACGCAGCACATCGGATACCGCCTCGGTGCCCCGCTCGGTGAGCAAAGCCGCCGCCTGCGAGACATTGGCCTGATAGCGCGCTTGCCGCCGCACCACACCCAACGCGGCTTCGGTGCGACCAAATTGCAGCGCATTCTGGATCGCCGAGGAGACCTGCGTCGCCAGGAATTCCAACAGGTTCAGTTCACGTTCGTTGAACTGGCTGGCTTCAATCCCGGAGATGAGCACCGCGCCCAACACTTCGTCGCCGACACGCAATGGCACGCCCATCCGTGATAGCAAGCCGATCTCGGCCAGACGTTGGCTGCTTGCGCGGTCATCTTTGCGGGTATCCAGGATGAGGATACCCTTGCGCGTTTCCATAATGGACGCTGTCAAACCACCGGGGCTAGGCTGATCGTCATCGCGCTCCGTCAAGAAGTGCGCTGCCGCATCCACACTGTGACCCGACAAGAAGATGCCGGCGTCGGCGTCGCGCAAGAAGATGACGGCGCGCGGAACGTCGAAGATGCGCCGCGTCCAATCGGCAGCGCGGGCGAGAAGCTGCTGCATATCCCGGATCGGCAGCAAGTCAATGCCGGCCTGGGAGAGCAGCGAGAATTCCTCGGCGCGGCGTTGCGCGTCTTTGTTCAACCGCGCGTTATCGAGCGCGGCAGCAGCTTGCTGGGCGAAGAGGTTAGCCAGGCGTACTTCTCGATCACCAAAGGCAGCGATCTCCTCTGCGCGCAGCACCAACACACCCTGCGGACCAAACCGCCCGATCATAGGCACAGCCATGATCGCATGAAAGCGCGAGCTACGGAGTGCGGGCACACTTCTGTCCCACACCTCGTAATCCTCGACAAAGAGCGTTTGTTGTTTGACCAGGGCTTCGCCCGCCAATCCCTCACCCCGTCGTAGACGCAGTCCGACCTGTCCCAGTGAACCATCCGGAGGCCCCAACGCTAAAATCAACCCGTCGGTTTCAACATCATACTCAAAGAATCCGCTGCTATCTGCATTGAGCAGTGTTTCCCCTTGGGACACGATGGCAGCCAACACATCCGCCGGTTCGAGCAGTTCGCTCAAGACCAACGAGATGCTGTAAAGTGAACGCAGTTCTTCGGAACGCTGCTGGGTCTCCTCCGTCAACGTCAGGTTATCCAAAACCACTTCAATCTGGTTCGCCAGGCGTTGAATGAGGTCCCGCGTTTCGGGGTCGAGGGGCAGCGCGTTGTCTCGAGATTGGAGCATGACGATAAACCCATGCTGCGAACCGCTGCTGCCCAGGGGAACGTAGAATACGCGCCTGAGTTCGTAAGCCGCCAGCCGGTCGCGGTTCTCCGGCGCCAGTTCGACGCCACCGAGCAGCGGCAGCAGCGGGCCTAATTCTGCACGGCGCAGCCCCCGGAAGAAGGTGAGATGTTCATCGCTCAACGCGATTGGTTCGGTGGGGAATGGTAGACGCTCCCCGAAGGGATCGAGAACAGCATGGGGCTGTACGCGCGGGAAGTCGGGCGTCGGGAAAGTGTAAATCCCCACGGCCATCCCCAACGCCTGCGCTAGAATTCGGGCGATTTCAGCCAATACGTCCTCAAAGCTCAGGTCGGGGTTGGAGGATACCTGCAAGACGTTACTGATAAGGGTCTGTTGGCGTTGGCTCTGCTGCGACTCCTCGAAGAGCCGGGCGTTTTCCAGGGCGAGGGCAACCTGTTCGCTGACGCTTTCGACCAGTGACAGTTCTTCTGGGGACCAGGTGCGCTGCGAATCGGCGAGACCCAGGTAGCCCAACACGCGGTCGCCGGCCCGCAAGGTTTCCATGACGACCGGCACGCCGCCATCCATCAATTGAGCGCGCTGCACCCGCCCTTCGCGCAGATCCGGGGGCACGGGAAGCGGCGGGACAGGGTTCACGTCCACACGGTCATATTCATAGGCCAGAGGGCGCGTCTGCGCCGCGATACGCGCCCACCCCTGACGGCTGTACTCGACCTGAAGATTGTGAACTTCAGCCAGTGCGCTTTCCATCTGCTCAAGCGCGCGCGCGTTGTTGAGCGCCACCGCTAACTGGTCGGCCAACAATTGCAGGGTGCTGATATCCTCGTCGGTGAAGGCTTTGGGCACGTCGCTTTGCACGTCCAGGATGCCGATTACCCCACTTTCCACCAGCAGCGGCAACGCCATTTCCGAGCGCGTGTCGGGCAGATCGGGGTTATTGAACCAGGCCGCATCCTCGCCGACGTTGAAAACGATGCGCGGTTTACCGGTGCTCGCCACGAGACCCACGATGCCCGTCTGTCCAACCCGCAGACGGTGCCCGCGCGCCAACATCCGCTGACCGCCCTCCGAAGAGGCCGCGCGCAGTATCGCCCACACCCTGGCGTCATCCAGGATGAAAATCCCCACATGGTAGAAACCGAATTTATCCGATACGGCCTGGACGGTTGTTTCCAGGAGCAAAATGACATTACGCACCTGGGCCGCTTCTTTACTCACCAGGCTGATGGTTTCCAGTTGCAGTGATTTGCGCTCCAGCGCCGCCGTGCGCTCGGTAATGCGTTGTTCCAGCCCCGAAACCATTTCGCGCAGACGAGCTGCCATCCCATTGAACGACTGCGCAACCACGCCGATTTCGTCTTCCCTGTCAACCGGGATCGTGTGCGCCAGGTCGCCGCCGCCGATAATTCGCGCCCCTTCTGCCAGACGGGTGAGCGGTCGCAGCACAAGCCCCTGCGTGGAAAAGTACAGCAACGCGATCAACCCCACCCCGCTGAGTATACCAACGATCAGCAATGCCATCATCGGAGGATCAACGACCTCCGCCCGCTCTCCTACGACGATATACAGGCGTTGTTTCGCGTCGCCGGGCATAGGGACCGCGCGCGAGATGAGATAGACCGAACCAAAGTACGATAATTCACGCAGCTCAATCGGTTTGGCGCTGTCCAGGCCGGCCAACTCCGCGACCGTCACATTTTTGAGTCCGGGGGTAGAGTGTTCAATGGCTTTACCCGCGCTGTCAACCAAAGCGACGAAGTCGAACTCTGTGCTGCCCTCCACCACTTTTTGCAAAAGCGTCGCCAGCCCTGGCGCATCCTGGAACGTCTCGACGTAGGGCGCGACGGTTTCGAGCGTTTGTTGCAGTTGGATGGTGATTAACTCGGCTTTGCCCCAGTAGGCCTGCCGATAGGCGTTCCGGTACTGGTTGCTCAAGTAGATGAAGACCGGGACCAGCAGTAACATGGGGATTCCGGCAATGATCAGAATCATGCGCCAGCGCAGGCTCATGCCCTTCTGTGACATTAATGACCTCCTTCTGCAACGGGCAAGGTTCCGTAGATGCGTGCCGCGATCGGGAACATAACGGGTATGCGCAAATTCCAGCGGCGTGAGGCCGCCAGATTGACCGCGAGCAGATTGCGCGCCGGGCCGCGAATTTCGATATCGGCCGGCGACTCGCCGGCAGCCAGCCGCACCACGATTTCTCCGACCGAAACGCCTTCTTCATACCCATACGAGACCAGGCCACCCACTGCGCCGTTGATGATCGCAACGTTAGATAGAGCAAAAACCGGCACGGGAGAGTTTTCCAGCATCCACGCGATAACCTCTTGCTCATCAATGGGATTTCCACTGTCATCAACGATACCCTGATGGCTCGCCAGCAAGATGAAATCCGCCGCGCGCGCATCTTCCAGCACCGTCGTTTGCCAACGAGACCAGGTTCCCGCCAAGCGGAACAGCGGCGCCGGCGTGCCGTACGCACTGTTTTGCAGAGCGGCATAAGCCGCCAGGGCGCGGGCCTTGCCCGACACGGAGCCGTCGCCGAGGACCATATACTGCTGCGCGTCTTCGACAAAAGCATAGGCCATCGCTACAGTTTGTACGGGATGCAGGGCTTCCAAAACACCGGTGACGTTCAGTAGATCCAACCCGTACTGGCGCAGGTCACTGTTCACACCACAGAAAACGAAAGGCAAGGTGGGATCAAAATACAACGGAATGATGGTGCGTGTCGCTTCGTCGCCAGAAACAATGACGATGTCCGGCTGAAAATCTGCGAGCCGCTCAACGGCCAGGAGCGCTGCCGGCCTTACGTCCTCAATCACTGCGACCTGCCGCATCCCCATGTGGAAGGTTTCCATTTCCAGTGTACCGTCAACACTCGTATATCCCCGACGCGCTAACGTCTCCAGGACCCCGATGCGCACCTGCTGCGACCAGAAGTCGTCCTCGGTGTAGCTGTTGACCCAGAACACCCGCAGCTTAGCGCGCGCGGGCGCGATCGGCGCTGGCGTAGGCCAGGCGACATTCTGCGCCGGCTGGCAGGCCGCCACGCAGGACAACAGGACAATCAATCCCCACAAACGCCAACGTTTCATCATACGCAATTCGTCTATGCCTCTCCCTGCGCCAGCGGCGTCTCTGGACTTCCCAGGCGTCCCTCGCCCGGCGGCAGCAGTTGGATGCGGCTGCGTTCGACTTGCAGCGCCAGACCCAACTCACGCGCGGCGTTCCGCAAAATCGCATCGGTGCTGGTCATCGCGCGGATGCGGCCCACGATGTCGCTCCGGGCGCGCTCTTGATTCGCGCGCAGCCGCGTCTCTTCCAGCAGACGCGCGTTATCGAGCGCCAGGTCCAATTGCTCAACCACGAACTGCGCCAGTTGAAGCTGGTCCTCGGCCCACGGCGCTGTTTTCTCAAAGGAAAGTACGCCTACATTGCGGTTCTGGACGCGAATTGGCGCCAGCAAGAGATGCCGCCCATCATCGGTCAGGCGGGTCGTCACTTCGCTCAACTCACCAGCCTCAATCTCCGACGCGGCTTCCACATCCGCCGGATAAACAAAGCCAGATTCGAGGCCATACCCTACGCGCATCTGCCGCCGGGCCAATGCCTGACGCCATGCGCGCAGGGCATCCTGTTCTTGATAACGCTCCAGACGCGCCAGCGCATGGGTCGTCTCTTCCAGAGAGAGCGAGTTCGCCACGGCAACGGCGATCCCATCGGCCAGGATGCGCAGCACGGTCACGTCTTCCTCTGTGAAGGCAGCTTTGACGTGCGTCTGGATATCCAGCACGCCGAGGACCGTCTGCCCACGGGCAATCAACGGCAAGCTCACCTCTGACTGGGTATCCGGCAGATCGGGGTTGTTGAACCAGACGGCGTCCTCGCCCACGCTAAAGGCCAGCCGGGGCAGGCCCGTCTCGGCGACGTAGCCCACAATACCCTGGCGGCCTACGCGCAACCGATGACCGCGCGCCAGCATACGCTGTCCGCCCACCGAGGAGGCGGCGCGCAGCACAGCCCACTCGCCGTGCGGATCAACGAAGAAAATTCCCACATGATCGTACCCCAAGCGTTGGGCAATCAAACTCACGGCAGTATCGAGCAGTAATTGCATGTCCGAAATGGACGCGATGGCGTGGTTAAGTTCAGCAATCGTCCGAAACTGTCCGGCGCGTTTCGCCAGTTCGTCGGTGCGCTCGGCAACCCGGCGCTCCAACATGCGCTGTGTCCCGCGTAAATCCTGGCTGACAAGCCGTGAACGGTTCAAGGTTTGGTAGGAACTATGAAGGTTCAGGTAGTTGACAAAGCCGCCCGTCGCTACCAGCATCAACAAGGCAAAGGCGCGGGTCAGAAAGTAAAAAAGATCAAAGGAAAAGCTGGGCACCGTGATCTTGAAGACGGTAGTCCACAGGAACGCGAGCACGCCGTAAAAGATCAACACGCCGAACGCCATGCGTAGCCCACTCACCGGCCTTAAAAACATCCCGGCTAACGTTACCGGCCAGAAGAAGAGCAACCACCCTGGGGAGTTCATCCCATCAAAGATCAACGCAGCCAGGGCTATGCCGATGAAGTTGATCCACACAAATGACTGGGCCACGGAAGAGACGTAGCCTTGTTTGGCGCGGGCAAAACTAAAGATGGACAGGGGGATGAAGACCATCGGGAAGGCTGTTGCCGACCAGCCCATCAACCGGCTAGGAAACAGATCGCGCAAGGTGGCAATCACCAAGATCAACACGAGTGACAGCGACAGCGCGAACGTCAGTACCATCATGACGCAGAACAGCCGTCCCAGTCGCGCCTCTTCTTCATCAGGGACGTTGACGGTCAAAAAGCGTTCCCACGCTGCCGCTATAGCCGCCTGTCGTTCAGTCTTCGATTTCACCATAGTTGCATCCTTATCACACTCATTATTAGCGCCAAGATCGAAATTGTCGCTTAGCTCAGACTTTTCCCTGTTCTTGCAGCGTCAGATATACCGCGCCGCGCTCGACAGCCAGAGCGCGTCCAAGTTCGCTCAACGCGCGCTCCAAAACTTCTTCGATCTCCACCGCTTCGCGGATGTGGCCGGTAATTTCACCGGCCATCTGTTCACGCGCCGCGCGGCGCGTTGTCTCGTCGAGCAGGCGCAGGTTCTCCAGAGTTTGCGCCAGTTGGTCAGTCACCGTTGTCACCAGCGCCAGTTCGTCCTCGCTCCATTCTTCCTGCCGGGTACGGCGCACCCCTAACGCACCGATGAGTTGCGCCCGCGTGCCTGAAGCGATGGGGAGCGCCAACTCCTCCTTGCCGACTGCGATCTGCTTGGATTGCACCGCCTGGGTCATCGGCGGCAGCCAGGCGTTTTCGGCGATCTCCAGGCGCGACGTTTCAGTCTCCTCATCCACGTGATAACGATACCCGCCGGGTGCGCGCCCGGTTTCCATCAAACTCTGCCAGGATTGGCGCATGTAGGTCTGCTGGGCACTCCGCGCTTCATCCAACGCCGATACCAGACTGGCAACCGTCGTATTGATGTATTCTCCCAAACTAATTAACGCTTGCGGCAAGTTGGGCCGTTCGGCTAACGAACCCAGGTTCAGCGACGCACTATAGTCACCGGTGGCGATGCGCTCCAGGAAAGCGGCGTATTCTTGCGCCACTTCTTGAAGCTGCCGCGCGTTTTCTTGCGCTTGCGTTTGCGCTACACGCTCGGCGTCAGCCAACGCTTGCGCGCGCCGGCTCATTTCCGCCAATGATTCCTCGCGCTTCAGCGATGCAGAGAGGGCCAATGCCAGATAAGCGATAAATTGCCGGTTAATCATGACCATTATGGCAGCGGTCAGAATGAAAACCCCAATCCAGACTAATCGTGAACTCTGTGGCGACATCTGATAAGGCGTGAGTACGCCGAGAGCCTCCAGGATTACAAAGATCACATACACGAGGACGTGAACGATGGTGGTAGGTTGAGCATAGCGTCGCTCACCAACGATACCGGCAATGAGCATAATCAGCGGCGACAGTAAAAGCGCCGGGCCCCGCGTCCCGTTGAGAAAATACATGGCGACAAACAGAAGCACGGTCAAACTCACGATGGCGAGTGGCAGCGCCCGCTCGAAGTGTCCGCGCGCGAGCAAGGCAAGCACGGCGAGCATAGACAGTATCGCCAGCACATCAGCAACAAGCGCGGAAATGGGCAGGTGGGGAATGGAAAACAAAGCAATGAGATAACCAAGCAGCGCCACAGAACACGCCAGCAAAACAACCCATGCCACAGTGCGCAAAAGACGAGTGCGCCGCGACTGATCTTCAAGCAACACGCTACCCGTGAGCACATTGGTGGTTGATTCTCGTACCCTATTGTTCATTAGCCTCTCCCTCCTCACGCGGCGTCAACAGGTTTTCCGGTCCCAGACGGGCGACCATTTCGGAGGCGTTCAAAACGCGCGCGATTTCCTGCACGGCGCGTTTCACGGCATCCTCGATGGTGGACGCGGCGCGAATGGTGTCGGTGATTTCGCGCGCGCGCTGTTCGCGGGCGGCGCGGCGTTGGGTGGCCTCGAGCAAGCGCGCGCTTTCCAACGCCTGGCCTAACTGCTGCGCAACAGATTGGATCAAGGCCAACTGATCCGCAGAACTGCGCCACATGCCTTCGGGGTCTTCGACGCCCAGCACCCCGATCACCTGACCACGCATCTCGATGGGAACGGCCATTCCGATCCGTTTTCCAGCTGGAGGTGTGGCGGCCGCCTGCTGTCCGTGTGTCGGCGCGGCATCGTCTGCCACATCGTGAGTCGTCGCCAAGGTGGACTCGCGTAAAGATTTCAGCATCTCCGGGCGCCAGAAATCAGGCTGGACAACCACCCGGCCCTGGCCCCCCCCTGATTTCGTCGCGGCATCATAGACGAAAGCATTCCGACGAAGTCTGCGGTTCTCTTGCAGGTATGTTTGCCACTCCCGACGCTCGTAACTGCGGCGCGTTTCAGCTTCGGCCGCCAGCGCCGCGCGGGTGTTTTGCAGCAAACGGGCGCGTTCCATAGCTTGGGCCAATTGGTTGGCGACCTGTCCTAACAGCGCCATGCGCTCCTGAGTGAATGCGCGCGGCTGCCGGCTCGCCATATTCAGCGTACCAACCAGTTGATCGCCGAATTGCAGGGGCACAATAAGCCGCGAGACGACCCCTTCCGCTATCAAGTCTGCATCCTCAGGGAAGGTTACCCTACGCCGCATGTCTGCTTCTAGCCAGGGTCGTTTGTGCGTGATAACCCAGCCGGGCGCGGAACCTTCCAATGGCAGGCGCGTTCCCGCCGGGCTGAAGTGCGCGACATCGGTTTCCACCGCCACGGCAAAGACCGTTAACGATGATTCGCCGGGGGTATACGTCGCTACCGACATCAAATCCACCGGAGCCAGATGACGCAGCGGCGGGATAATTTCAGGAAGAACGGTTAATAAGCCCTCCATGTCTTCACTCGTCCCGATTTTGCCGGCGATTTCAAGCAACGCTTGCTCCTGCACAGCGCGCGTCTCGGCCTGCTCAAGGAGTTGGCGGTTCTCGATGTAGCCGGTAAGACGCCGGCTCACATCACCCAACAGGGCGCTCTCCCCGTCGAGAAATGTGTGCTCCTCAGTGTATGCTACGACAATACGACCGACTTGCTCATCACCGAGGCGGAGGCCGCTGACCATCTGGCGCGCCTGGTCAATGGCTTCAATGGTGCCATAAAACCGTCCGGCATATTCAATGGCCGTGACGCACACATCCGCGTATTGCATAGCTGCGGGAAGCCGTTCTGCCGTCCATTGCAACAGGTCAGGGATCGCCGGAAATTCGGCGATCCGGCGGCCAATGTCGTTGAGACAGTCCAATTCGCGGATTTGTTTGCTCAGAAGGGCGCGGGCGCGCTGCGTTTCATCGAAGAGTCGTTGGTTTTCCAAGGCCCAGCCGGCTTGCTCGACGATTTCTTCGACCGCCGCAATTTCGTCGGCACCCCACGGGTGGGCGGCCGGACGGGTGAGGCCGAGCACGCCGATGGTTTCACCGGCCCATGCGATGGGCAACGCGAGTGTCTGCCCTTCGGCGACATCTTCCGTGACGACCGTGGCGCGCTGGGCCACTGCGTCCGTAAGCGCCGTTGACCGCAGCGCCTGAGCATCATCTGTGACCGGCTGCAATTCCTCTACGCCTCTGACGTAAGCGTAACCCGACTCCGCCGCCGCGTAACCTGCCCACTCTTGTTGGATATAGCGGCGTTGGGTAGCGCGCATCTCTTCCAATGCCGCCTCGAGTTGCTGTTTGGAGATTTCGATCTCGGCGCGCGCACGCTCCTGCGCTTCGAGCATGTCACGGATGTCGTCGAGCATCATATCAATGCCCACGGCCAATTCCGACAATTCCTCAACGCCTTCGGGCACTTCGACAACCACATCAAAGTCGCCCAGGGCTGCGGATTGCACGACGGCTAACAATGCGCGACTCTGGTTCTCCACCATACGCGCCTGCTCCTGCACGGCGCGCATGTCGCGGATGTCGTCAATGAGCATCCCGATCCCGACGGCCAGGGCAGTGAGTATGGGCACGCCTTCAGGGACTTCCCACGCCACATCCATGTCGCCCATCGCCGCAGAACGCACGCCGGTGAGGAGTTGATGCCCCTGTGTTTCGACCAGTTGCTTATATTCTTCCAATGTGATCTCTGTCATAGAGAGTCCTTTTTTTCTGCACCCGCAAAAAGCACGCCCGTCATTCTTTTAGCCAACTAAGCGCCTGTTCCTGCGCGTTAAAGAAGCGGATATTGTCGCGCCCGGTGAATTTCAGGATAAACTCACCCAAGACCCGGCCATAGTTTTTCGCGCCAAAAATGGCGACTTTTCCTATACGGGGATCACGGTTGAGGTCGGCATAGAATTTACGCACTTCTGAAGAGGCTTTGCCGCCACGGGTATCGTCCCACAAGATGCACAGAGGGTTCTCCGCCGTCGCGTGCGCCAGATATGGCCCAAAATCCGCGATCAAGGCTTCAGCGCCCAGTTTGTCCGTATCGCCGATGAACATCAGCCGCAGAATGCCATCACTACCCATTCCCAATTGGTGCGCCATAGTCCCCCCTAGGATAACAACCAAGCCACCGCCAGTTCTTCAGCGTCAAAAAAACGGATGTTTTCGCGTCCGGTCGCTTTCAACACAAATCCTGCCAGCACGCGCGTATACCGATCCACGCCAATAGTCGCGGACTTTCCCAAACGCGGATCAGAATTCATGTCGGCAAAGGCTTTGCGCACCGCCGGAGAGTACTTCATGCCGGGCTGATCTGCCTTGGACAAGGTACGCAGTGGTTTTTCTGGGGTGGCAGCTTCCAGGTAGCGATTGAATTCGCTGATGAATTGTGGTAAATCGGCGCTTTCCAACACACCAATAAACCTGATCTGCAAAATACCGTCTTCACGCATCTGCATTTGATAGGGCATCGGAGGTCTCCTTGCTGTATCTCCACAAACTTCTCATCAGTTTTCATCCAGCGCAGGCGTCACACCCTGCATCAGATGTTCATCTGGCGACGCGTCCATTTCCAACACAGACATCAGCCGCTCGCGGTTGCCCAGACGCAGCACCGCCTTGGAAGCGTCGAGCATCTGCACCAGTTCTTGCAGCGTCGCGCGCACAATCACATCACGGTCGGTGCCGCGCCGAATCCGGTCGGTGATTGTGCGCACCAGCCGCTCGCGTTCAGCGCGCACGCGCGTCTGTTCCAACAACCGGATATTCTCGATGGCAAGGGCGGTTTGATCGGCCAACATTTGCAGCATCCGCACATCGTGATCGGTGAAGGCGCTTTTAGAGGTGATGAGATTGACCGACAAAGTCCCCAAGACGCCCGCGCGCCCGATCAAGGGGATAGTCGCGTGGGCGACAATCCCAAAAGCGGCAAAAGCCCGCCGGGCGTGCTCCTGAAGTTGCGGCGCGTCGCCGGCAACGACGAGGGGGCGGCGCGTCTCAACCACCTGCCGGGTCAAAGGGAAATTCGACAGCGGCGTCACTTCGCCGATCTGCGCGCGTTGGGTTTCATCGAAGGGATACAAACCGACGCGAATCATCTGCTCGTTGTCAATCAGGAACATGCTGACCCGATCGGCCTCCACTGCCGCGACGACGGAGGACAACAGGATCTGGACGGCTTCCTCAAACGTAAGCGCCGCGGTCAGAGCCGCCATTGTCTTCTGGATGAGTGTCATGTCGTTCACGACGCCGGTCAATTGCTGCGCCTGCACCTCCATATCGCGCAAGGCCCGATCACGCTCCATTTCGGCGAGTTTGCGCGCCGTGATGTCGGTCGAGATGCCGAACGTGCCGATGATGCGCCCTTCGGCGTCGCGCAGCGGCATCTTGGAGGTAGAAACCCACGTCTCGTGGCCGTCCGGCCAAACCTCCTTTTCTTCCATGTCGAGCATAGGTTGGCCGGAGACAAGGATAAGCCGTTCGTCAGCGTAGGCTTTCTCGGCATGTTCGGCGCCAAAATAGTCGAAGTCTGTCTTGCCTACCGCCTGAGACGGGTCAGCGAGACTGAGCCAGCCGGCGTTGGCGCTGCTGATGCGAATGAAACGGCTTTCCATATCCTTGAAGTAGATGTGATCCGGCACGCTGTCGAGCAGCGCGTGGAGTAACTGGCGTTCCATCGTCAGGGCGTCTTCCATCGCCTTGCGCGCGGTAATATCGGTGACCTGGCGCGTCAGATAACGCGGCTCATCCTGTTCGTTACATACGAGGGTCAGAATCTCAAGCGTAGGGATCACGTTGCCCGTGACCGAGAGTAAGGCCAGTTCACCCTGCCATTGCCCTTTCTCCAACACCACGGGCATGATCTCTTCACGCAGTCGCGCCTGCACAGTTTCAGGATAATGGGCGAAGAAGGATTGGCCTAGCAGCGCCTCCAGATCGGTCTCGCCGAGCAAGGCGCAGTATGCCGGATTGGCATAGGTCAGCGCCCCGCCCCACGTCGCCATACAGATGCCCTGTCCAGAGGATTCGATGACCTGGCGGAAGGTGTTGGCCGATTCGAGCAGTTGAGTGCTTTGCATGGCGATGGCAATTTGCCCGCACAAGCCTTCGAGCAGCAGTTGGTCTTCGGTCGTCAGGGCGTTGGTGATGTTGCTCTGCACGTCGAGAATACCGAGAATCTGGTCGCGCAGTTTGATCGGGACGGCCAATTCACCGCGCGTGCCCGGCAAGAAGGTGTTGGGAACCCAGTCGGGGTCGCGGGTGACGTCGGTCGCCAGCACAGGCTGTCCGGTCGCGGCGGCGGCGCCGACTACGCCCCGGCCCATGGCGACGTGATGGCCGGCCGCCAACATACGCTGCCCGACGAGGCCGTAACCGATCACCAGGCGCATCACCCGCGCGGCAGCATCATAGCGGAAGATTTGCGCGTGATAGTAGCCAAAACGCTCTTTGACCAGGGTGACGACGCGCCGGAGCAGTTCATCCAGCGCCGTGGCTGCGGCGATTTCCTGGGCCACTTCAGCGGAGGTCTGCACCTGACGCCCGCGCCGTTCCAGCGACGCCTGAATGGCCTCCTCCATCTGGATGCGTTCGGTGATGTCGCTGGAGATGCCAAGCACCTGCTGCGCCACTCCATTCGCATCCACAATCGGCAATTTGGTCGTCTGAACCCAACGCCCGTGACGCAAGATGGGACTTTCAGGGATAAATCTGTTCTGTAAAGACTCCATCACCTCAAGATCGCCCCGCCGGATCGCGTCCACTTCCTTCGGATTCACGTTGAAATCGGCGTCAGTTTTCCCGATCATGGCCTCCACGGTGGTGCCATAGGCGTCGGCCAGCGCCTTGTTGACGAAGACAAAGCGGCCTTCGCGGTCGCGCACGAAGAAGAAGTTAGGGTTGAGGTCCAACAAGTGTTGCAAGAAAGCGCAACGCGCCTCAAGGTCCTGCGGTTGAAGCGGGGCAGCCGCTTCCTCGCGCATGGAGTCTGGCGGCGCGCCGGCTTGCGTTGATTTGTCACGACTCATGGTGTTCTTCTCCTTGCCCCACACTGGCGGCGCCGTTGACATCCGCGGCGAGATCCAGCGCCGGAGTTGATTCCAGGGCGGCGCGTTCGGCGGATGGTAAATCCGCTTCTTCCAACATCAAGCGTACATAGGTGCGCGGCACACCCAGGGCTTCCCCCAGGCTGGTTACGGCGGATTGCAGAATCATTTCGATATCCACGGAACGGCGTATGTCTTCGGTGATCTCACGGGTGATACGCTCGCGCGCCTCGCGGCGTTGGGTTTCCTGATAGAGCCGCGCGCTTTCCAGAGCCGCGCCGAGCTGTTCGGTCAGCGTTTCTACCAACGTAACCTCGTCTGCCGCCCACTCCGGTTTACGCAGGCGCAGCGCGCCGATACTCACTCCCTCGCGCAGTTGAATCGGCACGGCCAATGTGGACGCTTCTTCGGTGATCAACTGGCCAGTCTGTCGCGCCTGGAGCATGGCCGGCGGCGTTTCGCCGGCAGCGGGACGCACTGACCCCGGCGTATCCACGACGAAACGCAGCGCGCCTTCCACACGTGAGATTTGCTGCCAGGCTGCGCGGCTGATCTGACCATAGGCCCGGCGTTCGGCTTCCAGCGATTCTTCACGTTGCGCAAACAACTGCGCGTTCTCAATGGCGATGGCAACTTGATCGGCCAGCAACTGCATCACGGAGATGGTTTGCTCGGTGAAAGCCGCGGGATCCAGGCTGTGCAAGTCCAATACGCCGATCAAACGGTCGCCAGCAGCCAACGGCAATGCCAATTCCGCGCGTGTACGCGAGAGCAAGGAACCGGCGAAGGAAACGGCGTTCTCGCCGGTGTCTGAAGCGATGCGTAGTTCACGATTCGCCGTCGCCACGCCGATGATGTCGGGCGTCCCAACGGCCACAGAATAGCCATGCGCCAGCATTTGCCTCCCTTCCGGGCTACTCGCGGCGCGCAAAACGGCGTAGCGGCTATTCTCTTCCAGCAGAAAAATGCCCACGTGATAGAAATTCAGGCTTTCTCCGATCATTTTGGCAACCTCGACCAACAACACCTCGAGGTCGCGCAGCGCCGCCGCGGCGCGGCCCACTTCAGCCGCAGCCTGTAGTTGGATCGAGCGACGCTCCAAATCTTCAGTGCGCTCCGCCACCCGCTGCTCCAACGAGACGCGGATCGCATCCAATTCGCGGTTCGCCGCAGCCTGCGCCTGGGCAAAATGTCGGGCGCGATCAATAGCACCTTGCATACTTTTTATCGCATATCTTAAGAAGACGCCGATCAATGCAAAAACAACGAGGATGATGATCAAATCCAAAAATGAGACCGGCACGCCTACTGGAAGCCCTCCTCCGTGCTCGATAAAGTACGCGACAACCACCGCCAGAAACCCCAAGCCGGTAAATACGATGGCGCTGCGCGCGCCTAACAGCAGACCGGCAAGGACAATAATGAGGGCGTAGACATAACTGGTGTGTCCGCCGCCTAAGCCCTCCACAGTCCAGATCCAATAAGTAATCAGCAACCACATGAGCGACACGATCATGATCGCCAATCCGCTGGTGCGCCCTCTGCGGATGAGCGCAAAAGCCCCTATCGTCGAACCGACGATCACGATAAGACCGATAAACGGACTGGTATCTGCCAAGCGCTTTGGGAGACCATAAAGCGCGATCATAAGCACATCCACGACCACGACTATGATGGATAACGTGATGAGGATCGTGATAAGCAGGCGCGCAACCCGGGACTTCTCTTCATCCTCAAAAACCGGCAATGTAAAGTAGCGTTTAATCCGCGTCCACATATTGGCCCTCTACCCTTCACCGCCGGAGGTAGCGGTCTCGATCCATACCTCGGCTTCGGTAAGATTCAGCGATTCTTGAAGTTGGCGAATCGCCGTCCGCAATACGGTGGTGACATCCAACGAACGGCGCATTTCTGCCGTGACTTCGCGGCTCAATTGCTCACGCGCGGCGCGACGTTGCGTTTCGTCGAGGAGGCGTTGGGTCTCTGCCGCTAACATCAGTTGTTCAGAGAGCGATTCGATCAAGGCGACTTCATCGGCGCTCCACGTTTTCCGTCCATCTTCACTCTCAAATCCCAGGAGGCCAATCACCTGATCACCCTGGACAATTGGAAGCAGGAGTGTCTTCTCATCTATCGCTGCCGCGCGTTGCTGGAGGACTTGCTGCGCGCCGGGAGGTAGTTCGTTGCCCAGCGTCAGCAGGGCGCCGCCGCGCCATTCGTAACCACGCGCCGGGCGAGACTTCAGATAATCACGCCACGCCTGGCCTTGATAACGGCGCTGCACTTCTTGGGCGCGTTCGAGCGCCACGTGCGTTTCGGTGAAGAGCCGGGCGTTTTCTACGGCAACAGCCACTTGATCGGCCATGTTCTGCAAGATAGCAATGGATGCCTCGTCAAAAGCGGCTTCTTCCACACTCTGCACGGTCATCGCGCCAATGACGCGACCGCCATAACGTAAAGGTAAAGCCATCTCAGAGCGCGTATCGGGCAAGAAGGGATTCTCGAAACGCGCGACGGTATCGCCGGTTCTCTGGCGGATCATGGGCTTGCCGCTGGCGACACACTGACCGATCATAGAGCCCATCCCCACAGCCAGTTGCCAGCCCTGCGCGAGCATGGCGCGACCGGCCTCGCCCGTACCGGCGCGCAGCACGGCATAGCGGCGCGCCTCATCAACGAGAAACAGTCCGACGTAGTAGAAGCTAAAGCGCTCCTGGACCAAATTCACAACTCGCGGCAGCAACCGGTCTGGATCAAGCACCGAGGTCGTGGCGCGCGAGACTTCTGCGACGGCCTCCAACCCCCGAGTGCGCTCTTCAACGCGACGTTCCAGGCTGCCGATGAATACGCGCAGTTGCTCGGTCATGCTGTTGAAGGCTTGCGCCAGCACGCCGATTTCATCGTTACGCGCCACCCGCGCCACCAGGTCACGCTCACCGCCCGCAATCCGCGTCGCAGTATCGGCCAGTTCGGTGATGTCCGCAGAGATATTGCGCGAAAAGTAGTAGGCCACCACAGCAGCTAATATCAACGCGACAAGCGCAACGCCACCGTTGATGAGGGCCGTATTCCACGCTCCGCGGAAGACTTCGGATTGTTCCACCTCGGATAGCAGGGCCATCTGGAGTTCCGGCACCCAGGTGTAGACCCCCAAAACAGGAGTCGCGCTATAGTTTTTGTATGTTCCGGTACGCAGACTGGTTTGCTGTAAGCCCAAAGCGAGGTCAACGCCTTCACTGTAGGCATAATTGCCGTCACTGAATTGCCGCCGGCCGATGGTGGCATGGTTCGCCGCGACCAGGTAAGTCTCGCTCGTATCATCCAACGGAGTTTCCGATACAATAAGGCTCAATTGTCCTATGTTGATGCGACCTGCCAACACGCCGATAACCTGGTCGGATTGACCAATCACCGGACGCGCGGCAAAAATGGATATGTGACCTAATCTAGACACATACGGAGCGCTCAGGCAAAACGCTTGCACTCCACACTGCAAAAAATCTGCTGCTCGATACCATTTACCGGTCTGGTTAGTATCCGAAGAAAGCAGTACCCGTCCTTCTGGATTCAATAAGAATATCTCGACAAATTGCGGCGTTCCCGCAATAAACGTTTGGAAGAGCGCGTTCAGCGCACTGCGCGCTTCGACGAGCTGCGTCTCGCCCGCCATAGGCATCATCAATACACGCGCGTGATTCAACTCGTATCCTTCAGCAAGCAACGTATCCAGGCTGGATTGCAGACTGTTAACCCAAATCCTGATAGTGGTCTTTTTCAACGCCGCTACTGAGCGCAACTGGTCGGACACCTGGCTTTGCGCATTCGAGACGCTCATCAGCAGCGAACTGACGCTGAAGGCCCCGGCAAGCACCAGCACGATCATCACGGCCATAAATGTCAAGCGGGTACGAATGGCGGTGACGCGACGATAGGCACGCACGAGCGCCATAACCAGCATGAACACGCCGAGCGCCAGCATAGCAAACAAAAGTACCTGCAAGATCCACGACTGGATCTCGCTGTAGCGGGGAAAAGGTTTGAGCAGTTCAAAAATCAGTGTGAGCGCGAGTCCCAATGCGCTCAGTCTCCAGATCCTGCCGCGAGATACTGCCGGCCATAGCAGATCGGCGATATAGAGAGGGAAGGTGATGACCGCCAGCGCGAGTTGCCAGAAAGCGCCTTCCATAAACAGACCATAGGCCGGCAACAGGATAATCAGCGCCACAATCATGACATTGGCAGCCAGCGCAGTCTTGCCGCGCCGGGCGATAAGATAAGCGACGCCGCTTGCTCCGGCAATGAGCCACGTCACGATGGTGATGGCCCAAATTTGCCAGTTGCGTTCGTACCAGGCCATAGCCAGATAGACAATACCCACAACTGCCGCTGTAATAGCTGCCAATAACATCCGGCGCTCAAACTTTACCCGCGTGTCGCGCTTAGGATTGCCAGCCCCCTGGATTGCCAAGTTTTCTTTCTTGCTTTCCGTCATCGCAGCCATTCCTTCCCCACCTTACATAGTACAGCCACCTCGCCCGCTGACGGCTCACATGCGGCGCGAAGCTGCCTGTGGTATTGGTTACGCACGGTGATCTCCTTCTTCTTCAGGTTTCAGCACCTCCGGCGGCAGCCAGTGCACGAAGGAACGCGAGACCCCCACGGCGTCTGCCATCTGTTGGATGGCCGTCCGCATCAATTCGTCCCAGCTCACCGTGCCGCGCATCTTGTCGGTGATCTCGCGCGCCAATTGCTCGCGGGCGGCGCGGCGTTGCGTGTCCGCGTAAAGTTGCGCGCCTTCCAGAGCCACGCTCAATTGTCCGGCCAACGTTTGCAACAGATCAATCTCATCCTGCGTCCACGCTGTACCATCGGGTTTGCGTCCATCAATCACGCCAATGACTTGTTCGCGCACGCGGAGGGGGATTGCCAGCACATTAGGCGCGTCAGTACCGCCGACGACCTGGCCGGTTTGCGCTGCGGCTTGCATTTGCGGCTCCCAAGCCTTAAACGGGACGATACCTTCTGCATCGCTGGCAAAAGACAGGTCAGGGCGCGCACGCAGCAACTCCTGCCACGCTGCGCGAGCTGATTCGCCAAAGGCGCGACGTTCAGCGGTCAGGCGTTCCTGCACGTGTTGGAAAAGCCGCGCGCTATCAATGGCGACCGCCACTTGATCGGCCAGAGCTTGCAGCACCGTCACATCTTCCGCGCTAAATGCATCTGCCGCATTGCTTTGTACGTCGAGCACCCCGAAGGTCACACCACGCACGCGCAAGGGCAGCGCTGCTTCCGAGCGCGTTTCAGGCAAGTCAGGATTACCGAAGAAGATCGCATCCGCGCCCACATCCTGCGCCACGCGAGACAGTCCCCGCCCCGCGACGCTGCCCACAATGCCTTCTGCGCCCACCCGCAAGCGATGGCCTCGCTCCAACATCCGCTGCCCGCCAGCGCTGGAAGCGGCTTGCAACACCGCCCATTCCTCACGTTCGTCTAACAAAAAGAGAGCGGCATGATAAAAACCGAATTGCTCGGCAACAACGTTCACAACCCGCGAGAACAGCGCTTGTACGTCGTGCTGCACAAAGGACAACTCACTGGCGATAGCGGTCGTCGCCCCCAGATAGGCGGCGCGGCGGTTCAGTTCGGTTGTACGTTCACGCGCCAGTGTCTCTAGCCGGCGGCGTTGGTCTTCCGTCTCAGCCGCATACGCGCGCGCGCGCGCCAGTGCATCGCGCAGACTGCGCAGCGCCAGGTTCAGCGGAGCAACGGCCATCGCCAGACCGATAGTGAACATGACCCAGTTGGCCGACTGGGGTGAAGGAAAAATGTTCGGCAGTGGGTACCCCAGGTTGGCCGCGATGAGTGCTGCCAACGACGCAAAACTGCTGAGCGCAGCGACAATGAGTGCAGCCCGCTGCCCCAAAACCAGGCCGGCGATTACGGTAATACTTAACAAGGTCATGCCGGCGAAACTGCGTTGACCTGAAAGTAAAAAGATAGCGATAATGGGAAGCCCTGTGCCGATAATGAGCAATAAACCGGCTGCGCGCACATACCCACGCTGCATTAGTAGCTTAGCTGCAATCGCAATCACGAACAGGAGCGCGACAGCAACGCCACTGCCTAATTTTTCGGCGAAGACAAAGATGGTCGCCAACACGCCAAGCGCATCCGCCACGAACAGGCTCCATATCAGGGGGGTGAGCAGTGACGCAACGCGCGTCTTCTCTTCGTCAGCGGCAAAGACGGGCGCCGCGAGAAACTGCTTAATCTTTTTCCACATCGCTGTGTCCTTTCCCGCCACGCTGAACGGCAGCCTCATCCGGCGCGCCCAGGCGCACGACCAGACGTTCCAGTTGCAGTGCCCGACGGATCTCGTCGGCGGCCGTTTTAACCACAGCCTCCACGTCCAATGTCTCACGAATATGCCCTGTCACTTCACCCACTAAGCGCTCACGCGCCGCACGGCGTTGGGTGTCCTGGTACAGACGCGCGCTTTCCAGCGCCAGCGCTGACTGCTCGGCAAGTGTCTGCATCAATGTGACTTCTTCCGGCGTCCACCGGCCACTGCCAGCTCGCTTGTGTCCGTCAATCACGCCAATAACCCGATCACGGACTTTGATCGGAATGGCTAATGCTGCGCTATCGGTGTCGGCGGCAACCTGACCTTTCGCTAACGCCGTCTGCATTTGTGGCGTCCATGTGCCGCCAACCGGCGCGACGGTTTGACGATTACTTACAAAACCGAGATTGGTCTGTACACCGAGCATGGTGGACCACGCCTGTCCCGACAACTCACCAAAAGCGCGCCGTTCGGCCTCGACGCTTTCCTCAACCCTCTGGAACAAGCGCGCGTTGTTGATGGCGGTAGCGACCTGGTCCGCCAACGTCTGTAATACGGTGACGTCTTCCTGTGTAAAGGCTTCAGGCTCGGTGCTCTGCACGTCCAGCACACCGATCACCTGTCCACGCGCGCGCAATGGCAACGTCGCCTCTGACCGCGTCTCAGGCAAATCAGGGTTATTGAAAAAGACCCGATCGCTGCCCGTGTCCAGCGCGATACGCGACTCACCGCGTTGGGCCACGTAACCGACCATGCCCTGCTCGCCCACACGCAGCCGATGAGCATGCGCCAGCATCCTTTGCCCACCCTCGCTGGATGCGGCTTTTAGTTCGGCCCATTCACCCGCGCTGTCAATCAGGAACAAACCGGTGTGGTAAAAACCGAATTGTTGGCTGAGCGAATTAACAACGTTGGTCATCAGTGCACTCAATTCCAGTTCCGAAGTGGCCTCACGCGCGATGGCAGCCGTGACTTCCAGATAACGGGTGCGGCGCGCCAAATCGTAGGTGCGCTCTTGCACAGTCACTTCCAATCCAGCGCGCTGTTCCTCCAATTCAGCAGAGTAGCGACGCGCGCGCTGAAGAGCGTCGCTCAAGCTACGCGATGCCAGGTTGAGCAGCCCCGCCGTAACCATCACAAACAGGCTCAGTGGCCACCATTGCTCCATAGGCGATCTGACGCCGAGTGTAGCAGGCAATATGCCGGCAGTCTGAGCCAGGGTAATCCCTAGCGTAGCCAGCACACTCAGCCCGGCAAAGATGATTCCCCCGCGTCCACCCAGCAATTGGCCGGCGACAACAACAATGACAATGAAACTCCAGTAAGTCGCCGAATATGTGCCGCCTAAAAAGAGACATACGGTGGTCATTAAAAGCCAAAATATGACCAGAAACAGCAAACTGGCGGCAAACACGCGCCCTCGACGCATCAGCCACAGCAAGCCGGCGTTGACGAGAGTGAATCCACCTACGAGAGACAAAGACAGTTCCGGATTGGGTAGAAAGAGAAAGAAGAGCGCAGCAGCAACGCAGATGCTAACGAAAATCCACAGTATGGCATTGAGCAAAGCCGCTACGCGCGTTTTTTCTTCATCCCCGGCAAAGACCGGTGGGGACAGCCATCGCTTGATGTTATTCCACATACTTATGTCCTTTCTGCGCCAGGCCGGGGGACGGCGTCCGTCTCGGGCGTTACCAAGCGGATCACCAGAGTGTCCAGATCGAGCGCCTGACGGATCTCACTCGCCGTCGTCTTGAGTACGGTTTCAATATCAAGTGACTCGCGGATGCGCCCGGTTGCTTCGCCGACCAGACGTTCGCGCGCGGCGCGGCGCTGCGTGTCCCGGTAGAGCCGCGCGCGTTCCATGGCTTGCGCCACCTGCTCGGACAACGATTGCAGCAACGCAATCTGATCCGGTGTCCACGCGGTAGTCCCGGTGGGCAGTTGCGCATCAAGCACCGCGATCACCCTGTCGCCGCTCTTGATGGGTACGGCCAGCGTCGGCGTCGGCGTCCCCGCGGTGCGATCGCCCTGCATTACCTGCCCAGTTTTCAACGCCTGAACAGCCTCTTGACTCCATGCGTCCGCGGCCGGCAGCAGAGCGCCTTTTTGCTTGACGAAGCCTAACGCACCTTGTTCGCTCAGCAGTGTATGCCAGGCCTCACCGCTTATCTGAGCATACAAACGTTGTTGAGCTGCCAGGCTTTCTTGCGCTTCGTAGAACAAACGCGCGTTGCTAATCGCCAACGCCACCTGGTCGGCCAGGGTTTGTAGCACATTGGCATCCTCCTGAGTGAACGCCTCGCGTTCCGTACTCTGCACGTCCAACACTCCAAAGACTTGTCCGCGCGCGCGAAGCGGCAGGGCTATCTCGGAGCGCGTCTCCGGCAAGTCGGGATTGTTGAAGAAAACGGCATCTTGCCCTACGTCGAGGGCAATACGCGGTTTGCCGCGCGCTGCCACATCGCCGACAATGCCTTGCTCGCCAACGCGCAGACGATGCCCACGCGCCAGCATACGCTGCCCCCCCACACTGGAAGCCGCCTGCAGTTCCGCCCACTCGCCGGCGGGGTCAATGAAAAAGAGGCCGGTGTGATAAAAGCCCATCCGCGCGCTAATCAAACGCACTGACGTTGACAGTAAATCGCCAATCTCCAACACCGCCGAGACACCGCGCGCCACATCCGCCGTCGCTTCCAGGTAACGCGCGCGCCGTGTCAGGGCTTCAGTCCGCTCGGCGACCGTGCGCTCCAAAGCGGCGCGCTGCGCCTCCAACTCGCGCGTCAAACGCCGACCCTGCTCCAAAGCGGCCATCATGTTGGGAACCAGGTAACCGCTTCCCGCCTGTAACAAAACCATGATCAACAGCAAAACCACGGTGTTAGTCACCCACCCAACCCAATCGGTCGAATTCACCTCGTTCTGCGGGAGGATACTGACCCAGCCCGAAGAAAAGGCAATCGTTAATAATATCATAGTGGCTAAAACAAGAAGCGAGACCAGCACCCGCCCACGACGGTTCAGAAACAAGCTCGCCATGCCGACCAAACCTAGCAAGAAAATCCGCCCACTGCCCCCACGTCCATCCTGAAAGAAGTCAAGAACTCCAATGATGTAGATGAATGTTAGAAAAATACCGACCCGCACCAGGTAAGGACCGCGCCGCCAGAATGAAGCCGCCACCAAGAGACCATAGGCGATCAGATAACCAGGGATGAACCACAGGGTATTGGTCACATACGCATAATACGAGCCAGCCAAGATTGCCAGAGGGCCAGCTATAACCAGCGCCAGCAACACACCACGAATGAGTTGCTGCTGCCAGGCATGAATGTCCTGGTTTTCAGCGATGTTTGTGTTGTCTCTATTACTTGATTCGGCCATAACGCTCTCCCACCTGTTATCCCTTATCTTGATCCACGTCATGCACCAGGCGAATCGTGGCTCGATCAAGTCCGAGAACTTCTTGGATTTGATCAACCGTGGTTTTGAGTACGGCTTCGAGATCAAGTTCCTGCCGGATGCGCCCACTGACCTGGCTGAATAGTTGTTCACGGACTGCCGCGCGTTGGGATTCGCGGTAGAGTTGCGCGCCTTCCAGAGCGACGTTCAATTGGTCAATCATGGCCGTGAACAAACTGATTTCTTCCTCGGTCCACACCGCGCCATTCGGCTTGGTTCCGTCAATCACGCCGACCACCTGATCGCGCACGGTCAACGGCATCGCCACGGTGTTGCCCTGCTCGCCAGTGCTCATCTGTCCAGAACGTAAAGCCGCGCGCATCTCCGGACGCCACAGATCACCCGCCGGGACAATCCGGCGGCGATCACTCAGGTATCCCAGACCGGATTCTGTCTGCGCCAGTGTGCGCCACGCCGCGCCGGTGCGTTCGCCATACATCCGCCGCTCAGCTGCGAACCGTTCTTGGACTTGCTCAAAGAGCCGCGCGTTGCTGATGGCGATGGCAATTTGGTCCGCCATAGTCTGCATGGTGCGGATATCGTCATCGCTAAAAGCGGCCGGGCGATCACTCTGGATGGTCATCGCGCCGATGACCTGGTCACGCGCGCGCAAAGGCAGCGCCATCTCGGAGCGCGTCTGCGGCAAGAAGGGGTTGTCAAAACGCACCGCCGCTTCACCCACATCCAACTGGATATCGGCGCGTCCCGTCGCCACGCAGCGCCCAATCATGGAGCGCCCGCCCACTTCCAAACGCCAGTTCTGCGCTAACATCTGCTGGCCGGCTGCCCCGGTGCCGGCGCGCAATGTGGCCCAACGCCCTTCTTCGTCCACCAGGAACAGCCCGGCGTAATACAGGTTAAACCGCTCACGCACCAGTTCCACCACACGCGGTAGCAAGATGGAGAGTTCGGCGATCTCGGTGGTTGTCTGCGATACTTCCGTCGCCGCCTGCAACAGGGTTGCCCGCTGGACATAGGCTGCCGTGCGTTCTTCGACGCGCTGTTCCAGTGAGGTGCGAATCTCCTGCAGCTCCTGGTTGCGGTCCCGCAGGACGGTTTCCGTTCGCCGCCGTCGCACAACGCTAACCGACAGGATGCCTACGGCGACACCGAGCACGACGAGGCTGAAGCCCACACTCCACACCAGTTCACGATAGGTTTCGTAAAAAGAGAAAGGTTTGTTGAGAATGTAGCTATCTTCGGGTAACGCCGCTTCAGGGATATTCCAACGCCGCAGTTGCTCATAGTCAAACATATAACGGCTGACGATTTCTTGTACCACCGGAATGTCTTGGGGGCGCTCGCCGTTGAGGATGCGCACGGCGAGTTGCGCGACGCGTTCGCCCTCGGTATAGCCGCTGGTGAGTTTCCCGCCGACGATGCCAAAGCCCAGGCTGAAATCCCACGTCCCGTAAACCGGCACGACGCTGGCGCCGGCCACTTGCTGCATCCCCACGTCGTACTCATAATATCCGCCAACACTATCGGTGAAAAAGATGGTGAAATAGACTAAACTATCGGGCGGCAAGGTGCTGACCTTCTCGCGTATTTCGGCCATCGAAACATCTTCAAGTAAGGTGAACTCGACGTTGGGATAGTCCGGGATGATCTGCATCAGCCGGTCATGGATCCGCTGGCCGGTCACCGAGGTATCGTTGATGACGATGATGCGCTGTGTCGCCGGGTGCAGTTGGAGCGCCAGGCCCAACGTCCCTTTGATGTCTGCCAACTCGCTCACGCCGGTGTACAGTTCGCGGCCGGCCAGCCGGGTCACATCAAAGAAGTTCGCGCCGCAGAAGACCACCGGTGTGTGCGGAAACAGGTCGTCGCCATGCTTAAAGAGAAAGTTCAATGCGGCGTCGTCGGATGAGATGACGAGATCAAACTTTTTATCATGGAACTTGACCTTGTAAAGTTGATAGAGTTGCTCGAGATATGCCTCGGTGGCGATGCGTTTGGTATCCATATACTCTACTTGAAGGTCAACGTTCATGCCCGGCGCTTTGAGCAACGCTTCGATACCGCGCGTGATGTCGTCCGAAAATTTGTAGCCACGGTGATAGGAGTTAATGTACAAAACTCGCCGCTGTGGCGACTGGGCAGACACCGGCATCTTCCACGCGGACGTCAGCATCCCTAGTAATAACATACCGATGCTTACAAATCCGCCGAGCGTCGTTAAGCCAGTTTTCTTCATTCCGAAGCCTCCACGATCCCTGCTATGCGCCGTTTCACTTCTGCGTCGTTTCACTTTCAGGTGCTGAGTCTACTGCAAAAAGTCCTTCTTGACCGCCAAGACGCCAAGTTCGCCAAGAAAATCGAATAATTGATGAATAATTTCAAGAGATTCACCCGTTTTCACAAATTATCTTCATCTAACCATTAAAAAACCTTGGCGTTCTTGGCGACTTGGTGGTTTTTTCAGTGAAGTCAGGTGCTTTATCGGTAGACGATGGCTCATCCAGCATGTCCGGTGTTGCCAAGCGCACTACCATATCGTCGAGATTCAGCGCCTGACGAATCTCCTGCACCGCCACCTGCAACATCGTCTCCAATTCCAGCGTTTCCCGCACCCGCGCGCCGACGGAGGCAATCATCCGCTCACGTGTGGCGCGACGTTGCGAGTCCTGATACAAGCGGGCGCTGTCCAGGGCTATTCCTAGCTGCTCGGTGAGCGATTCCGCCAGGGTGATTTCCTCCGCCGTCCACGTGCTGCCGGCATCCGGCTTGGCAAAATCAATGACCCCGATCACTTCATCGCGCACTTTGACCGGCACAGCTAACCGCCGGGTATCTTGGGGAGCCTGCACCGTTCCACCGGTCTGCAAAGCCGTCTTCATCTCCGGTTGCCAGAGATTGGCGGCTGGGGCGGTTGCCTGTTCGGTGCTGTAAAAGCCCAGTCGTTCGCTGGCGCGCAGCAGATTTTGCCACGCCTCACCGGTTTGCGCGCTATAGATCCGGCGCTCCACTTCAGCCGCCTGGCGAACCTGTTCCACCAGACGTGCGTTACTGATTGCCATCGCCACTTGATCCGCCAGAGCCTGAAAGGTCTGCACGTCCTGCGCAGTAAATGCGCGCGCGGCGGCGCTTTGTATATCCAACACGCCGATGATTTGATTGCGGGTTTGCAAGGGCAGGACCAACTCGGAACGCGTGTCGCGCAGGAGTTCTTGCGACAGATACAGCGCATCTTCGCCAACGTCTTCGGCTAAACGGTAGGTTCCACGGCGCGCCACATCGCCAATCATACCCTCAATACCAGCCTGTAGACGGAAACCTTGCGTAGCCAGTTCCGCACCGATGCCAGAGGCAGCGCGCAATTCAACCCATTCGGCATTGTCGTCGAGCAAATAGAGACCAACATGGTAATAGCCAAATTGATTTTGAATGATGTTGACGACACGAGTATATAATTCTTGGGGATCACCCATGGCCGCCACGGACTCTTGCGTGACAGCCGTTGTTGCCCGCAGGTAATTGGCGTTACGCTCAAAGTCATGGGTACGCTGTTGCACCAGCAATTGTAACTGCTCTCGTTGTAGTTCTGACTCGCCAGCCAGCCGTCGGGCGCGCTGAAGCGCCATTCGCAGATTGCGCATCGCCAGATACAGCAAGGCCCCGGACATCCCATAATTAAGGATATGGTTGACGAAGAAACTCGTCGGATCGTCTGGACGCGCCGGAGAAGGCAGGATACCGGTCATCTCTGTGATGTAGACGATAGTGATCGCCACAATGCTGACGACGGTGACAATGATGCCGCCGCGCCCACCTAGCAGCAACGCAGCAATGATAATCACCAGTGTAACCGTCGTATAACCGGCGTTGATGATCCCACCAATAAACGCCCCCGACACGACCAGCACCAGCCACAAGGCGCCGACGATGATGGCAGCAGCGCCACTTACGTGACCGCGCCGCAATAGCCACAGCGCCACCAGCATAGGCAGCATCATGCTCAGGTAAAGTGTGCCCATCAGCGCGTAAATACGCAGCACGAGCACAACGACGAGTGAGGCCACACTGATCAACACGATGACGGCCAGCAAGATCGTGTTGACGAGGCCAGCAGTCTGAGTCTTATCCTCATCGCCTTCAAACACCGGCGGCGCAAGGAATTGTCTGATGCGCATCCACATACTCACGTTCCTCCTCACCTATACCGGCGGTTGCTGCGTGTCCAGCTCGTCACGCACAGTTTCTGGCCTTGCCAGTTGCACGATGACGCCTTCCAGGCCTAGCGCCTGGCGCATCTCATCCACCGCGGTTCTGAGCACGGTCTCCATATCCAGTGACTCGCGCATCCGCGCCGTCACGTCACCGATCACCTGCTCTTGGGCGGCGCGACGCTGCACGTCGTCGAACAACCGCAGGCTTTCAATCGTCTGCGCGAGCTGCCCGGTCACATCTTCGATCAAAGCCAACTCTTCTGTGGTCCAGGGCCGTCCATCGGGGTGCTGGCCGCCGATAGCGCCCACGATCTGCCGGTTGACGACCAACGGCACGCCCGCACCCGCATCCTGCACTACGGGCGCTCCGCTGTCCACAGCCCGGGTCATCTGCGGTAGCCACTCGGCGTCCGGTGTGATTTGATTTTTCCGGTAGGCAAATCCTGGCTGCACACGCCCCGACTCTATGAAAGTTTTCCATGCCTGTTCTGTATAGCGCCGCTGCGCTTCCTGGGCCTGGGTCAGTGCAGCAACCAGCGCATCCACTGTCGAGTTAAGATATTCACCCAGCGCGTGCAGTTCACGGTCGCCTTCGACGTCCTCTTCCAACATGCCCACATCCACGCGCGCCGCAAAATCTCCGGCAGCCACACGCGACAGATAGTCAGCATAGCCGGCGACAGTCTCGCGGAGGTGCGCCGACGAGTGCGCCTCTCGTTCACGCAGTTCGCGCTCGGTCAGCGCCAATTCCTCGGCCTGGCGACTGGCCTGAGCCAGTTCAAGGCTGCGCTGCTGCTCCTCAGCCATAGCGCGCCCACTCTGGTTGACAAATGTTCTCGCCACCAACGCTGTCACCACAAATATCGCTAAAAAGAAAACAATCTCGATCAACCAGACGGACGTATCGGGTATCCGGGGCGGATGCAGCACGTGGGTAGCCTCCAGAATCGCCATCGTCAAATAAATGACCCCCATGGTGATGGCGGCATGACTCAACGATCGGGCGCCGCCAATCAATCCAACAATTACCGCCGCCATCACAAAACCAACTGTTACCGGTCCGGTCACACCACCCAGGAGATAGATAGCCATCGTCAGACCGGCAATCAATGCAAATATGTAAACTGTAATAGCTGGATTCAAGTGGCGGCGGCGAATCAGCCATAAACTAATACCACCGAGCATGAGGAATCCCAGAGCCACCACTGCGACGTACCGACCCGCAAATTGGGATCCGGCGATCCACAAATTCGCAAAAACGATCAGGATCACAGCCGCAGCGGCCGTCGAAACTTGTATGACTGCCCGAGTCATCTGGACGCGCCGGGCTTGTTCCTGATCCATCTCAACTGGCGACGACTGAGTTTGCATCATTTTCCCCCTTCTCGGGCGCACCAGAAGCCACACCCTGTCCGACATCAATGTGCGCGATCATCTCGGCGCCCAACGCATCGCCCAACTGCCGGATTGCGCGCTGGATGGCCTCATTCACCGTGACCGCTCCGCGAATCTGGTCGGTGATCTGGCGGGTCAGGTATTCGCGCCCGGCGGTGCGCTGCGTCTCTTCGAGCAACCGCAGCGTTTCGGCGACGATGCCCATGCGCTCGGCGACTGTCTCAAGCAGGGCGATTTCGTCTTCGGTCCACTCGCGCCCGCTATCTTCGTCGTGAATACCCAAGGCGCCGATGCTCTCGCCGCGCTGTGTGATCGGAGCGACGAGGGCGGCATAGTCGTTGATGTGCGCCTCACGCTCCGACAGCACGACCGCGCCCTGCCGGGCCAGCGCCGCCTGGATTTCTGGCAACACGGCCTGCGCGCCGCCTATGTCGCGCAAAGGTGTCACACCTGGGCGCGTCACTTCATAATCGGTGGGCAACCCGGCGGCCTGATACCCGCGCCAGGCTTCGCGCAAATACTGGTGTTGAATCATTTCCAGATCGCGCAAGGCGCTTTGTGTTTGTTCGAACAAGCGGATGTTCGTTATGGCGTTGGCTAACTGGTCGGCCAGAGCTTGCAGCACGGTGACATCTTCCGCGCTAAAGGCGGATGCTTCTGTGCTTTGGATGCTCAGCGCGCCGATTGTTCCACCGCGGCTGATGAGCGGCAGCGCCAGCTCCGAGCGCGTATCAGGCAACAACGGATTCTCGAAGCGCACCGCCTCAGCCCCTACGTCCAACGCGATACGCGCTTGCCCCGTCGCCACACATTGCCCAATCATCGAGGTTCCGCCGACCTCAAGACGATGGCCGCGCGCGACCATCTGCGCGCCAGCCGCGCCGGTCCCGGCGCGCAACACAGCCCATTGCTGGCGGCGGGCGCTGGCAAATTCAGCCGGCGCCACCGTCACATCCACGAGGAAGAGGCCGACGTAATACAGGTCGAGTTGCGCGCGCAGCAAATCTACGGACTGCTGCATCAACGTCTCCAGGTCCATAACGCCGCCGGCTGTGCGCGCCACTTCGGCTACGGTTTGCAGTTGCATGTTGCGCCGACGCAGCACAGCTTCCGTGCGTTTGCGTTCGGTAATATCGCGCGTCAGCCCCACAAAACCGGTGATTTGACCATTCTCATCCCGTAGTGGCACTTTCGTGCTGGATGCCCACTGGCTTTCGCCGCTGGTTTGATCCACTACCGGCTCTTCACGGTCAATCAACGTTTCACCGGCCTCCATCAGTTTCTGCTCGTCGGTGTAGTACTGGATCGCCAGTTCGGGGGGGAAGATGTCGAAATCGGTTTTTCCGGCCACCTCTTCCTGCGTCTTCGCGCCCAACACGTGCAGGTGCGCGCTGTTGTTAATCAGGAAGCGGCTCTGGCGATCCTTGATGTAGATGTAGTCCGGCAGGTTGTCAATGAGGGTGCGCAGCAGGTTGCGTTCCGCAGCCAACTGTATCTCCGCGCGTCTGCGTTCCGTGATATCCCGCGAAATGCCGAAAGTGCCGATGATGGCGCCATCGCGGTCGCGCATGGGCATCTTAACCGTAGTAACCCATGTGTCAGGTTGATCGGGCCATGTCTCCCGCTCCATGATTTCTGGCATCGCTTCGCCTGTGCGGATAATGCGCTGCTCATCGTCATACGCAGGACGGGCGTGGGCCTCCGAGAAGAAATCGAAGTCGGACTTACCAACGATCTCCTGAGGAGTGGCTAAACCAAAGCGTGCGGTTTGCGAACGACTGGCGCGAATAAACCGGCTCTCCCGATCTTTGAAGTAGATATGATCGGGGGTGTTGTCCATCAGCGTGTCCATCAAGTACTGCTCGAATTCCAACGCCTCATACAGTCGCGCGTTCCCGATGGCATTGGCAAGCTGATCGGCCAGGGTTTGCAGCACAATGATGTCTTCCTGGCTAAAGGCAGCTTGCACAGTACTCTGAATCGTTAAAGCGCCGATGACCTGCCCACGGCTGATCAAAGGCAACGCCAGTTCCGAGCGCGTGTCCGGCAGCAGTGGATGGGGTTGACGGACTTTCTCCAGGCCCACGTCCAACGCCACCCGCGCTTCACGGTGCGCGACACACCAGCCGATCATCGAAGTCCCGCCGACCAACAGCCGGTGGCCTTGCGCCACCATTTGCGCGCCAGCCTCGCCTGTGCCCGCACGCAATACAGCCCACTGCAGCTCGGGGTTGTCGGCATCCACTTCCACCAGGAACAGGCCGGCATAATAGAGGTGAAACCGCTCGCGCACCAGGGTCACCACTTGTTGCACCAATGCAGCGGGATCAAGCATACCACTCGCGGCGCGCGCAACTTCAGCGGCGGTCTGCAGTTGGAGGGCGCGGGCAGCCATCCGCTCGGTGAGTAGCACATTCTGCAAGGCGCTGCTGATCTGTCCGCGCAGCGCATCGTAGATCGAACCCTCGCGGGGGCCAATTTCAAAGAGCGCGCGTCCAAGTTGCGCGTTCAGGAAGTACAGGGGGATGACCACCATGCTGTAACGTCGGTCTGTTGGGAAGAATCCTTCTGGCACGAGCTGGCGCGAGGGAAAATGTATCGCTGATTTTTGCTCAAAGCCCCGGACGCGGTCATAAGCCAACAGCAGCTTCGAGCCGGTCGCGGGCGCGCGTTGATCAACGTAGAGAGAAAGGTAGCTGCTAGGAATATCCAATCTGGATAGCTCAGAGATGATCACATCCGCCAACTCTTCGACTTTGGCTGCGGTGATCAAAGTCTGACCCACTTCGCGCAGTGTTTGGTCACGTCGCCCGGCCTGTAGCCGTTGGGAGGCCTGCGCTTGTTGCGCTGCCCCACCGATCATCACGCGCGCCTGCTGGAACAGGTTTTCAACCTGGGTAAGCACCGTGACGGCGCAGGCGCAGGATAGGGCGTGTCGGCGCAACACTGAGAGGCCATCTTGCCACGCTGTCACGTCGCGCTGCTCAAGCACGGTCTGCCGTAGAATTTCATCCAGTGTCCACAAGAAAATTTCCGAGGGTACGGCTGCTTCTATGGCCTTCAACGTGGTGACAAAAGCATCCACAAGCCACCCGACTTGCTCGGTGATGCGCGCGCGCGCATGGTCAGTCACATCGCGGGTGGCGACGGTTCCCACTATATCGGCAAGGATGTCTTCCCGGCGCGCCGTCAACGCTCCGTCGAGGGGCAGAGCCGGATCCGCGGACGCGCGCACTACCGGTTCCACGTGCGCCTGCCGGACAATCGTATCCAAACAGCCACAGGAGCGGCGAACGACCAAATCGGCCTGTAATCTTGTCTGTGGCGCCACCGCCTCGCCCTGAATTTGCGCCAGTACCAATTCCGCCGCACCGCGGCCCTGAGCCTGCAACGGTTGCCGCGCCGTGGTCAGAGAAGGTGTCACGTACCGGCTATCCTCAACATCATCAAATCCCACCAACGCCACGTCGTCGGGCACACGGACGCCGCGCGCTTGCAGGATGTCCAATATCTGGAGTCCCACGCGATCATCAACCGCTACCAGCGCCTCGACATCAATGCGCGGTCGCAGCCGGCGTTCATCAAACAACAAGCGCAAGCCGGTTTCAGGGGTGTTGTAGTGAACGCCAGGGATGACCAGATCAGGGTCAACCGCGATGCCGTGTTCGGCTAACACATCAACGTAGGCGTTGTAACGCGCGTCGTTTTCGGGGTGGCCTTCTTGTTTGTGGAGGAAAGCAATGCGCCGGTAGCCGTGGACTTCGACGAGATGCTGTACCACCGCGCGCATACCCGCGTAGTTATCCATCAACACGCTCGGTATGCCGGCCAAGGGCAACGCGATGCTGGCCTGCGGCAGGGGACGGAAACGCTCGCAAAACGCCTGCATTTCTCCGAGGCTGATTCCCGTTCCTACAGACCCGGAGGATAGGATTACCCCATCCACGATGTCTTCGCCCAGTAGATCATAGAGCACATTGTCAAGAAGGGCGGGTGATCCAGCGGGAGGTAGCGCCCCTCCTACAAAGACCAGTAGGTTGGCATCCCGTTCGCGCGCCAGGGCGTCAACCCCCTGGAACAGCGCAATCTGGTAGCCCATCGTCAAACTGTCAATGAAAAGGCCGAGTGTGGGCCGTTGCTGGCGAGATGTTCCCGTATCGGCCGGCGCCTTCTTCACGCGCTTACTCCGCATCGCCATGGTTTCCTCCATCCGTCTGCTCACTGGCGACAGTCCGCGTGCCGGCGCCCGTATCAGCGCCCAGGCGCACATAGACGCGCGAACCGCCGAGCGTCTGATTCAAGGCTTGCGCTGTGATGCGCATCAGCGCCGTTATGTCCGTCGCGCGCTGCATCTGATCCGTGATTTCGCGGATAGCGCCTTCCCTGGCTGCGCGAAGCTGCGTCTGGCGGTACAGCCGGGCGGCGTCCAACGCCTGCCCCAATTGCCCGGCGAGCGCCTCAAGGAGGGTGACTTCTTCCTGCGTCCAGGTCGCGCCTGGCGTAAGACCGGTGGCCTGCTCACTTTTGCTGAAATTCAACACGCCCACCACTTGCTCGCGCACAAGAATAGGAACGGCGAGCGTCGGCATCCCCTCGTGCTGCCCCGTGACGCTCTGCCGGGTTCGTTGCGCGACGCGCATCTCGGGACTCCATTCGCCCTGCGCCACGAGCAGCGCCACTTCCGTGGCGTCCGAGGTTGTAGCCACGGCCTGGCGCACACCGATGTAACCCGACTCGGCGCGGACGCGGGCCAGGCGGCTCCAGTCCTGGCGCGAAGCGAGGCCATAGGCGCGGCGTTCTGCTTCCAGCGCGGTCTGCGCCTGCGCCAGCAAGCGCGCGTTGTCAATGGCCACCGCCACCTGATCCACCATCGTCTGCAACACGCTCACACTCTCCGGATCGAAGGCGTCTGGGTGCGTGCTCTGCACGGACAATGCGCCGAGCACTTGCCCGCGCGAGCGCAACGGCAAAGCTGCCTCAGAGCGCGTATCCGGCAGTTCCGGGTTGACGAGGCGCACTTCGTCAACCTCGGCGCGCGACGCGACGCGCGCTTCGGCGTTGGCGATGCTCCACCCGATCATGCCTTCACCGATGCGGATGCGGTGCTGGCGCGCCAACATGGCCTGCCCCGCCGTGCCTGTGCCGGAACGCAACTCGGCCCAGGTCGTCGTTTCATCCACCAGGAACAGGCCGACGTAGTAAAGATCAAAACGCTCGCGGATCAAATCCACCACCTGGCGGATCAACACGTCGGGGTCCAAGATCGAGACCGCCGCGCGGCTGACCTCCGCCGAAGCTGCCAGATAGGCGGAACGGCGTTGCAGATCGAGGGTGCGGGAAGCCACACGCTGCTCCAACGTGTCAATGGACTCACGCAGTTGCGCAGTCATACTGTTGAAGGTGCGCGCCAGAACGCCGAACTCGTCCTCGCTCACCACCGGGGCAGTGCGGGTTAAATCGCCCTCCGTAATCGCGGTCACGGTTGCGGTCAGGGTATCAATGGGCGCAAGCGCCTGGCGCATCGTCAAGAAGGTCAATCCGCCAAGCAACAGCCCCCCCAGAACCGACGCGAGCACGCCGATGCGGGCAAGGCGCTCAAGTGGATTGCGCAACTCCGCATATTCCTGCTGCGCGATGATACCCCACCCGTTGTCCAACACATCCACATAAGCCTGCCACTGCCGGCCCGCAGCATCCATGTAGCGGAACTGCTTTGCCTCTCCCTCACGCAACTTCTGCGCCACAGGGGAATCGTGAATATCAACGATAGAAGCAGAGAACGCGGGGTCGGGATGGGCGATAATGCGATCTTTCGCGTCCACCACATACGTCACGCCCGTTTGCCCAAAACGGGTGACGGCGATCTCGCTGGACAGTTGATCCAGGTTGGAGGCAAACATACCGACGCCGACGAGATTCCCCGCCGGATCAAGAATCGGCAGCGAGACAATCAACGCCGGTTTTCCACTTGTACGCCCGATCGTGACCTGATACGCAAGTGAAGCGCCGTCCCGTACTTGCTGAAACCACGCACGGTCGCTATAATCGGTCAGCGCGGCGTCATCACTGCGCGCCACATTCATACCGTTGAGATCGGTCGTGCTGACCAGATAGATGTTTTCGTGAACCGCATCCATCGCTGCCAGGATCGGCTTTTGTAGAACAGCGTCCATCCCCTGAATATCTGGCTGCATCACCAATTGACGCAACGCTTTGACGTTGAAATCAAGCCACTGTCGCGTACTGGTCGCCAGCAGACGGTTGGTCGCGCTCAACGTCTCGACCGTCTGAGTTTCAATGACCGTGGAGGAGCGAAGGAGCATAAAGGCGACGAGCGCGATCAGGATGGGAATGGCGATCACCAACGTCAGCGCAGTCAAACGGGGCCGCAAGCGCCCGCGCTGGGCGCGGCGTTCGGAAAGCATTTGCTGGAATGCGGTGTAGGCGTAACCCAAGGCAAAAGCGGTTGAAGTGACAATGGTCGTTGCCCCCGAACCGATGAAAGAACGCAGCCCAAACTGCACAGCAACGGTGATCACCTGTGTAATCAACAGCATCCAGGCTAACTGGCGCAGCGTGCGGTGCGTCTGCCGATGCGCAATGACCCACAGCGGCGGTATAAACGGCAATAACGAGAGAAAATACACGTAGAATGGCCGCACGATGTGCGCCACCCGCCCTGCTTCGTAAGAACCACCGGCGATGTAGCCGCCGGTATAACTCGCTGCATCAAAGCCACTGTACCACAAGCCAGTGTGCCCGACGGCATCAATAGCCGTCAAAACCACCGGTAAAAAGACGAGTCCATACAATAGCCATCCTAGCCAGCGCCAGCGCCCCTGCACCCATTGCGGGCTGAGCAGAATCACGGCCGTCAAGAGCAGGCCAACTTTAGCCGGGTCGGAAGTCGCCGCCAAGAACAGGGTTGACAGGACAGCTTGCGCCACACGCGTAGCGCCAAACAACGCGCCCAGGGCCAGGCTGTTGACGGCAAAGATGAACAGCAGGAAGCTGACGTGACGGTTGGCCGTGTGTCGGGTGTTAAGCAGCAGCACATATAAAGCCAAGACCAGCTCCAGCAACCCGGCAAACCACGCCAGCCCTTGCAGAGTCTCGTTCGTCAACAGAGCGTTCATGCGCCGACCTCCTCCGCCGCAGTCGCCTCGGCCTCCACGGTTCCCAGGCGCACCTCCACCCTGGCAAAGTTCAACGCGCTGACCATTTCGCGCACGGCAGTTTGCAGCACTTGCTCAACATCGAGTGAAGCCCGCATCTGCGCGCTCAGTTCACCGATGAGCTGGTCGCGCGCGGCGCTCCGGCGGGTGTCCTCGAACAAGCGCGCTCTGTCCAGGGACGACGCGACCTGCTCTGATATGGATGCCAGGAGCGCGCGTTCTTCTGACGAGAGGGGCCGCGCCGGGTCTTCTTGAACGCCCAAGCGCCCGATGACCTGATCCTGCTGCACGGCAACCGGAACGGTATATCCCCCGGAGGGAACCTGAGTCAAAGGTTGCACCACACCCTGATCATACGCATAGCCCTTGAGACCGCGGTGCTGGGCTCGCAGCACCTCCCACCCCTCGCGGGCCATAGCTGCTTGCAGCATGTTCAACATTTGTAGACGATCTTCCATCTCCTCGCGCAAGCGTGTGCTTTCAATAGCGATGGCGATTTGACCGCACAGTTGTTCCAACAACAGTTGGTCATCCAGGGTGAGCGCCCTGGCGCGGTTGCTCTGCACATCCAGGATACCAAACACCTGATCGCGCAACTTGATGGGCACCGCCAATTCGCCTTTGGTCTCCGGCAAGTTGGGATTAGGACGCCACTCCTTATCCTGCGTCACATCGGTTGCCAGGACGGCTGCTCCGGTCTCCGCCGCCGTTCCCACCACACCTATGCCCACATCAATGGAATGTCCGGCTTCAAGCATCTTCTGCCCCACTTCACCATAGCCGGTGACCAGGCGGACGGTGTGCCACTGCGGGTCGTAGCGGAAGATTTGCGCGTGATAGTAATCAAAGCGTTCTTTGACCAATGTTACCACCCGGCGATATAACTCATCCAACGCCGGCGCGGCGGCGATTTCCTGGGAGATCAACGTGCTCGTCTGTACCTGGAGGGCGCGGCGCTCATACAAGCTCTCGCGGCTGGTGATTTCACGCTGCAATTCAGCCGTGCGCGTCGCCACTTGTTGCTCCACTTCGGCATAGGATTTTTGGAGCGCCAGTTGTGTGCGGCGGGTCTCTTCCACCAGCAGCAATCCGCGCAAGGCGTTGCTAATTTGGTCACGCAGGGTGACGTAAATGCTGCCATTCTGCGGCCCTGCTTCAAAAAGGACGTACCCCAGTTGCGCCTCCCGAATATACAACGCCTCGAGCACACAGCTGAAACGGCTTTCCTGATTCCACACAGAGTCCGGCAGTAACAACCGTGTGGGGAAAATGGATGCTGCCTGGGGTCGCGTTCCATCGCGGGTCACCAACAAATGCGCGTTGACAGGTTTTGCGGGGTCTTCAAACAGCGCAATGGAACAGCCAGGGATTCCCAGGGATGGAATCTGTTGCGGCACCATGGTGGCGAAATCATCCAATTCAGAGGCAGAGATCAATGTTTGCGCAAAATAGCGCAGCGCCATCGCCTGGTTCTCTGCCTGCCACCCCAGACGCGCTTGCGCCCGTTGCGCTTCATGGCTGATCATAGTCCGGGCCTGCTGCCAGAGATTCTCCGCGCGAGACCGCGCGCCGTTGTCCAGCACATAAGGAAGAATATGGCGGCGCATAGTAGATACGACGCCGTGCCAGGCATTGACATTGCCGCCCGCGATCACAGTCTGCCACAACAACGCTTCCAGCGCCGGCAAAAAGCCCCTGGATGGAGAAACGGCCATCTCGCCCATAAAAGCGTCTACCAGCCCGGCCAACTGCGCGTCGTCAACCTTAAGCGCCGCCAGGGTCTGCGTCATCTCGGCCAGCAGCGCACCGCGCTCCGAGACGAAAGTCTCAGCCGCGCGCGGTTCGGCAAGCCGCAGTTCAGGCGCTTCCGCTGCCCGCACCATCTCCGGGATCAGGCAGCCACACGACTCGCGGATGACCACGGTTGTGGGAACGCGCGTCAACGCGGGGACGTCGGCGTGGCTCAGGAGCGCCACTAACAGTTCGACAGCCTGACGCCCCTGGGCATATCCCGGCCACGGAACCGTCGTCAGCGTGGGGAGCGCGTATTGGCCCTCGGCAAAATCGTCGAAGCCGACCACGGCGACCTCGCGCGGGACGGCAACCTGCCGCGCCTGCAACGCCTCCACCGCGCCGAAAGCCATGTTGTCGTTGGCGGCCACAATCGCTTCGACATCATCTTGCGGACGCAAACGCCGTTCATCAAACAATAGATTGACCGCATTCACCCCGCCTGACCGCTGATTGTTTCCCGGCGTGACCAGTTCAGGGTCAAAGGCAATGCCATGCGCTGCCAGAACATCCCGATAAGCGAGATAACGCTCCTCGGCCTCTTCATGGCCTTCGGGGCCGCGAATAAAGGCAATCCGAGAGTAACCGTGTCCCCCCACCAGATGCTCTACAGCACTGTACATCCCCGCGTAATTGTCCACCGTCACGGTGGGGATGCCTTCGAGTTGCAGTCCGACGCTCACCAGCGGAATAGGCGCATAGCGTTGATAGAAAGCCCTGGCCGTTTCGGGATCAACATGGTGCAGCAGCCCCACCCAGATGACCAGCCCATCCACACGTTCGGCGCTGACAAAGTCATACAGCACATTGGCGGAGACCGTAGCGCCGGTAAAATCGCGCAGTGTGCCGCCGGAGAAGCAGACCAGGTTGACGTCATGCGCGCGCGCAGCCTCTTCCGCTCCGCGCCACATCGCTTCACTGATCGTATCAACAAGCCCATACGTGAGCAAACCAAGCGTGGGACGGGTTTTCTGCTGCCCGGCGCCAAGCAAGCGGGCCATTTCGTTGTTTTCGCTCATCGTTGTATCTTCCTTCATAACCATGCTTCCGGTCCCAGCACCTGATCCGGAGGCATTGAACCTTCGGATTCATCCGCGATATAGACGAAGACAGGACGTTGCAGCACGTCCCCGACTTCCTTGGCGGCAATGCGCATCACCGAATCCACGTCAACAGCAACCCGAATGCGCTCCGAGATTTCACGCAAGAGTTGTTCGCGCGCGGCGGCGTGTTGCGATTCCTGGTAGAACCGGGAACTCTCCAGGGTCAACCCCAACTGCTCGACGAGTTCTTCTAGCTGGGAAACCTCATCCGGCGTCCAATCACCGGCATCTTTGCGCTTGCTCACATCAACCACACCGATGACCTCCGCGCGCAAGCGAATCGGCAACGCCAAAACTGCTGCACCGGTCTCCTCCATATCTACGACGGCGCGCCCTTGTGACCAGGCCGCCCTGGCATCGGCGCGCCACGCAGCCGGCGGCGCGGGCGGCAACGCGGTCATACCTTTGGTCTCCACCTGATACCCTTCTGCTCCGGCGGCGCGGCCCAACAATAGCGCAGTCCACGCGGCGCGGGTGGCTTCGCCGTAGGTGCGCTGTAGACTCTCCATTGCTTCCTGGCGTTCGGCGTACAGGCGTAAACCATCAACGGCTACCGATACCTGGTCGGCAATTGTCTGTAAAACAATGACACTCTCCGCATCAAAAGTATCGAGTTGATAGCTGTGCGCTTCGATGACGCCGAGAATCTGTCCGCGCGAACGAAGCGGCAAAGTGATAGCAGAGCGGCTATAAGGCAGTTCCGACTTGCCCAACAGACTGCTATCCGCATCATCTTCACGGACAACTCGGGCGCTTCTATCAACGATACAACGGCCTACCAATCCCATCCCCACCTTCACGCGATATTCTTGCGCTAACCGGAGCTTGCCAGGATCGCCAGTCGCAGCGTGCAGCGCCGCCCATTCGCCGGCATCGTCAAGGAGAAACAGACCCGCGTAGTATAGCTCAAATCGTTCGCGGATGAGATCAACGACTTTCTGATGCAGTTCCAGCAAACTCGAGGTCGCAGAGATGGCATCGCCTACCACCGTCGTCACATTCAGGTCACGGGCGCGTCGCTTCTGCTCACGTTCACGTTCTGCCACACGGCGGGCGGCGGACTGCTCCAATTCCTGAGTCCTGTCGGCGATTGTGTTCAACGATTCGGCCAATTCGCCGGTTTCGTCTGGCCAGTACACCCAGGCCCGCTGAGTGTGATCGCCGGCCACCCATTTCCGTAGCACAGCGCGCATCTGCGCAATCGGGTTGAGCAGCAGTCGGGACATAAGATAGGCAGCTATGGCCGCCAGGAAAACAAGAATGATGGCGATCCCCACACTGAGCCAGGCAGCGCGAGTTATGGGAGCGAAGGCTTCGGCTTGCGGCTGGTAAATGAACAGCGACCACGTCAGGGAGCGAATAGCTGCAGCCAGCTCTCCACTGCCAGCGACGTCGGCGGTTGCAGCGCGCCCAATCAACATCGAACGGTTGTTAACATCCTTAGCCTCAAACCACGTCGCGCCGACGCTGCCTGTGTACACCGGCCAAGAAAGAGGCACGCTTTGTCCTACACGCTGCGGGTTCGAATCGGCGAGAATGACGCGCCTTTCGTTGACGAGCGTCATGGCGGTGCCACCCAGTTGCGTCAAGCCCTGGTAGATGAACTCCATGTTCAGGGTAGAACGTAACACACCGATGACCTCGTGATTTTTTGAATCATAGATTGGCACTGCCAGGTTGACCGCGACGTACCCAGTGCTTTCATCATAAGCCGGTTGGCCGACGTAAAACGCGCCTCTTCCACCGGCCAGCACAGCCTGCCACCAGTCCTCATCCGCCTGATGGTAGTCAGAGGTCCGCCGCGTCGCGGCGACCAGCCCGCCATAGCGATCAGTGATGAAGGTTTCACCGTAGGTCGCTAACGTCTCGATGTGAGCGAGGATCCGCGCCGTCAGTATATTCTGCGTGGGATCAATGATAGCTTGCACTAAGGCGCTGTCATCGGGCGCAGCAACCCACTTGCGGTCGGTATCGAGTAACATTCGCTCGGTGGTAACGGCGTCACCGCTATACCGCGAATTAGCCGCTGTAAGCACGTCCTCAATCGCGCTGTCAAGGGCAATGCTCCGTAAAAGCATGATTTGTTCCGCGAGTGTGTCCACCACGGATGTCATGTAAGTATCGGCCATAGACGCAAACTGCGCACCGATCTGGTCACGCATACGCACGCGCAATATGGTGACATGGGCGACAGTTGTGATGGTCAGGGCTAACAGCACGATGATCATGATGGTAAACATGATCTTGTAGAAGATAGGCCAGTTTCCAAACTTTAGTATCATCGTTTCATTTCCTTCAGCGATTAGCCGTCAGCGGTCAGCTATCAGCCAGATGTGGCTGTGCTGCTGTCCCCTCATCCTGCGTTTATCTCCTGGGAATCTTCCGTCACAGCACGAGGTACTAACCGCACTGAAACACGCGACAGATCCAACGCCGCCCGTAATTCGCGCGCAGCGTTCTTCAACACCGCATCAATCTCCAGCCTTTCGCGCAGACTGCCGGCTACCCTGGCGGTCGCCTGCCCACGGGCAGCGGCGCGCCGCGATTCCTCAAGCAGACGGGCGCTCTCCAAAGCTGCACCCAAACGGGCGGATATCTGTTCCACCATACTAATCGCTTCGGGAGACACAGCAGCATCCTCAAAGCGCAAGTTCAGCACGCCGAGCACTTCGTTGCGCACGCGGATGGGGACGCTCAACGCGCCTTGCGCGCGGCCTTCCTCGGTCTCTGCCGCCACAGTCGTCACAACGGACGCTTGCTGCTCGAGGGCTGCCTGCGCTTCGGGTGACAGGTCGGCTGCCGGCTCAACGTCGAGCAGGCGATAGCGGTAGCCAAAAGTGTGGCGATAATTCGCCAGGAAGTTCTGCCACGATTCGCGGGTCAGACGACCAGACGCCACCTCCAGTTCGTGCATATTCTGCTCCATACGGCGCAGCAACCGCGCGTTTTCGATGGCATTGGCAAGTTGATCGGCCATGGTTTGCAGTGTCGTGATGTCTTCCTGGGTGAAAGCGCCCGGTCGCGTATCCTGAATGGTCATTGCGCCGATCACGCGGCCCCGGCTGAACAGCGGCAGCGCCAATTCCGAGCGCGTTTCAGGCAGCAGTGGGTTGCGCCGGTGAACGGTCTCGCGCTGCGTATCAAACGTGATGCGCGCCTCGCCCTGGGCGACGCACGCGCCGATCATCGAAGCGCCGCCGACTTCGAGGCGGTGGTTCCGCTCCAACATAACGCGCCCGGCCTCGCCGGTTCCGGCGCGCAGGATGGCCCAGCGCTGGCCCTCATCAACCAAAAAGATGCCGGCGTAATACAGGTCAAACCGCTCGCGGATCAAGTTCACGGCCTGCGGCAGCAACTCATCCAGGGTGAGGATGGACGTCGTCACCCGCGAGATTTCCGCCGCCGCGAGAAGCCGGGAAGCGCGCCGCTGCACATCGGATAACAACCGCTGTGTTTCCAGGGCTAAGGCCATTTCCGTGGCAATGGTGCGGGCCAGGGTGAGGTGATCCGCGGTCCACGCGACGCCTTCCTCCGCCTTGAACCCCAAAACGCCGATCACTTCTTCACCGTACAGTGTTACCGGAACGGCGAGGGTCTGCTCACCGCCGCCGTTTTGCGCGACAACGACCTCGCCGCGCTGCACAGCCTCCGTCATCTCCGGCAGCCAGGCGCCGTCGGTCACGCCGCGCGTGTCAGGAGAATAGATATAGCCCGCGACAGGCTCGGCGCGCTCCTCCCACGCGCCGTGGACGTACCGTCGCTGCGCCACTAATGCGTCGCGCAGCGATTCCTCCGCCCGCCGCTCCGCTTCTTGCGCTTCGTGTTGCACGCGCTCTTGCTCGCGGGCGAGTAGCGCCCGGAAGATTACGTCGCTCAAACGCTGCGTCAGGCGCGCATACAGTCGCCATCGCTGACCACCCCACATAACCACGAAGCCAAGTGGGTGTTCCTGCAAGACAAGCGGCATGATGATGACGGTGCGCCGGCGTTCTTCGAACAAGATTTTTCTAGGGACCAGTACATGGGGCAAAAACAAAGGCCCATCGAGATACAATTCAACTTCAGGAGTATAGCCGATGCGGTGGGCGTCATATTCAAAAAGCAGGCGCGCATATTTCGCCAGAGGATTTTCATCGTCATACAACGACACGAAACAACACTCAATCCCAATACGCGGGAACAGGCCATTCAAGGCCGCCGCCAATTCCTGCAAGTGCAAGGTGGCGCTCAATGTATTGTCAATCTGCGCCAGAAGCGTTTCCTGCTGTTCGAAGAGTTGCCGCCGGTACGCTTCCTGACGCCGCTCCGCGTCGCCTACCAGCAAACGCGCTTGCTGAAGCATGTCCTCAGCGCGATGGCGCGCGTCAGAATCACCTAGATAGGTCAGGGTATGACGCCGCATCTCCGTCAGATGCTGCTGCCAGTGTCCGAGGCTATACCCTGTGTAACGCGCCTCGCGCAAAGCCTGATCGAGAAAGTAGAGGAAATTCTCTACCGACGATCCCTGTACACCGTCCAGAAAAGCCTCCCATATCGGCGTAGGGATACCCGCGAAAGGCGGCATGGGCTTATCTGCGATTTCGCTCCTCACCTCTACCGGGATCTGCACCAGGGCTTCCGGCAGACAACCACACGACCGGCGCACAACTAACTCGGCCGGCACCATCGCTCTCTCGTCCACATGTTCACCATGCAAAAGTTGCAATACTGTCTGCATGGCTTGCCGCCCCATAGCCTGAATCGGCTGCCGCACGGTCGTCAAGGGCACTTCCAGGTTCGGTGCAGCATCTGAATCGTCAAAGCCAACCACGATCACATCTTCGGGGACGCGCATACCGTACTCGCGTAGCAACTCAATCGCTTCTATCGCCATACCGTCGTTTGCAAAGATGACGGCCCAGGGAGTTGTGTCGCTCTCTTCGCGCGGCGTAGCCAAAATTCGAGGCCACAACGCTTCCATTGACGACCGGCCAGCAGCGAAAGTGCCGACTTCAACCAGATCGGGGTTAAACGGGATGCCATATTCTTCCAGCAACGTGGTATAGGCGCGATAACGTTCATCGGCATCAATGTTGCCCACCGGACCGCGAACAAAAGCCAGGCGGCGACATCCATGTACTTCGATTAAGTGCTTGATGTTAGCATACATGCCGCTGTAGCCGTCTACCAGGACAGTGGGGATACCTTCATGCGCCATCACGATGCCGACCAGGGGGAGAGTAGCCCGCAGATCAGCAACATAGGCGCTGAATGTTTCGGGTTTCACCGTATAGGCGATGTTGCCAGAAACAATAACGCCATCCAGTATACCCATATCCGGCAATGCATAGATAGCGTCTCTTCCTTCGACACCTTCCTCCTTCAACGAGCTAATCACGTAACAGAACAGATTGGCATCGAAGGTTTCGGCTGCATCCGTCACACCTTGTAACAAGGACTGTCCCCACCACGAGACAGTTTCTCCGATCAACAACCCGATAGTGGGGCGCGTGGTCGCGTTGCGGCGCGTGTCACGCATGATGTCTGCAGATATTTCGTGTGTTCTTGTCTGAAGAACCATAGTTGCTCCTAGTTCAATCCGGCACGCCTTGCTCGCGCGCCTCAGCGCCGACTTCCAGCAGTTGTTCGCGCGTTCCCAGGCGCGCCACCGCCAGCGTCGCGCCGAGCGCCTGGCTCAACGATTCCAACGTCACGCGCAGGATGGCTTCGGCGTCGGCCGCCTGGCGCACCCGGTCGGTGATGGAGCGCGTGGTCAGCAAGTCGCTCAACGCCGCTTGCGCGCGCTGACGGGCGGCATCTGCATCCTGCTGCGCCTGCTCCTGTTGCTGCACCAACAGCGATCCCATCAACGCGCTGCTGATCTGCCGGGCTAACGTTTCGTACACTTCGCCCTGCATCGCTCCGACTTCAAACAGCGCGAAACCCAGGGCCACATCCTGGAAATATAGCGCCGTGACCACCAGCGCCGCTGGACGGTCAAGCGGCAATAGTCCATCCGGCAGCAGTTTGCGCGCGCGGTAACGCAATCCCTCAACCCCCTGGGGATTGCGGCCCTGTTCGTTGTACGCCAGCGCCAGCCGGACTTCTTCACGCGCGGGGCCCTCGTACAGAACGACGTAGCAAGCCGGTATGTCTAACCGCGGCAATTCGCGCGCGATGAGGTCGAGCAGTCGTTCCAGGTTAAAGGTGGTGATAAGTCGTTCACCAATGATACGCACCTGGTCAATCTGGTCGCTCTGGCGATAAATCTGGGAGGCGCGGGCCTGGTGCCCGACGTCGGCAACGAAGGTCATAGCCTGCTGCCATTGACTTTCGGCGCGGCGCATCCGCGGAATGTCGGTCACCGTGGGACGCATACAGTTGCGCACGGCGCTGAGCAGCGCCCGGCCCAACGCGACCATATCGTAGCCGTGAAGGTGGAATTCGCGCAGCATGGCGTGCAAGACGGGCAACAAGCGTCCTTGTGAGACTTTCGACGGCTCAAGCGGCGGTTCGATGTCGGCGTTAAAAGCATCGAGTAACTGTGCGGCCCAGTCGGTGGGAAGGAATTGCGCTGCTGGGCCGATAGCTCGCGTTAATTGGGCAATCGCTGTGGCGCGTTGCTCCGCGGGCGCAAGCGGCTGCGGTGGAGCAGATGGCGGCCCACCGGCTGCGGATGGCGGTCCACCGGCTGCGGCAGGCGGCGGTCCATAAGGGCCAGCGTCGGCCAACGGAGACACGAAACAGCCACACGATTGGCGCACCACCAATTCTCCGGGAACCCTGGCGTCGGCGACCGGTTCGCCGCGCATGACTGCCAGCGCCATTTCAGCGGCGACCCGGCCCATCGCCTCATTGGGCATCCGCACAGTGGTCAACGACGGCATCGCGTGCTGGCTTTCATCGAGGTCATCGAAGCCCACAACGGCCACGTCCAGAGGTACGCGAATGGCGCGGCGCTGAAGCTCCGCCATCGCGGCTAACGCCATGTTGTCGCAAGAAGCCACAATAGCCTCAAAATCAACCCCGGGACGCAGGCCCCGCTCGTCCATCAATACTTGAACAGCATGAGTCCCGGCCGGTGGAGAAAAGTCGCCGGGTAGGACGAGATTGAGGTCCAGCGGGATGCCATGCGCCTCCAGCACGGCGACATAAGCTTGATAGCGCTCGATGGCGGAAGGGTTGTCCGGCAATCCGCCGATGTAAGCCAGGCGGCGGTAACCATGCACCTCAATCAAGTGTCGAATGGCGGTCGCCATACCCTCGCGGTTATCCACCGAAACGCCAGGATAGCCTGCGTAGTGCCGGTGCAGGTTCACAACTGGCAGCGGGCGATAATTCCGGTTGTAGAACCCCTCAAAGATCTCGCGGGTGGGCCACCACTGAACCAGCACCAGGCTGTCCAGACGTTCTGTGCCGACCAGGTGATGAAGCGCAGCAGGGTCGTCGTCCAGAGGGTCGTTACGATCACCGACGTTGCTGGCGTTGAAGATGAACAAATCAACGTCCTGAGCGCGCGCCACTTCCGCCGCGTCGAGCCACCACGCAGTCGCGCCAACGACCTGATGGGTCACGATCCCCAGAGCCGGTCGCGGTGTGCGGCGGGCAGAAACTATGTGTTCGTCATCCTTCATGATGGTATCTCCACGCAATCACAGATCAACCGCAAAAATAATGGTTTAACGATTGGCCGCCGCCGCGGCGCTGCCCGCCGCATCCACATCGGAGAGCGATTCGGGGAAGTCAATGTGTACGGCGACTTCGGCGACGCCGGACAGGCGGCCCAGTTCACGCACAGCGGTTTGCAGCATTACGTCAACGTCCAGGGCGCGCGAGAAAAGACCCGCGATTTCGTTCACCTGCATTTCGCGGGTCGCGCGCCGGCGGCTTTCTTCGAGCAGGCGGGCAACTTCCAGGGCTTGCGCGATTTCCTCAGCGGCGCGTTCCACGAATTGGATATCCTGGCTGCCCCACGGCTGCGCAGCGTCACGTTGCATCCGTAAAACGCCGAAATTCTGTCCGCCGGCAAGTTGCAGGGGAACGATCAACGTGTTGTCAACGGCTACATGAGGCGTTGATATGTCCACAAGTGACCGGGCGGCGACAGACGCGAGCGGAGCAAGTTCGAGCGGCGTATAGCGATAGCCGACGACCGGCGAAGGCCGCCACGCCCATCCCTCGCGCACTTCTTCGCCATACGACTTCTGCAATTCCAGCAATGCCCGCTGGCTTTCTTCAAACAACTGCGCGTTGCGAATCGCCACGGCGATTTGATCGGCTAAAATGCGCAGTGTGGTGATATCCTCGGTCCCAAAAGCCTCTGGCTCCTGGCTCTGTACGTCCAACACGCCGATCACTGCTTGCCCCACAATCAAGGGCAAAGCCATCTCTGACCGGGTTTCCGGCAGGTCGGGGTTTTTCACCCACACCACATCCTCGTCAACGTCGAGGGCGATGCGCGCGCGGCCCGAGCCGGAGACGTAGCCAACGATGCCTTGCTCCCCCACCCGCAGCCGGTGTCCCCGCGTCAACATGCGTTCGCCGCCCTCCGAAGAGACTGCGGACAGGACTGCCCATTCGCGGGATTCATCAAGCAGGAAGATGCCGGTATGGTAGAAGCCGAATCTTTCGGAGATGAGGTGCGCCACGCGATCCAGCAGTGTGCCTACATCCAGGATGGAAGCTACAGCCTGGCTGACGCCGCCGGTGATGGCGAGGTATTCGGCGCGTCGCTCGACTTCCTGGGTACGTTCAGCGACGCGCGTTTCGAGGCTGCCGATCAAGTCATTGAGTCGCGTTGTGACATCGTTGAAGGCCCGCGCCAATGCGCCAATCTCATCCTCACTCTCGATGACAGCGACGCGGGTCAGATCGCCGGCCACAATAGCCCGCGCCGTTTCCGTCAACGATGCAATCGGCGCGAAGGAACGTTGGATCGTCAGGAATCCCAGGATGAGGAGTACGACGCTGCCGATCCCGATGACACCCCAGGAGAACCCCAAGAAGCCTTGCATGTCCTGGGCAATCACGGATTCCTGTTGTTGCACAATCATGTACTGTTGCAACGGGCTGATCTCAGTAGCATAGGCCCACCAGCGCGTGCCGGCGTCATCCCTGAAGATCACCAACTCATTCAGTCGCCCTTGATGCAGCGCCACCACCGGCGGTTGCCGGCTGGCGTCGCGCAGAGGATCGTCCTCGCCCACCAACGCCAGATCCAACTCCGAATGTAAGACGATACGATTGGCGCTGTCAATGGTGTAGGCCATGCCGGTGTCGCCGATCTCGACCACGGCCAGCTGAATCAGTTCTTGCAAGTCCTGGACTGAGGGAACGGCCTTCAAATTGACGGCGTTGAGCATCAGGTTGGCGATCGCGCCAAGCCGGTTGGTCTCGCTGCGCCTGAGTAAGGTCCGTGTTTGGAAACTCACCAATAAAACGCCGACAATCAGAACGGGGAGGGTGATAGACAGGAACAGGGCGGTCAAGCGGTTGCGCAGTTGCCCGCGTTGGATGCGCCGCTCGGCAATCATCTGCCGAAAGAAAGCATAAATGTAGGCGCCGGCGTACACGAGGGTCACGGTAACGTTCACCAAGACAGGGGCAATCAGGGAACGCAGCCCTCCTTCTACGACCAGAACCGCAAGTGTGGTTCCGACAAGCAATCGCGCTATCTGGCGCTGCGTCGGCGGAGATTGTTTGTTTCGCAATACACTGTATGCCGGGATAAAGGGCGTCAATCCCATCACAATACCATAGAAAATGACCACCGGCATATACAGCGTAGGGGACACATATTCACGCAGAGACACATAGCCGCCCCCGTAAGCGCTGCCAGTGAAGCCGGTGTACCACAATCGAGTCCCGAACACGACATCCAGTATCGTAGCAGCGATCGGCAAGGCCAGGGCGAGGTAGCCTGACTGCCAGATCCAACGCCAGCGATTCTGCAGCCAGTCAGGTCGCAGCAGTACAATCGTTGTGACCATCGCTGCCGGGATAACCGCATAGATGGTGGCGGCAAAGAGCTGCATCGGAAAGAGCGCCTGGTCAAGGCTGTCTGCCCCAATCAGCAATCCCAGCGCCACATTGTTCATAGCGAGGAGGAAGGTCAGCAAGCTGACGTGGCGATTGGCCGTGTGACGCGCATCAAGGACCAGGATGTAGAGGGACAAAATCACCTCGACCAGCGCCACCACCCAGGTCAACAATTGCAGTATTTGGCTTCCAGGAGATAAGCTCATGGACGACGTACCTCCGTATGTATGACGCTTGGCAGCTTAACCATTCCCGGTTTCTCCCTGCTCCGCGCGGGGGTTCAGAGGTTGAGTCCCTCGTCCACGGCGCGCGCCGCCTTGCGGCGTCAGATGCAATTGCACTTCGCTGGCCCCCAGAAAACGTCCCAGTTCGCGCACGCTCTGCTGCATAATGGCTTCTGGACTCGGCGCTTGCCAGATCAAGTCACCAAGCCGGCCCAGCCGTTCGTTAAACAGAAGTTGCTGGCGCGCGTCAATGAGCATCCGCGCGTTCTCGAGCGCCACCGCCAGACGTTCGGCCGCCATGCTGATGAGATCCCGGTTGTCCACACCCCAATCGCCTTTATCAACCGTGCGGGTGAAAGCCAGATACCCGACGGCGATACCGTTCGCCACCAGCGGCACGACCAACAGATACATGCCAATATCCTCCAACCACGCCGAACGCGGCTGCATCGCCGCCATGGCGTCCTGCGCCAGGGGGATGACCTGCGCCTCTGGAATCTTGCCGATGGCGAAGGATTGGACATTCCTGGACTCAAGCACTGTTCTCCAGGAAGCCAGCGCGTGTTGCGTGTACAGCATTTGTGTCTCTTGCATCCGCGCCTTCGATTCTTCGAGCAAGCGCAGCACATCCAGGGAGGCCGCCACGTGGTTGGCGACAATGCGAAAGATTTGCAGTTCCTCTTCAGAAAACGTCGGATGCAAGCTGTGAATGTCCAGCACGCCGAGTACCTCGCCACGCACGCTCAACGGCAAACTGATCTCGACGCGGCTCTGAGGAAAACGCGGCAGTTCACCAGGAAGCAGCAGCGCCATCTGTTCTCGGCCGATTTGGGCGGCCCGCGCCGGCGCAATGCGGGCATTGATCGGGACAGCCCCTTCGTCCTGCGGCAGTTCATCACCAAGATCGCCGGCGGTCGCCGCCGTGTTCAAGACAGTGCCAGAACGTGCCATCAGGTATAACGTGGCCTGGTGGATGTCAAAGGCCCGCACGATTTCGCGCACCACGCGCTGCACTATGTCCTCCCGCTGGCGCATCGAAGTCAGCGCGTGCCCCAAGGCGGCCGCCCACCCCAACTGTTCCGCGTGATTGTGCTTGCGTTGCGCCTCAAGTTGCGCTTGCTCACGGTCAGCCTCTAGCTCGCGGGCCATAGCACGACTTTGCGTCAGCGCCTCTGATAAGTGCATCAGCATATAGGTGGGCAACAAGACGAAAAACGCGCTGATCATCAACAAGATAAACGTGTAGGTAGCCCACGCGACCGGGTTGGTCGTCACCAACTGTATTTCTTCAGGGATGACCCACCGGCCCGTTGAGAAAAGCCATCCGGCCATTCCCATCGTGATGATGGCAACCGTCACACTGACAATCGCAGCTCGCCTTCCCAAAAATATCGTGGCGACGAAGATAAACGCCAGTAAGAAAACCCGCGCATTGCTGCTCAGCCCCCCACGGATCAATGAGAGTACCGCGAACATATAGATAATGATCAAGAGTGTGCTGGTCTGCATCGCATAGGGAGCTTTTTTCCAAAACTGCATGATGCCGACGACCACAAATCCCACCACGTAGAAGGGAATGAGCCAACCTTTGCCATCTTGCCACACGTAGTACGACGAGAATAACAGAGCAGGGATTGCCGCAAAGAACACAATCTGCATCACCTGACGCAGCAGTATGCGTTGCCAATTGCGGACTTCTGCCAAAGATACGCCTGCTTGCAAAACGCTCGGTCGTTGTTCACTCATTGCTTCATCCACCCATTCAAAAACCTATGTTGAGCTATGATCGCCGTGGCTTTCTGTGGAAGACTCCGGCAAAGCGATGGCGGCGATCACGCCATCCGCCTGGACGACATCCTGAAGGGATTGCGCGGCCTGCGCAATCAGCATTTCCAATTCAGGGATGCGAATGACGCGCTCGCTAAACTCGCGCAACCAGCGCTCTCGCCCTAGCTGTGTCCGCGCCTCTTGAATCACTGCAATTCTCTCCAGGGTCACCCCGGCCAGCTCGCCAATGATGCGATAGAGTTGCGTCTCCAACGGGGTGAAGTTATGCGCGGCAGTGTAGGAGACCATCAACAGGGCGAAGAATTCAGCTTTCGTGCGCAGCGGAACCAGCGCGATGCTGCCTTTCTCTGACCGCTCAAGCACATGCGCACAGAAATCGTGGAAACCGGGGAGTGGAAGAGCAGGAATAGCCGTCACGTCGGCGATCAGCAGTGGAGATTGCAGGGCGGCGCCAATCTCTAACGCCGCGCCGAAGTTCTCCGTATCGCTGCCCACTGGTTGGGTGTTGACCTGCTCACCGCGCACATCGGTCACGAAATACAGTGACTCCATTTTGTGAGCGGTATGCACGACGTAAGCCTGACCTGGATTGAATCCCTGAACGATTTCCAACACCGCAGCATAGACGTCCGTTTCGGTCTGCGTCGCCCCCAAGCGCCCCGCCAGGCGATAGAAGGGGTTCGCCGTCTCCAAGATCGAGACTTCCGCACCCAAGCGCCGGGCGTTGTCCAGCGCAATCGCCAACTGCCAGGCCAAGCCTTGCAGGGTGCGCACGTCATCCTGATCGAAGTCCATTTCCGCCGAGTGGATATCCAGCACCCCCAACACCTCACCGGAAAGGATCAAGGGTAACACGACCGCTGAACGACTCGTCGCCAGATCGGGGTTGGTGGCGAAGTGCGCCGCATCCATCGCCACGTCGCTGGTGCGCACCGCGATGTGGGGACGCTGTGTCTCCGCGACCCGCACGACTACGCTCTGGTCGCTGCGGTTAAGGCGATAGCCCTGGATCACCAGCCTGCGCCCGGCGCTCGAAGAGGCCGCGCGCAAGACGAGCCACGTCCCGGTTTCGTCCGGCAGGAAGATCGCCGTATACGCCACGTCGAAATGGCGGCTGATCAATTGCACGGCTCGCTCCAGCAACGCGTCGGCATCGAACACCGTCATGAGCGCCTGGGACACCTGCGCAGTCGCGTCCAGATACATCGCGCGGCGTTGTAGACTCAGGTTGGCTTCTTGTAGCGCGCGCATCCGTTCGCCTAGAGCTACTTGCCGCGCTTCCAAATCCTCAGACAGGTGCGCGCTGCGCTGCAGATTGGCGAAAATACGTGGGAATAAGGTGTTACTGGCCGTAAAAAGCGCCACCGCACAAACGATAAAGACAATCAGCCCGCTCACCAGCAAGGTCGGATCATAAACGCCGTCCGGATGTTGCAGGCTACTGATAAGACCAAATCTAACCAGGATAACGAAAGCCGTCAAAATGAGGCAGGCGGCGCTCAGTACAACTGCGCTTTGCCGTCCCCCCAGGAAGATCGTTGCGAAAATTGTAGCGGTCAGGAGATAGATCCGCCCATCCTCGCCCCATCCATAAGTCAACAGATCACCCGTCCCCAGGACAAGAATGACAACGAGGAATACCCAAACCCGCACCAGATAAGGGATGCGCGGAACAAAAGCAGCCAACACTAAAGCCAGGTATCCGACGATGACCACGGCCATCAACCAGAATTCTTGGGTGAGATAAATGTAGTACAAGCCTACCGCAACCATCGGCAGGGCCACAATGGTGACCACGCGCAGTATGCGTTCAAATAACTGCTGCCGCCACGGCAATATCCTTGCCAGAATGTCAGGGGTTTCCTGGGCAGAGATGTCATCCCTGTTCATCATTTCCTCCCATCCTCATCGCCCGCATAGCAAGGCAGAGAGAAGGTGAACGTGCTACCTTTGTTAACCTCACTGTTGACCCAGATATGTCCCCCATGCATTTCGACGAACTCCTTGCTGAGCGCCAATCCCAGACCGATGCCGGCCTGCCAGCGCCCATCTTTGTCTGCACCCTTCTCGAAGCGAACAAAAAGCCGTTCGAGATCCTCCGGGGGGATGCCCACACCGGTGTCGCTCACGCTCACATAGACCTGGTCTTCGTTATACCACGCCTTAAGCGTGATCCGTCCGCGCTCTGTGAATTTTGCTGCGTTGTTGAAGAGGTGAACGAGAACCTGTCGCAGACGGGTTGGATCGGCATACAGTGCTGGTAAATCCGCGGGGATCTCGTGAATAAGTTCAATATCCTTTCCGCGCACCAGGGCGCTGGCGGTGGGCATCACGGCATCCACAAGGTCTTGTAATTGCACCGGTTGGAGTTTCAACTCCAACATGCCAGCCTGGATTTGTGAGATTGCCAGGATATCGTTAATCAAGAACAAAAGGCGTTGCCCGTCATCATAAATGCGCTGTATATCTTGCAATTGTTGAGGCGTCAGCGGCCCGTCAATGCCTTTGATCATTAAACGCGAAAAGCCGATGACTGTGTTCAAGGGTTCGCGCAATTCGTGCGACATATTCGCCAGGAAGCGCCCCTTGAAAACCTCAGCTTCTTCCAGCCGTTGGGCTGCCAGACGCTCACGCTCATAAGCCCTGGCGTTCTCCAAAGCGATGGTCACTTGTCCGGCGAGTAGTTCCAGGATTTCCAGTTCGTCTTCCTGGATGCCCTCGTGTTCGGTGCTCAGCACTGCCAGTACGCCCAACACGCGCTCACCCATCCGCAATGGCAGCGCCACCCGGCTCAAAGTGCGCCGGTACCACTCCACCGTCTCGTCCGTCTGCTGATGGTCAACTAGCGCGGTGCGTTTGCGCGCCGCGCGCTCGATAATGGAGCCATCACCGGCATACACATGTTCGTGCCACGCGCCTTGATCGGCGACATCCACGACGGTCGCATTGCGAGTCACCGGACTGTGCGCGCGCAATCGTATCTCTCCTCCACCGGGTTCAACAATATAAATCGCCACCGACGCATACACAAAACTTTCACGAATCAAATCCGCGACCTGGTTGAGCAATAAAGCCGGGTCGCGTACCGAGGTGATGGCCTGAGCCACTTCCTGGCTGGCTTGAAGGTGCAAAGCACGGCGCTGAATCAGGTAGTTTGCCTGCTGCAAACGCTGTGTGCGCTCTGCCACTTTGGCTTCCAGGTCCTCGTAGAGCGACTTGAGATCTGCGGCCATCTCGTTGAAGACGTAGGTCAGAATACCAATTTCGTCGCGGGATGTCACCGCAAGATGCTGCGCCAGGTCGCCTTCCGCCATCGCCACGGCGGACTCCGTCAAATGGATGACCGGACGGGTAATTTGCCGAATCACGACTGCCGCGATGATCGTCGTTGCCAACGCCACGGTCAGGACAAGCGCGATCAGCGTTGCGGCAATACGGTCGGTGGATTCCAAAGTCTCGGACTGCGCTTGTTCGACCAGAACGCCGACGTCGAACTCATCCAGGTAGTAATATGCGCCGATCACCGGGATGTTCAGGTGATTGACATACACGCCATTTCCCGAAAGTTGCTGTCGCTCGCCTTCATCCTTGACGATCACGGCCGCTGCGCCTCCCGGCCAGATCCGCGATTGCGAAACCAGGTAGACTTTCCCCGTTTCGCCGATCAAGGCTTTGTCGAGCAATACGTCGTACTGGATGATCCGGGCTAACGCAGTCCCCCGCAGACACAGGCCGACGGTTCGCTGAGCAGTGCCGTAGACCAACAACCACGTGTTAACGTCTACACTCGATAGAGCGAACTGTTCTGGCAGGAAACTCGAACTCTGCTCCGCAGCAGGGGCCGATGCAGCTCCATCCGGCGCAAGGACAGGCAAGTTGGCGACCAGTGTGGCACTTCGACAAGTCCCAAGTGTCCAAAGTTCACGCCGATTCTGGTTGATGAGCGCGACACCCATCAAATCCGGTTCCTGCGTACTGATGTCCACCCACCAGGAGTCGCGTTGATCGGCAGTGACATCAGCTTCCCACAAGATAGGCGCTAATAAAAGTTGGTGGATGTGCCCAAACCACCGCTGTAATTCTTCCCCTTTTAACGCAGCGACCGCCTGCAACTTACTCTTCACTTCTTCCTGAAGATTCCGGCGGTTGTTCTGTGCAGCGTATCCTCCGATCAAAGCCAAAGGGAGAATCGTCAATATGAGAAAAGCGGTCAGCAGGGTTCGCCCCAGTCCTCCGCGCATCCCGGTCGTGGGGATTGAGCGCAGTCCACGGGTGGCAGTATCGCCTGTGACTATTCCCGTTCCCATACCTCCTCACCTGCCAAAACCCGTCGCACCTGTTCTGGAAAACGGTCGGGATCCAGGGGTTTGCCGATAAAGCCATCGAAACCCGCTTCGCGCGCACGCGCCATATTTTTCGCGGATACATCAGCCGTCACAGCGATAATGGGCACTTCTTGAAAACGAGGGTGCGAGCGTAATGAGGCCAGGGATTGATAACCGTCAGCCTCTGGAAGCGCAATGTCCATCAGAATGACGTCAACCTTTCCCAACGTTTCCGCAAACTCAAGAACCTTCCAGCCAGAAGCCTTCCATTCGCATTTTTTTATACCCAGGAAAGCCAACAAGCGCGTCATCAAGATGAAATTGTTGAGGTTGTCCTCAACAATCAAAATGACGGCATCGGCTGGAGCAATGGTTTTCCACTTCATCGTTTGCTTCCCAAATTGCGGGGGATCAATAATCGCCCTTATAACCGCTCGCCTTGAGAAACCGGGCTATTTGCAGCGGGAGTTCATCAACGTCAATCGGCTTCGGGATATAGCCGCTGCACCCCGCCGCAAGTGTTTTTTCACGATCACCCTGCATGACGTTAGCGGTCATGGCGATAATCGGAATGCCGGTCAATTCTGGGATCGCGCGCATACGCTTTGTCAACTCGTAACCGTCAAGATCAGGGAGGTTCATATCCATCAAGATGAGATCAGGTTTCTCGCGCAGGGCAATTTCGATACCCTCAGGCCCATCCTCTGCCTCAAAAACGTCGTAATCTTCGACCAAGAGGATGCGCCGCACTAACATGCGGTTCCCAGGATTGTCTTCAATATACAAAATTTTTGCACCCATATCCACCTCTATGTTTGTTGCTGCTTCATTATAGCACGAAAGGAGGTCGGCAA
>DAOUAQ010000115.1:0-15250 GCA_034433375.1 Anaerolineae bacterium | reverse complement strand
ACTGTATCTCGAAACTGTTGGATTAGCTGTTTTTCTTGCATACCAGCTACTTTACCAGCAGTTTCTTTTTTGTTAAGGTACCTCTGCTATTTTTCGATCTCTAAACTCAAGATCTATAGGGTAAAGTCAGAATTCATTCTGCCGTCGTGATTGTACCACGTTTTAGAGGATTACAGGTGTACTCGACTTTTGCGTACAAGACGATAGGCCTGAGGAAGAACGGCAATGGCGTAGCTATGCACGGCTCGATTGATCGCGCTCTCTCTATCCATACAGATGCCGGCTTGAACTAAATCATCCAGTAACGTAAGGGTTTCGGAAGCGAGTTTTATATGGCTCCTGCGCTGGAACTCCGGCGTCTCTACAATTTCTGCCAGACCATCGTCTACCAACTCAAAACCGTCATGAGCCTCCATGAAGACGGCAATATCTTCATCACCGGCAAATTTAGGAAGTTGTTTTAGCTTTTCCATACTTTATAACCCCCGCATTTTCTTGAATCGTCGTCGAACTGACTCGCGCATATCCATAGCGTGAATAACACGATACTGAGTAGCGGTCTCTTTAACATAACCGATTTCCAGGTAGCGTCCATCTTCTGTAACACCATAAGCGTTGTAAATCGTCTCTGGATAGCCTTCCTTGTAACGCACAATGACACACTTGATCTCTTGATTGAGGAAAACGTCCCAGATTTCTTCTTCTGTTACGCCATGTTTGAAGGCATTAGATACAAATCGTAACTCTATTTCCATTCCGTTCCTCGTGCGTTGGCTGTTCGCCTGACCATACTGCACTTCACCTCGATCAAGATTGCTTTTATCATACCATACTTTGCGGCTATCGAGAAGAGGTTGACATCCATCCCTTTCCATTTACAATTTGCAATCGATAAGTCAAACCGATTGCGTCAACGACGATCCGACTAACGACTATCCGACGACCAGACTATTGCGGGAGTGTGCGATATGACCGACAAACCGACCAGCGCCGAAATTCGCCAGGCTTTCTTGGATTTCTTTGCCGAGCGCGGGCACACGATTGTGCCGAGCGCCAGCCTTGTGCCGCTGGATGATCCGACGCTGCTGTTTACCAACGCTGGGATGAACCAGTTCAAGGACGTTTTCCTGGGGACGGGCACACGCCCTTATACCCGCGCCGTGGATACGCAGAAATGTATGCGCGTCTCCGGCAAGCACAACGACCTGGAAGACGTCGGCCACGACGGCACCCACCACACCCTCTTCGAGATGCTCGGCAACTGGTCGTTTGGCGATTATTACAAAAAAGAGGCCATCGCCTGGGCCTGGGACTTGCTGACCCGCGTTTACGGGCTGGACAAAAACCGGCTCTGGGCCACCATCTTCGAGGATGACCAGGGCAATCTGCCGCGCGACGACGAGGCCGCCGAGTACTGGCGCACCGAGACCGACATCAACCCCGACCACATTCTCCCGTTTGGCCGCAAGGATAACTTCTGGATGATGGCCGACACCGGACCCTGCGGCCCCAACAGCGAGATCAACTATGACCGCGGTCCCGCCGCCTGCGACAAACAGGATGTGCCGGGACACGTCTGCCGCGTCAACGGCGACTGCCCGCGCTTCACCGAAATCTGGAACCTGGTTTTTATCCAGTACAACAGCCTGGGCGGCGGACAACTGGAACCGCTGCCGGCCAAACACGTGGACACCGGCATGGGCTTCGAGCGCGTCGTCGCGCTGCTGCAAGGCGCGCCCTCCAACTACCACACCGACTTGTTCTGGCCCATCATCGAGAAGACGCAGGCGCTGGCCGGGCACACCGCCGCCGAGCGCGAGGCCAATCTCATCGCTTACCGCGTCATCGCCGACCACGTCCGCGCTGGCGCGTTCCTGGTGGGCGACGGCGTGCTCCCGTCCAACGAGGGACAGGGCTACGTGCTGCGGATGGTGTTGCGCCGCGCGATCCGTTACGGGCGCAAACTCGGCTTCACCCGGCCTTTTATGGCCGAATTGGCCGACGTGGTGATCCACAAGATGGGTCACGTCTTCCCCGAACTGCCCGCGCGCACGGCTTTCATCAAGGCCACCATCACCAGCGAGGAAGAGCGTTTCTTGCGCACCCTCGACCAGGGATTGGCCCGGCTGGAAACGGTCATCGCCGACGTGAAGGCGCGCGGCGAGAACGTCATCCCCGGCAACGCGGCCTTCTTCCTGCACGATACGTTGGGATTGCCGTTTGAAGTGACCCGCGACATCGTTACCGAACACGGTATGACCGTGGACGAAGCCGGCTATCGTGTGGCCCGCGAGGAACAACGCGCGCGGGGACGGGCGGCCGGCGATTTCCAGATGGAGACCGACCAGCACGACCTGCTCTATCCCATCCTCCACGACTGGATCGCGGAGCAAGAATGTGGCCGCGCGCTCGGCTTTGACCCGTACAGCGCGCTGGAAGTGAAAGCGTGTGTGGCCGGCATCGTGCGCGGGGACGGCCTGGACACCGAAGCCTTGCCCGGCGAAGCTGTGGAACTCGTATTGAGCAAGACGTGCTTCTACGTCGAATCCGGCGGTCAGGTGTACGATACTGGACGCATCCTCGGCCCAGATTGGGAAGTGACCGTCGCAGACGTGCGCCGCCCCATCGAGGGGATGGTCGTCCACATCGGGCGCGTCGTTGCCGGGCATCCACGGGTGGGCGATCCGGTGACGGTTCAAGTGGATGCCGACCGCCGCCGTGACATTGCGCGCAACCACACCGCCACGCACCTGCTGCACCGCGCGCTACGCGACGTGTTGGGCAGCCACGTCGCGCAAGCCGGGTCGCTGGTTAGCCCGGAGCGGCTGCGCTTCGACTACAATCACGAGAAAGCGCTGACCGCCGAGCAGCGCGCGGAGATCGAGCGCCGCGTCATCGAGGCGGTGCTGGCGAATTACGCGGTCAACGCCCGGCAAGAGGCGTACCGCGACGCGCTCAACCAGGGCGTCACCGCGCTGTTCGGCGAGAAGTACGGCGACGTGGTGCGCGTGCTGCGCGTGGGCGACGCCGACGCGCCGTTCAGCCAGGAGCTATGCGGCGGCACACACGTCACCCGCACCGGCGACATCGGGCCGTTCCTCATCACGGCGGAGAGCGGCATCGGGGCAGGACTGCGGCGCGTCGAGGCTGTCACCGGGCGCGGCGCGCTCAAGGCAATGCAGGCCACGCGCGCGCGCCAGGAGCAGGCCGCGGCCTTGCTCGGCGGCGCAGCGGATGAGCTGCCGCAGCGCATCGAACGCCTGCAGAGCGAACTGCGCGACGCCCACAAGGAGATCGAGGCGCTCACGCGCAAGCTGGCCCGCGCCGACTTCCAGACGCTGCTGGACAACGTTGTGGACATCGAAGGCGTCCCTGTGCTCGCGGCCAGAGTGGACGTGCCCGACGCCGACACACTGCGCGAGATGGCAGACTGGTTCCGCGACAAGATGCAGGGCGGCGTGATTGTGCTTGGCGCGGTGATGGATGACAAACCGCTGCTCATCGCGGCGACGACGAAGACGCTCATCCAGGAGCGTGGCCTTCACGCCGGCAACCTTGTCCGTGATTTGGCGCGCGTGGTGGGCGGCGGCGGCGGCGGGCGGCCCGATATGGCGCAGGCCGGCGGGCGCGATGCGTCCAGGCTGTCGGAGGCGCTGGACAAAGTACCGGCGCTGGTGCGCGCGATGTTGACGAAGTAATTGCCGGTTGGAGGCTATGAACGATCTGTGAACATCATACGCATTACACCGGCAGATGACCGCAATACAATCCGCGCGGCGTTGCATCACACAACAGAGCCGCGCGTCCTACTGATCCTGCCGTGGGACATCGAAAAGGGGTGGCTGCACCCCCTGGATTACGAAGTTTTATGCCGCGCGGCGCACGAGCGCGAGCTGGAAATCGCCTGGGTCGTTGACGATCCTGCCCGGCGACCTCTGGCGCGCACAGCGGGATTCCCGCTCTTCAACAGCGAAGAAGCCGCTCAGGAACACCTCACCCGCAAGGGCGCTTTCCCGCCGCTGCGCGTTCCGAAGAAACCGGCGCGTCCCCACCGCCCCTGGTGGGCCGAAGAACCGCAGCGCCCTAAACTTCCACGGCTGCGCCGCCAACCGGTGTGGCTGATCGCCCTGGAATTAGGCGTGATGGGTGTGGTGTTGGTGACGCTGATGGTTGCCGCGTTTTTATCGGGGCCATCGGCGCACATCGTCCTTGTGCCGCAGGCCATGACATATTCGCGCGTCGTCGCCGTCTCCGTGGATCCGACGTTGACCGAGGTGGATGTGCAGCGCGGTATCATCCCCGCGCGGCGCATCGGCGACGAATTCGAGGGGTACGTGGAAGTAGGCACCAGCGGGCGAGGGTTCTCGCTCTCCGGACGCGCCAGAGGGCAGGTGCTCTTCACCAACCTGCTCGGCCAGGATTACCGCGTGCCGGAAGGTACCATCGTCCGCACGACCGCCGGGTCTTATCCGGTGCGCTTTGCCACCACGCAGGAGGTGGTCATCCCGGCTTTCGGGCAAGTGATGGCGTCCATTGAAGCGTTGGATGAAGGTCCAGGCGGCAATGTTGATCCCTACCAGATCAACCTGATCGAAGGAGTGGTCGGCTTTGCCGCGCGCGTGACCAATCCCGATGCGACTGTCGGCGCGAAGAGCACCGCCGTCGCCACCGTCGCCGACGCCGACCGCGAGCGCGCCTGGAACCTGGCGGCGCAAAAGGTGATGGCCGAAGCCTACAACGGCTTGCAAGACCCGGCCTATCTCGAACCTGGGGAGTTTCTGCCCAACCAGGCTCTGATGATCCAGGCCACGCCCAAGCAAGCGTATACGCACATGACCGGCGAACAGACCCCGGTTTTGGGACTGGCCTTACGGCTGCTGATTACTGGACAGGCTATCAACGTGGCGAATGTGCAGGCCGTCGCCTACCGGCAACTGGCGGGTCAACTGCCGGAGGGCTACGTGTTGCGGGATGCCCGATTCGTGTACGGCGAGGCCGCTGAAGAAGACGTCGGGCCGGGCCTGTTCACCTTCTACGTCACGACGTATGGCTCGGCCAGCGCAGACATCAACACCGAAGCAGCCTTGCGTCTGATCCTGGGCAAACCCAAGGCAGAGGCATCGGCGCTGTTGATGGAATCGCTGCCATTAGCCCAACCTCCTGTGATCACCGTGAAGCCTGATTGGTTCCCCTACATGCCCTTCCTGCCCATCCGCACGGTGATCGAAATCGTCCCGGCGGACTGGCAAGGGTAAGCGGATGCGCTATCTGGCCCTGGATTTGGGAGAACGCCGCATCGGCGTCGCCATCAGTGACACGACAGGGATGCTGGCGCGCCCGCTCGAAATCTTCCAGCGCACCTCGCGCGCGGTAGACTTCTCGCACATCAGCGCGTTGATCCACGTACACCAGGTCGGCGCCGTCGTGATGGGACTGCCGCTCAATATGGACGGCACTGAAGGCCGGCAGGCCGCGTGGGTCAGAGATTACAGCGCGGCGCTGGCTGAAAGCCTCGCTGTCCCCATCCACCTCTGGGATGAGCGCCTCACGAGTGAAGAAGCTGCAGACGTTATACGCGGTCAGGGCAAATCCCCCGTTAAGGGTGCCCTGGACGCCGTCGCAGCAGCGGTGATCCTGCAAAGCTATCTTGACGCGCGACGCACTGTGTCAACGGATTCAAGAGACACAACCGAATGAAAATTCTCACCGCCAAAGCCGCTACGCTTCCAAGAATGCCAGGTTTTGCTTGACTTTCGACTTTGGACTTCAGACTTTGGACTATTTTCAAGGGAGTTACGTATGAGACGTTGGTTAATAATATGTGGGATACTTGCGGCAACTTTTGTGTTGCTAGGCTGTTCGGTGGAATCGCTCTATCTGAGTTTTTACATTGATAGCAAATCCGAAGAGCTGGCGCAGCCGGCGGGGACTGACAATACGCCGGTTCGTTTCATCGTCGAACCTGGTGAGAGCGTGGCGCAAGTGGCCGGCGATCTCAAGGCGCAGGGGTTGATCACCGACAACGAGCTATTCCGCCGCTACGTGCAATACAAAGGGCTGGACGCCGGCATCCAGGCCGGGACATATACTCTGAACAAGACGATGACCATCCCGGAGATCGCGCGGGCGCTGCAAAAGGCCGAGGCGCAAGAGCAGCAAGTGACCATCCCCGAAGGGAAGCGCCTGGAAGAGGTCGCCGAATTTGTCGCCAGACAGACGACTATTCCGGCGGATCTGTTCTTGCAGATGGCGCAGACGGGCTGGCAAGGCTCGGATCTGCCGCAGACCTACGGCTTTCTCGCGCACGTGCCGCTCACAGGGACGCTGGAAGGGCTGCTTTTCCCGGATACATACCGCCTGCCACTGGACGCGACAGCTTACGACTTGATTGACCGGATGCTGGCGAACTTCGCGCGCCAGGTCACGCCGGAAATTCAGCAGCAGTTCACGGATCACGGCCTGAGCTTCTACGAGGGCATCGTGCTGGCGTCCATCGTGGAGCGCGAGGCCGTCATTGACGACGAGCGCCCGCTCATCGCTGGCGTCTTCTACAATCGCCTGCGCGACGGCTGGCCGCTCTCCTCGTGTCCCACCGTGCAGTACGCGCTCGGCTACCGTCCCGACGAGGAAAGCTGGTGGAAGCGACAACTGTTCTTCGGCGATCTGGAAGTCGAGTCACCGTACAACACTTATCGCAACCAGGGACTGCCGCCCGCGCCCATCGCCAGCCCTGGTTTGCGCTCCGTCCAGGCAACGGCCAACCCTGCCGAGACGGAGTATTATTTCTTTATGGTGGATTGCGCCAAGAACGACGGCAGCCACTTCTTCGCGCGGACAGAGGCCGAACACTTGGAGAACTTCGAGGCGTGCGGGGGCGTGATCAGCACGCCGTAAATCGGACACAATAAACCCGACAGGTTGCAGAAAACCTGTCGGGTTTTTCGTTATGGCGCAGGGGCCGGTGTGGGGGTTGGGGTTGGGGTTGGATACCACCCGATGCTGCCCGTCCCGGCGCACGGATTATAGTCCCATCCCAGTGTCACGCGGAAATCCACCGGGCTGCCCGCGGTAGGTTCAGCCGTTACGTCGCTTTGCTTGCGACGGTAGAGGGTCAGCAACCTGGCAATCGGCGACCCTTTGCTGGTCGTCGTGTAGTCCGTGATGACGGTGCGGGCGACACCCTCGGTTTGCTGAATCGCCGGCACTTCGAAGCCTTCGAGGCGCAAGCGATAGGCTGCCACATCGCCCCACCCGCTGTTGCCGGAACCGTTCCACACTTCCACGCGATAGGCGCGTTGCGCCGCGCGGCTGGTCACGGGGGGCTGCGCCGCTTCCTGCATGAAGTCGTAGAGCGCGTCGCGGTGTGGGGCCAACACGGCGCCCCGTAACGCCACCGACATAGACTGCAACAAAGTTTCGCCGCGAATAAAACGGCTCTTGATGTCGCGCATATCCAATTTCATCGCCACCGGCGCGAGGTAAAGCATCTCCGGCAGGCCCATATCTGTCACCACCGACTCTTTATAAACGTTCCACAGATCGGGGACGCGGGTGAGCATATTCTGGTTCAACGCCTGTGTCAAGATCGCGCGGAGCACCTGCTGCTGGCGGCGATGGCGGTCGAAGTCGGAGGTGTTCCAGCGGGAACGCACATACCACAGCGCATATTTCCCGCTCAAATGCTGCACCCCAGGTTCCATATCAATGTCGGTTTGGCCGGTCTCGGACTCTGGGTCGGGGTAGGTGTCGTGGAAACCACACTCGACGACAATATCCACGCCCCCCACCGCATCCACAATGGTGCGATAGCTGTCGAAGTTGACCATTGCGTAATAGTGAATGGGGATGCCGAGGTTGTATTCAATCGTGGCTTTGATCAGCGCCGGGCCGCCGCCGGGATAGCCAGTCGTCTTCGCCCGCAGATAGGCGGTGTTGATTTTGTCCAGCCCCCACGTGGGAATCCAGGCGTAGAAATCGCGGGGGATCGAGATCATACTGACCGATGGAACATCGGGGAAGATCGAGACAATCATCAAAACGTCGGTGCGGGCGATTTGGCCGCCGGTGCTATCGCTGCCGAGCAGGAGAATGTTGATCGTGCCTTCCGGCTGTTCGATCAGCGGCATCGGCGTGGGCTGCTCCAGCGGCGATGTGACCATCGTTGACGTGGTCAACACCGGCGTCGCGGCGACCGGCAGATCAATCGGGGCGGGTGTAGGGGTGATGGTCGGCGTCTCTGTCGGCAAGGGCGTCTGTGAAGGTCGTGTGGTTGGCGTCCAGGTAGCTGGATGCACCATCGCCGTATCCGCCGGCGGCGTTGCTGTAGAGATTGCCGTCGGCGACGGCACTGTTGCCGTGTTATGGACGGTGGGAGTCACCACCACCGTCACTTGGGGTGCATGATTATGTCCCCACGCCTGAACACCAATCACCACCAGAGCAATCAATGCGGCTAAAATCAGCCACTCAAGCACTTGCGTTAAACGTCTCATCATCAAACCTGGCTTCGTAAACGAAAAACGCAAGACGTAGATTTCTTACGTTTTACGCTTTATGTTTTAGAATTTTGTGGATTAAACAGAACACCCTCGATCATACCACGCCCTGTGGGAAAAGCAATTTGACAGGGAGGCTCTTTTCGTTAGGATAGGGCTATGGCAAAGGGCAAGGTTGGACTGGGACGGCGCGGCGAGGCGCTCGCGGCGGAGGCGCTGCAACAGCACGGCTTCACCATTGTGGCGCAGAACTGGCATTGCCGCGAGGGGGAAGCGGATCTGATCGCGCAGCGCGCCGGCGAGTGGTATTTTGTCGAAGTGCGCACCCGGCGGGGGACAAGCTACGGCAGCCCGGAGGAATCGCTAACGCCGCGCAAGCTCGCGCGGATGGAGGCCGTCGCCCGGCGCTATCTCAGCGAGCAGGGCGCGGGTGAGGCAGAGGATGTCGCCTGGCACCTGAGTTTTGTCGCGGTGGCGATGGATGGCGCAGGACGGCTTGAACGAATCACGGTATATCTTGATCCGGAGAGCGAGCCGTGGGAAGTGTTGTGAAAAGGGCTTGTGCAGGCGCGCAGTACCGGCACAAGCCCTCTACATAAACATCTGCCGGGGTTACGGCATTACACAGCCCAACCAATCGCACAGTGTACCTGGTTGCGACTCGCTTCCCATCCTTTTGAGCAATTGAGTTCCATCCAGAGGAATATAGCCTATGCGCGGAACCACAGCGTCAGGCTCGGCCTCAGTCGCCGCCATACTCGTATACGTGATTTGCAAGTAGGAAGTCGAGCCAGATTCCCGCGTCGCAAAACTGCGCCAGGATGAGTCGAGACCGGACTGTTCCGGCCCACGTAGCATGACACCGTAGTTGGGTAGCGTCCCGTTGACCCAACCCCGCACCAGATTGGTCACGTCAATCGAGTACCAGCCAAACGAACCGTATGCCGCAACAAGCGAGACCGCACCATAAGCCTCGCCGATCGAGGGCGCGGTATTCCAGGTAACACTGCCTTCCGACCAGTTCGAGCCGATACGATAGCTCGTGACAGTACGCGAGCGATTGGCGTAGTCATAGTAACCAACGTACCGCACCCGAAGGACCGCGTTACTAATAGAAGTACCGGCGGGAATCGCAGAAGTGTTGAATTTGATCAGGCTACGCGCAATTTGCCCATCTGGACTTAGCGAATCATCGTAGCCCGCCCACATATCGGTAGTTGAACCGAAGTTGGCGCCTGAACGTCCTTGCAAGATACAGGCATCGGCAGTGGCATAGAGTTGAGTGGGGGGAGCGACCCGCACAGATTGGACATTGCTCCATGCACCATAGCCGTATGTGTTATACCCTCTGACGCGATAGTAGTACGTTCCACCAGCTTTACCGGATGCACTCCAGGAAGTCGCAGTGCCGCTATCCACAACCGTCGCGCCCGTAAAAGCCGAATTCGTCGCTTCCTGCAATTCATACGTTGAGGCCAAATCCGCCGCCGTCCAACTCACCAGGTAGTTGCCATCGCCATCACTGTTGTTGATGGCGTTCAACGTCGGGGTATAGGGAATCGGGGGATACCGTCGCAGCACAATGGGCAGATAGACATAGACATTCTGAACGTCGCGGAAGGTGATGATGAACTCATCAGTATCCGTCAGCCCACCGGTATCCATCACTTGAATCTCGACCGGCACAGTACCCGAAAAGCCCAACGTGGGGCTTATGTCGATGTACCGGTAGCTGTCAATTGTCACCCCCGCATTGGCGGGCAGCACATTTGTAATGCTGAAGACCAGGTCGGCGTCGGCATCCTGAGCATCGTAAGTATACTGCCACAAGTTGATGGCATTGTCCCTACTCTCGCCCAAGCCAAGTGTCAAATCGGGCAGTCCGGCAAGTGTGGGGGCGGTGTTGATCATAGTGAAGATGCCAGAAGCGACCAGGGCGTAAGGCTGCGGCCCGTGGGGGACGTTGAAGCCGTTTACCGTGACAGTGTACAGCCCGGTCGCGGGGCTGGCGATGTCAATGCCCTGCACATTGTTGACGCGGTCGTGCGTCGCCGAGGCAGAGCCGTTACTGTTGAGCGCCTTGTTCGGATAGTAGACTGTCCCAGTGGGGCCGGTGATGGTCAGATCCAGGTCGTTGACCAGCGCGCCATCGGCCATCGGCGCGCCCGGATAATCCGTCCACACCACCGTCACCCGGAAAGGCTCGGCGGAACTGGTAATCTGATAGTTGTAGACGTCAGAAGCGGCGGTCGCCAGGCCGGTCGTCTGATCTACGTAGACCATCGCGCGCGGCGCAGTGGGGAAGATGCTGTTCTGGATGTTGACGCGCCCCCATCCGGCGACGTTTGTGGGACGGGTGGCGGGGATTTCCTGGGTGACGCCGGTGCCGTACTGGCCGGGGTAGATGTCTGTCGCTCCGTTGATCAGCGTGGCCTTAATCAGCGCCGCCGATGGCATGTGGCTCTTGCGATCGGTGTAAAACTGGCGCACAAGCGCCGCCGCGCCCGCGACCAAGGGTGTGGACATGCTGGTGCCGCCCATATACATGTAATTCGTATCAATGGCGCCCCACCCCGTCCCACTGGCCACTGACGACCTCACAGAAGCGATAAACGATCCCGGCGCAACGACATCCGGCTTGTAACGGTAATCATTCACCGGGCCGCGACTGCTGAACGCCGCCAGACCGGCGATATTGTCGGCCATCCTATCGTCGCGCACCGGGTTAGTCGGAAAGTCGGAAGGCCACCCGCTGCCCCATGTGTACGTTAGCGCAGGGCGATTGTTCTCTGAAGCGCCGACAGTGACGCAGTTTTTCGCCGATGCAGGGCTGCCCAGGGAATCGAGATCAACGACGCCGTTGGAGTTAGCATCTGTGCCGGCATTGCCGGCCGAGAAGAAGATCGTGAAATCCTTATGATCCCACATATACTGATCCACCGCCTCGGAGTCGGTGGTATACTCGCCGTCCACATCCGCCCCCCAACTGTTGGTATGCAATCTGGCCCCGGCTGTGTACGCCTGAGGGAAGAGATCGTTCAGATCAAACGGGATGCCACTCAACTCTTGCGTATCATTGTCTTCCACAGCCTGAAAGACCAGGCTGGCTTCTGGCGCCATACCCACGCGCGCGGTCTCCGGATAGGTGTGCGTCGAGGGTGTCGCGCCGGAAAGAGCTCCGTTGCCGAGCACGGAACCGGCGACATGGGTGCCGTGTCCGCTGTTGACGTCGCTCGCGCCGTCGCCGCCGCCGACCAGATCGTACAGCCCTATCACGCGCGAGACGCCGCTGCCGTTCTCGAAGTCATTGTGCAGGTTAGCCGGTAGCGGTGAACCTTTATCGAGACCGGTATCGCACACGGCGACGGTCTGTCCGGCGCCGTAAAGTCCCTGCGTGTCCCAGACCTCACGGACGCCTATAATGTTATCCGCTTTGTCGTTGTGCAACTGCCACTGCGGGGCCAGCTCAATCCAGCGCACGCCGGGTATAGCCGCCAGTTGTGCCAGCGCGCTGGCGGGGAGCGTCACCTTGAACTTGCTCTGCCATTTTGTCTGGCTTTGGTCGAGGATAACGCCGCGCAAGCTCTGTATGGCGGCGGTCACCAGCGCGACCGCCTCGCCACGGAAGACGCTGACGACGAGTGTGAGCGGCTCGGCATCCACCGTCGCCCCCTCGCTCTCAATGGCGACAACGCGGGACAACAGATCCGGGGCCAGCCGGTACGCCGGTTGGTAGAGGCCCACCCACCGTATCTGCGCCATCCGTTCAACGGCAGCGCGCCTGGTGTTGTCCATCTTGACGATGAAGGCGAAGTCGGGGATGTAGTCGAACACATCTACGCCGGCGGCCTTCAGTGCGGCCATATCCGACGCAGCAATCGGCCCCTGGAACTGCACCAGATAGTAGCCTGTACCGTCGTCGGGATAAGCCGCGAGCTGCAAGGCCGCAGCCGCACTGCCTGGCCCGGCCTCACGGCGTGGATCGAACGTCCCGGCAGCCAGGCGCAGCGGCGGACCCGCTGTTGGCTCGCTCTCCGGCAGCGCCGCCTCCGGCGCGACCGTCGCCGAGATCGCCGCCCGGTCGGCGCGCAACGGCGACAGCAGGCCGGTCACCAGCATCACACACACGATCACACTACTGAACATCCTCCAGTGAACTTTCATCATGAACCTCCCATCATAGTTGAAGATCACGTACTTTTATAGAGCATAAAGCGTAAAACATAAAGAGACCCTTTCGTTTTACGTTTTACGTTTCACGTTTCACGTTTTAGTAAGGGTAGCCGCACAGGCTCTCCTGAACAATCGGCACTTCGACGCCGGGAGCGAAGGGCACGCCGGCAAGGTCGTAGCGGTAGATGGCGATGCGATAGATGGCTCGCGCCGGACCGTCCCAGGTGGGCATGGCGTAGCGCGTCATCAGGTAAAGGTCGTAACCTGGCTCCACCAGCCACGGGTCCATAATTTTGATGTCAGCCTCAAACCATTCGACGGCGCGTACCCAGTGCTGTTGCACCTGCCCATCTCCCGGATTAAAATCAACTTGCAGGACAACAAAAGTTTTGGGCTGCGCCAATGCATCCCGTATCTTATGCACCGGCGCGGGGATGTTGCTACAGTCCACATACTCCACCAGACGCGCTCCTAACGCGCTCGTCGCGCCAAAGACGAAGAGATTTTGCTCTTGCGGCGCGTCCGGCGGGGCCATAAAGCCGCCATTGCGCATCAGCCAGCGATTCAGGCGCGCTGGATCCGGCGGCAGGCCGTCAATCGTCACGCCGACGTCCGCTAAACCCGAAGCAACGGAACACAACAGACAGCCGTACTGCCCGATCGTCGTGCTGCTTTGGCCTAACAGCACGCGCTTCCAGCCATCGTAAAGTTGGGAATACATCGTATATGTCATTGAGAGCCTCCTTAAAATATGGTTCAAGGTTCAAGGTTGAAGGTTGAAGGTTGAGAAGTTGATGGTGCGTGCTACGAGGGTTATTGTACGCCCAAAAGGGTAAGTGTGTCAAACGCGGGAAATGCAGTACAATCCCGCGTATGCAAGAAGATACGGTGATCCCTGTCATCGCCATTGTGGGGCCGACGGCGGTGGGAAAGACGGCGCTGGCCTTGACGCTCGGCGAGACGTTCGCGGCTGAGGTCGTCTCTGCCGATTCGCGGCAGTTCTACCGCTGCATGGACATCGGCACGGCGAAGCCAACGGTAGCAGAGCGCGCGCGGGTGGCGCATCATCTCGTTGACATCGCCGAGCCGGATGAGACCGTGGGGCTGGGGCAGTTTTTGCGACTGGCGCACGCGGCGTTTGCGGATATTGCGCGCCGGGGACGTGTTCCCTTGTTGGTGGGCGGCACTGGACAGTATGTGCGCGCGCTCCTGGAAGGCTGGCAGACGCCGGAAGTGGCGCCTGATCCGGTCTTGCGGGCAGCGTTGGAGGCGCAGGCCGCCGAAGACCCCGCCGGGCTGTGGGCGCGCCTGATCGCCCTCGATCCGGAAGTTAGCGCATTTATAGATCCGCGCAACTTGCGGCGCATCATCCGCGCCCTGGAAGTTTGCATCAAAACAGGACAACCCTTCTCACAGCAGCGACAGCGTATTCCGCCGCCGTACCGCACGCTCCAGCTCGGTTTGACGATGGAGCGCGCGGCTCTCTATGTCCGCGCCGATGCCCGCGTGGAGGCAATGATGGCGGCAGGACTGTTGGCGGAAGTCGAGGGACTGATGCAACGTGGCTACGATTGGCGTCTCCCTGCGATGTCGGGTCTGGGGTATGGACAATTCCGTCCCTACTTTGCGGGCGAAGCGACGTTAGCGGAGGTTATCGAGCGCATCAAGCTCGACACGCACGCCTTCATCCGCCGCCAGTACGCCTGGTTTCACCCGCAAGCCCTAAACATCCACTGGCTTGATCCCGCAGCCAGCGACGACGCGCTCGCACTCGTGCAGGATTTTCTACGGGCGATCTAGCGCGTCGTCAATGACGCCGTCATCGCCTGCGCGGCCTCACGGATCGTCGTGAGCTTGTACGCGCGACTCCAGCGATTGACCGGCAACAAATCCCACACGCGCGCACGGACGTGCTGGATCCAGCGCTCCATACTGAGCAGGCACGTGATCGTGCCGTTGCCGCTGCCCCCCGCCGCCGCAACGGCGAGCACCGGTTTGCCCGCGAAACAGCTTTCCTCCCCGCGCGTGGCCTCACAGCGGCGCAACCGGTCGGTGAGCGCCTTCGCCGATTCGCTCATCTCACCCCAGTAGACAGGCGTGATCAGAATGAGCGCGTCGGCGTGACACAAACGCGCGTGCAGCGCCTGGAAATCGTCCAATACCTGACATTCGTGCTCAGGCTGGCACGTCCCCCACCCCCGGTTGCACGCCTGGCACATGCCGACGTCCAAATCGTTGAGGCGAATTTCGTCCGCCATTCCACCGGCCTCACGCACACCCTCAGCCGCCGCTGCCGCGCACGCCGCCGTCAACCCGTCATCATTCGGACTCGATTGAATCACCAGAACGTTCATCACCATCTCCTCGGTTGGGGATTGGTAATCGGTAATCGGTAATCGGTAATTGGTAATTGGTAATCGGTTTGAAAGGAGCTAACCTCGAATCTGCACGTATTTTCACGAATCAAAATCAAAAATTAGTGTAGATTCGCGCAAATTCGGCGAATGCAGACATTCGTGGTAAAAATCCGTTTTATCCGTGACCCTACTGCAAAAAGGAAAATTCACCACAGAGACACGGAG
>DAOUAQ010000114.1:0-7207 GCA_034433375.1 Anaerolineae bacterium | reverse complement strand
CACATCCTGGAGTGCTGCGAGATCATGACCAAGACCGGCAGCCGCGATCTCAGCCTGTGGTTCGCCGACGGGACGAACTACGCCGGGCAAGATAGCCTGCGCGGGCGCAAGCGCCGCTTCGAGCAGGGCTTGCAGCAGACCTACGCGCACTTGCCGGCCGGCGGGCGGATGTTGATCGAGTACAAGCTGTTCGAGCCGGCTTTCTACAACACCGACCTGCCCGACTGGGGCACGTCATACAGCTTCAGCCTCAAATTGGGCGAGCAGGCGCAGGTGTTGGTAGATTTAGGCCACCACGCACAGGGCGTCAACATCGAGCAGATCGTGGCCTTTTTGCTCGACGAGGGCAAGCTGGGCGGCTTCCACTTCAACAACCGCAAGTACGCGGATGATGACCTGATCGTGGGGACGGTCAATCCCTACGAGCTGTTCCTCATCTTCAACGAGTTGGCCGACGCGGAACTGGGCGCATCCGAACCGGCGCACACCACGGCGAACAACGTCGCCTACATGATCGACCAGTCGCACGCGGTCGAGGGCAAGCTGGTCCCGATGATCTACTCCGTGCTGAATTGCCAGGAAGCCTACGCGAAGGCGCTGCTCGTGCCGCGCCAGAAGCTCGCCGCCGCGCAGTCCGCAGGCGACGTGATGGGCGCGCACCGCATCCTCACCGAAGCCTACCGCTATGACGTGCGCCCGCTGCTCGCCGTCGTCCGCGAGGAGATGGGCGTCCCGCGCGACCCAATTGCCGCCTACTGGGACAGCGGCTACGAAGAGAAAATCCGCAAAGCGCGCGGCCTCGCCGAAACCAGCGGCGGGTATCAGTAAAGAAATAGTACACGGATCAACACGGATTCCACGGATTTCTGTTTTTGATCCGTAAAATCCGTGTTCATCCGTGTACTCAAAAGGAGCGCCAATGGCTCAAACCTCCCCCAGCCCGCGCGCGTTTCACGTGATGGTGAAGCCGCGCGGGTCGGTGTGTAACCTCGATTGCGCCTACTGCTACTATCTCGCCAAGGAGAAGCTCTACCCCGGCAGCGACTTCCGTATGAGCGACGCCGTGCTGGAGAGCTTCACCCGGCAGTACATCGAAGCGCAGCACGTGCCCGAAGTCACGTTTGGCTGGCAGGGCGGCGAACCCCTTTTGATGGGCATCGATTTCTTCGAGCGCGCGATTGCGTTGCAAGAACAGTACAAGCGCCCCGGCACACGCATCATCAACACGCTGCAAACCAACGGCACGCTGGTGGATGAGGCGTGGGGCGAGTTCTTCAAAGCGCACGACTTCCTCATCGGCCTGAGCCTCGACGGGCCGCAGGCGATGCACGACGCCTACCGCCGCGACAAGGGCAATACGCCCACGTGGGAACGGGTGATGCGCGCGCGGGACATCCTGCACAAGCACGGCGTCGAGTACAACATCCTCTGCACCGTCCACCAGGCCAACGCCGATCATCCGGTCGAGGTTTACCGTTTCTTCCGCGACGAGGTGGGAGCGCAGTTCGTCCAGTTCATCCCCATTGTGCGGCGCGACAACGACACGGGGTATCAGGAAGGCGAAACGCTGACAACACACTCCGTCAGCGCGCGGCAGTACGGCGACTTTCTCAGCGGCGTGTTCGACGAGTGGGTGCGCCACGACGTAGGCCGCGTCTACGTGCAGATTTTCGATGTGGCGTTAGCCGCATGGATAGGACAGCGGCCTGGACTTTGCATCTTCGAGCCGACGTGCGGCCTGGGATTGGCGATGGAGCACAACGGCGACCTGTATGCCTGCGATCACTTCGTCGAGCCGCGCTACCGGCTTGGCAACATCGTGGAGACGCCGCTCGTGGAACTGGTCGCCGCGGAGGCGCAGCGGAAATTTGGACAGGACAAGCGCGATACGCTTCCCCAACAATGCCGCGATTGCGCGGTGCGCTTCATCTGCAACGGCGGCTGTCCCAAGAATCGTATCGCGGTCACGCCGGATGGCGAAACGGGGTTGAACCACCTCTGTGCGGGCTACAAGGCATTTTTTGCCCACATCGACCGTCCCATGCGGATGATGGTCGAAGAGCTGCGCCAGCATCGCGCCCCGGCCAACGTGATGCGCCGTCTGGCGCAGGAAGAGACAGAGCTGACGGCCCGCTTCACGCAGGCCCGGCGTAACGATCCATGCCCGTGCGGAAGCGGGAAAAAGTTAAAGCACTGTCACGGGCGATAATCGGGAAGTACACCCATTATTGTTGCTCAACTTGCATTTGACGGTAATTCATGGTAATATTTGCATGGTCTTCCTAAAGCTTCATCCACTATCATTTGTAGATGCGCGTCTGATTTGAAAGGAGGAGTAACATGCGATCCCGTTGGTTGATGTTCAGTTTAGCCCTCGTTGCAGTCTTGGCTTTCGGAATTGTAACGACCTTCGCGTCGGTTAAAGCCTCAAATCAGGTTCCCGAACCTTACGCTCCAGCCGCGGCAAATCCTTCATCCGGTGACGCCGCGCAGACGGAATCCACAACCCTGGCCGTCCCCCTGGTAGAAGCGAGCAACGCTTCAACGGTGGCTGAACCGGCTGCCGCTGTGCCAGAAGGAGCAAATCAACAGGTTGCGGATCCGCCCATCGTCGGGCAGGGAGGCACGTGTATATCCGGTTACGTGATTGACACTTACCATCAAATCCAGGGTGTCGGTTGGACGGTGCGCATCACGCCGGCGGGAGGCGCGGCGCAAACCAAGCCAGTGGATGCCAAAGGCGCATTCAAGTTCGACAAGCTGGCTGCCGGAACTTACACTGTAGAGCTGGAAGTCCCCAATGGATGGCGGCCCTTCACCCCGGCCTTATTCAGCGTCACCCTGAGCGGCTCGGGCACTAACTGTGCCAATGTGCGCATGAAGCTGGAAGCTCTACCCTGCCTGGAAGTTGCCAAGCTCGACGCGGAAGGCAAGTTGGGTCTTGCGAACCTAGCCGGTATTCCTGGTTGGGGGATAACCGTGGCGACAAAAACGGATACGTACTCCGGCATCACCAACGGACAGGGGCGAGTACGCTTCATCAACCTGCCCACCGGCGTTTATACGGTGACGGAGGAGTATAAAGTCGGCTGGATTCCGGCGCCCGGTCATACCAACCAGCAGCTTGTTAACCTGATTGCTCCACGTGTGCCCGGCACCTGCCAGAGTCTTAGCTTCGTCAACATGCAAATTCATGGCGGTTGTATCCAGGTACAAAAGGTAGACGCTGCCGGCAAACCTCTCGCCAATTGGAAAATCATCCTCACCCGTCCCGATGGCACGCAGGCGAGCTTAAGCCAGACCACTAACGCCATGGGACTGGCGACTTTCGCAAATCTGCCGCTCGGTGAGTGGAAGGTCAAGGAAGAAGTAAAGGATAATTGGCGTTCCGTGGGCGCATCGGAAGCGGTGGTGAATGTGGACACCCCCGGCCGCTGCACTACCGTCACCTTCAAGAATGAATCGCTAGGCTGTGTCCGCGGTTACAAGATCAACCATCTGGATCAAGGACTCTCCGGCTGGACTATCGTTGCCAGCAACGCCGCTGGCGAGCGATACACAACCGTCACCGACAAGAACGGCTTCTTCCAATTCCACCAACTCAGCATGGGGACCTGGCGCATCTCCGAAGTGCTCCAGACAGGTTGGGACGCAGTAACGCCGTCGGAGTTTGACGTGGTCATCACCAGACCCTTCGTCTGCGAGGAAGTCCGCTTCAAGAACCGCACCAACTACGCCTGCGTGGACGTCTACAAACTCGACGCGACCGATAACGTGGGGTTGCCTGGCTGGCAGATCAACATCAAACCGGCTTATGGCGGCACTGTCCAGACGGGAACCACCGATGGCACCGGGCACGTGCGTTTTAACGGTCTGACCCCCGGCACCTACGTCATCTCAGAAACAGTCCAGAGCGGCTGGCTGGCGGTGACGGCGGTAAAGCAAACGGTAACGTTGAGCGCCAGCGGCGCCTGCACCGTGATCACATTTGGCAACCGCCAGCCCAACATGCCGGCGCAGCCCCAGCCCCAACCGACAGGAGGATGCTCGCGTAGACACCCGGTTAGCTGGGGTGATACGCTCTTCTCGATCGCGCGGCGCTACGGGACGACAGTTGACGCCATCAAACGCGCTAACGGGACGTGGAGCGACACAATCTACGCCGGTCAATCGCTCTGTATTCCGTAACCCTATAGGTTGACCCTTCCCCCGCGACCCCAAGCAGGTCGCGGGGGTTTTGTTTGCCTTTGGCCTTCACAGATCCGAAAAGCCATTGCGCTATGCAGACCGGACAGGTTTCAAAAAACCCTGTCTGGTCTAGCACAAACTTGACCTAATCCTCAAACACGCCCTGCGAAGCGGAGTCTTGATTTTGCGCTGATTTGAACTATAATCATTTTACCGCCGGGCTGCGAGAATTCACGCGACGGCGGTTATTTGTTGTCAGGTTATCAATCCCATGAGCCAAGAAACCATTGCACGTATATTCGCCATCGAAAAAACTGCCGCAAAGTTGCACAGCGACGCCCAACAGCAGGCAGCCGCGATCGTCGCCGAGGCCGAAAAAGCAGCGGACGACATTCGTAAGCTCAGTTTGGCGCAGGCGCGACAGGATGCCGAACATATCATCGCAACGGGCGAACAACAAGCCGAAAGCGAAAATGCGCGGATCATTGCACAGGCCGGCGCAGATGCCCAACGTTTGGATGCCATAGCCGCTACACACCTTGAGCGCGCGGTTGATTTCGTGCTTGCCCGTGTGGTGGGACAAGCGTGACTGTATGATACGATCCAATGTCTCAGCCTATGCGCAAGTCAACGCGACGACACGCGCACTGTATGCGACGTTATTGACGCCAGAAACGTGGCGCACGCTCATCCAAGCCACTCATTTCGACGCGCTCCTCGGACAATTGGAAAAAACCGCCTATGGCGCCTACCTCAAGCTGGATCGTCAGATTCTCACACCGCGTCGCACGGTCTATCAACTGCGCTGGCATTTGACGCAAGCCTACGAGAAACTCATCCGTTTGACGCCGGAGCCAGCTCGCCAACTCATCATCCAGCTCTGGCGGTTGTACGAGGTTGATAATCTTAAGGCTACCCTGCGCGGGGTTGAGACAGGCGCGTCGTGGGACGAGGTGCGCCGTCTTCTGTCGCCGATGTTCCGGTACATCACGCTAACCAACGACAATATCCAGCGGATGCTCGCCAGCGGCAGCATTGTGCGCGCCATCGAACGCATCCGGCACACACCCTATTACGAGACCTTGATCCACGCCGTCGAGCGTTATGAAGCCGAAAAGAACCTGTTTCCGCTGGAAGTCGCGTTAGACCTGGATTATCGGCGCGGGCTATGGCAGAGTATCGAAAGTCTGAAGGGCATGGATCATGAACAGGCGCTTCGACTCGTGGGCACCAGTATTGACGTGGACAATCTGCTGTGGGCGATCCGGTATCGTGTCTACCACCATCTTTCCGTACAGGAAATCATCAACTACACTTTACCCTTCGGTTACCAGGTGCAAGACGCTGATATTCGCGCCGTAGCTGAGGGTGCAGATGTTGCCACTATCGTCAGACGCATCTATCCCCGTATCGAAGGGCTTGAAGATGCGGCAACGCAACCCGGGGAGGAAGTGCCGTCTCAACAACGCCAACTTGCATCCATCGAACGCGCTTTACATCGGTACACAATGAAATTGTGTCGCGGGACTTTCTTGGGCACCCCCTTCCATATCGGCGTTCAACTGGCATACCTTATGCTCCTTGAATACGAACTGCGAGATCTGATCGCCATTGTTGAAGCCAAAGCATCCCAACTCCCTGTCGAGCGACTCGCAGCGATCATTGATATTGAGTGGTGATAAACATGTTTAAGCCACAAGCCATGGATAAAGTTGAACTCATCATCCCGGAACAGGAGGTCGTGCGCACGACTGAGGCGCTGGCTGCTTCTGGCATCTTCCACCAGATTCCCACCGCGCAAACGGCCATCGGTATGCCTTCGCGGGGTAGCAATGAATGGCAAACGTGGACGGCTGATCTGGTTGCTGTAGAGCGACGAATTTTGCTCGTGATGGAGGAACTCAAGATTGACGAAGGAGCGCCACCCGCTACACCTCCCCACATCATCGAGCCGCGAGTGGCCGAACGAGACATCGAGCGGCTTGAGCATGAAGCCGAAACGCCGGTTCGTGAATTGGAAGCCGCCCGGCGGCGTTTGACGCAATTACAGAAATTTATCGGGCAATTAGCGCCGATTGCAGACCTGGACGTTGACCTGGGAACGATGCGCGACCTGCGCTATACCTTTGTGATGCTTGGATCAATACCGGTGGCGAACATCGAACGTCTCGAGAGCAGCCTGGAACGCATCCCTTTCGTCCTCATCACACTGCGGCATGAAGGCCATCTTGCCACGGTCGTCCTTTTTGGCCTGCAACAAGATGCGGCCGCGCTCAATCGGGCTGCGCGCAGCGCCTATCTCAACCCACTGATGCCGCCTGAAGACTACCGGGGAACACCAGCCCAGGCCATAGCTGCGTTGCAGGCCGGGATCGAACGCACCCGGCAACGCATCAGCGAGTACGAGATGGAGATCGCGCATCTCCAGGAAATGCGGATCCGCCATCTGCGCCATCTGCTCTGGCGCGTGCGCGCCAGCCACGCCCTGGCCAACACGATCACCGGTTACGATCACTTACAGCACACCTATCTGGTGACCGGTTGGGTGCCCAGAGCATCCCATGCCAGACTGGAACAAGTCATTGCCCAGGTCAGCGATAAGGTCGTCATCGAAACCCTCGAACCCCGCCAGGAAGATATCGGACACATCCCGGCGTCGCTAAAGAATCCCTCATTCTTCAGTGGATTCCAGGGTCTGGTGACCACGTATGGACAGCCCAACTACGAAGAACTGGACCCCACCCCTATGATGGCGCTGACGTTCCCCTTAGTCTTTGGTCTGATGTTTGGGGATGTAGGTCACGGACTGCTGTTGCTGTTAGCTGGCTTGCTGCTTGCCGGTCGCAAAATCAAAGCGTTGCGGAGTGCGGCCGACTTCGGCGTGGTCGTGGCGCTGTGCGGCGCGTCGGCGATGGTGTTCGGCGCGCTCTACGGCAGCATCTTCGGGTTCGAGGATGTGTTCAGAGCGGTGTGGTTCCGGCCTCTGGAGGAAATCACCGAAATTCTACTCTTTGCGATC
>DAOUAQ010000113.1:0-5114 GCA_034433375.1 Anaerolineae bacterium | reverse complement strand
TGGATGAAGTCGTTGGCGGCGAAGGGCGCAAAGTGTGGTGGCTCTCTGCTGACCTGTTTGGCGCAGGGCCGTTCCGCTGGCAGGTGTACGCGCAGCCCGGCGGCGCGCTGCTGGCGACCAGCGCGGCTTTTCATCTGCCTGATTCCACGGGGCGGATAGCGGTGGTTACGGTGATGATTGGATTCTAGCAAGGCCAACCGGATGATCACAATCCGCCCGATACAGGAACGCAATCAACACTTGCTCGACCAGCTTTTCACCACTGGCCGTATCCGCGTACAGCGGAGCGCACTCTTCGACGCTCAACCTGTACCCCTGCCGCCCGCGCCGGCCTGGGAACGCATCGAGGGGATGCTGTTTGGTCTGGCAATTGGCGATGCGTTGGGCAACACCAGTGAGTCACAGAACCCCGATCGGCGACGTGCACAGTATGGGGAAATCCGCGACTATCAGCCCAACCGTTACGCCGATGGACGCGCCGTGGGACTGCCCTCGGATGACACACAATTGGCTTTCTGGACGCTAGAACAGATGTTAGCCGATGACGGCATCCACCCCGAGCACATTGCAGCGCGTTTCTGCCGCGAGCAGATTTTCGGCATTGGGAGTGCGGTGAAGGGATTTATCGCCAATTACAAAGCCGGGTACCCCTGGTATGCGTGTGGCTCACATTCTGCCGGTAACGGCGCGCTGATGCGCATTGCGCCGGCCGTGATTCCATATCTGCGCCAGCCTTCGCCTGATCTATGGGTAGATACGGCGCTGTTGGCGATGATCACGCACAATGACCCGGCCTCGATTTCGGCGTGTCTGGCCTTCACGGGGATGTTGTGGGAATTGCTGGGCATGGCATCGCTACCGGAACCGCAGTGGTGGGCGGAGACCTACGTGGCCCTCGCGCGCGAAGTGGAAGGCGCGACACAATATCGTTCGCGCAGTCCAGCTTACCAGGATTACACAGGACCACTCTGGCGTTTCGTTGCTGAAGAAGTTCCGGCAGCCTATCACCGGGGGCTACCTCTGCTCGATGCGGCCAATCGCTGGTATTCGGGGGCGTATCTGTTGGAAACCGTGCCGACGGTGCTGTATCTCCTGATGCAGCACGGCGGCGATCCCGAAGAAGCCCTGATCCGCGCCGTCAATGACACGCGCGACAATGACACGGTCGCGGCGATTGTAGGGGCGGCAGTCGGTGCGTTGCACGGCATCACTGCCTTTCCAGAGCGTTGGCGCGCAGGACTCTTGGGGCGCACCGAGGCGGATGACGATGGGCGGGTTTACGCGTTGCTTGAGGCCGCAAGGTCACGATGGTGGGAAGCGTTGTGAATTGTCGTCTCATAGACCACGAGCAGATTATACTAATTCACTTGTGGCTTATCAGATGTCAGATTATTTCACGTCGCTGTGTATAACGTACTACGATAATTTGTATTATGCGTATTAGCGTAGTATAATTTACACAACAGGTCAGCAGGACTTATGAATGAAACTGGATATGCACAATCACAGGGGATGCTACTACTCAATCGGTTGGTAGCAGATGTTGGCCCGTTGTTCACAATCGAGCAAGCGCAGGCTGCGGGAGATGAACTGTCGTTATCGCCACGACGCGTGCGCGGCTTATTGAGCCAACTGGCGGGCACGGGCTGGATCGAACGCATTAAACAGGGGGCGTATGCTGTCCGCGCTCCACTTTTCAGTGCGGAACTCCACCCCTATGCCGTAGCCGCTATGCTGGTTTCACCTGTCGCTATCAGCCATTGGTCGGCGCTGACGCATCACGGTTTCACCACGCAGATTCCTCCCATGATCCAGGCTTCTACTTCAACAAATGTGGTTACACCAGAAATGCGTCAGGGTGCGGCTTATCGTCCGCGTGGACGGGCGGTGTGGCGTGCCCTGGAGTGGGAGTTTGAGTTCATCCGTGTGCTGCCTGACCGTTTTTTTGGGTTTCAGAACATTTGGGTCAGCCAATGGCATCGCGTCGCCATCACTGATCCAGAGCGTACTGTATTGGATCTATTTGCTATGCCACAGATTTTCGGCTCGCTGCAAACAGGATTGGAAACGCTAGAGGCGTACTTGTCACGTCTAAATGTGGAACAGTTGGTGGACTATGCGCTGCAGTACAACGTCGGAGCTGTGATCAAGCGGCTAGGTTGGGCGTTGGAGACACTGGGGGTGCCGGAGCACCTCACGACACCGCTGCAAATCTATCCGAAAAGTGCTTATTCGCAATTGGATCCCACCGGCCCATCTGGTGGGAAACCACTGACGCGCTGGCAATTACGTAACAATCTCCGTGCGGATGCGCCTAATGCCCACCGTTGAGCAACAATTGCATGGTATAGCACGCAAGCATCCCGCTGTTCCGTTTTGGGTGCTGGAAAAGGACTATGCGCTTGGTTATCTGTTGGCTGGCATGGCCCAGACAGCAAAGCTGTCCGAATTTTTGGTCTTGAAAGGCGGCACAGCACTGCGTAAGTTCTATTTTGCTGACTACCGCTTCTCTGAAGATTTGGATTTCTCAGCTATGGCACCCTTAATGGATGTAGAGGAAGCACTCCAAGCTGCTATTGCTGCGACTCAGACGTTGTTACTAGAACAGGGGCCATTTGAGGTGACGATGGAACGCCTGATATTGCGTGACCCCCATCCGGGCGGGCAAGACGGTTTCACTGTACGAGTGCGTTTCCCAGCCCACCGCGAAGCGCTGTGCCGCCTCAAGGTCGAGATTAGCTATGACGAGGAAGTCCTGTTGTCACCGGCCACCCGTTCCTTGATCCATAGTTACACTACACTGCCATTGGTCGAGTGGCGTTGTTATGCGCTAGAAGAAATCGTGGCTGAGAAGCTGCGCGCATTGCTGCAAAGTCGCGCCCGGCTTCAGGCGCGCGGATGGGGTGCAAGCCGCGTTTGCCGGGACTACTATGATTTGTGGTATGTGCTGAGTTACAGTACGCTGAACTTGACGCTGTTCCCTGATTTGCTGGGCCGCAAGTGCGCATTACGTCAAGTGCATTTTGATACGCCTGCGGATTTCCTGGCTCCAGAGTTACAGGCGATCGCGCAGGCTGAATGGGAACGTCAATTGCGACCTTTTGTCCCATCCGGCCCATCAGCGACGCAAGTGTTGACCGAACTCGCTGGTTTACTGCTGGATCTGCCTTTGAATTGATTTCTATCAGCTCTCAGTCCGTCACGTTGATTTTTATCTCGGCAGGTTCCAGCCCAGCGCCGGTGGCATGGACGATTAACGCTCCCGCTGTATCCGCGCGCACAATTGCCAGGGACCGACCATAATAGGTGGTGTAGCTGCCACTGTCGAACCGCTCCTCAGTGCAGGGGTTGGCGCTGCCGAAGCCCAATAATTCACCACCCTCCACGGTTACGGAGAGTCTTTGATCGTCGTTGCTCTCCACAACGCCGTTTTCCCCGACGAGATCAATGTGGATGTAGACAAGTTCACCTGACCGGATGGCTGTGTCTTCTGGGTTCAGCGCGATGCGCGTCTTGCCCGTGGCGGAAACCAGCTCACTTGCGGAAAGCTGATTGCCGCTCTGATCATAAGCCACGGCCTTGACCGAGCCTGGCGCATACTTCGTCTTATACAGTGCTTTGTAGGCTTTGAGTTTCTTTTTGCCCAGCGATTTGCCGTTGAGGAACAGTTCCACCGAATGGGCATCCGCGTACACTTCGATCTCCGCCTTGTTGCCCTCGCAGTTTTTCCAGGACCAACTGTCCAGCGCGTTCGTACCCCGCCACAACCCTTTGGTCGGCCGTATGCCAGGGTGATTCACCGGACGTACTCCAATATAGGGTTTTTCCGCGAAGCCCCAGACCACGGCGGCATACTTGGCCGGAGCACCAGGATGGCCCAGGAGGTCAATCGCGCCGCACTCTGAAGAGAGCCAGGGATAGGGTTTGTCCATGATTGGAGACCTATCGTAGGCCCAGGCGCCGATGCTTGCTTCGCCCAGGTAATCCCAGGAGGTCCACATAAAATCGCCGATGAGGTAGGGGTACTTCTCCACCATGGCCCAGTTCGCGGCGATGTCTTGGTGGAAGGTCTCGCTGCCTACGATGATCCGGTCCGGGTGTTTTTTGCCCTCCAATGGATAACGTCCCATGGCGTAGTTGTAGCCGGCGATATCCAACGCATCCAGGCCCGGACTTGTGACCTGATCGGCTGCCTTTAGATTGGGTATTTTGCTCATGATTGGCCCTATGAGAGAGGTAGCCAGATTGAAGAACAGGCTGCCGGATACAGCCGGCTTTTTCTTCCTTTCCGGTTGGCCTTCAGAAGAACTATCTTCCTTCTTGTAAATGCCCCGGCCCTTGCTTGCCATGTAAATGAGAAACAGGTTGATGCCGGCTGTGACCGCGCGGTTGGGGTCCAGGTCGTGCAGATAGTCCACCATCTTCCTGGTCAGTTGTATTCCCCGTTCCTGATACGGCTCCGACACTTCGTTTCCGATGGAGTACATGATGACCGAGGGATGGTTGAAGTCCTTGTCCACCATTGACTTGATGTCTTCCCGATACCATGCGTCGAAATCGCTGGCGTAGTCGTATTTGTTCTTGTGCATATACCACATATCAGCGAACTCGTCCATAACATACATACCATAGCGGTCACAGGCGTCCAGTAAGGCTTTGCTGGTGGGGTTGTGGGCGCTGCGGATGGCGTTGAATCCCGATTCCTTGAGGATGCGGACACGGCGTTCTTCCGCTTTGTGATAAGCGCAGGCGCCCAGGATGCCGTTGTCGTGGTGGATGCAGCCGCCGCGCAGCAGCGTTTCCTGGCCGTTGATGAACAGACCCTTGTTGGACCATGCCACCTTGCGGATACCGAAATGCTCGATGACTTCGTCCACGAACTGACCGTTTTCCTTGAGGGTCACGCGGCAGCGGTACAGGTGCGGCGTCTCCGCCGACCACAGCCGGGCGTTGGCGATGGTGAATTCCGCGGATGCGCCGTTGCCTGAAGCGATCACCTGGGCGTCACCGAGGATCTCCACGGTGATTTCGCCGCCGTTGGTCGTGGTTTCGACCAGGATTCTCGCAGGGGCGTAAGAGAGGGTGGAGACCTTCACACCATCCGGTTCGATGTG
>DAOUAQ010000112.1:0-9682 GCA_034433375.1 Anaerolineae bacterium | reverse complement strand
GGAGCGCCTGGCTGAAGTGGCGCATCAGCCAGTAATCGCCGCCGCCGTGCCCGCCGAGCGCCGAGCCGGTGTCGATTTCCGTGTCGATTGTCTCCGTGCTGTCGGTCATAAAGTTGTAATGGTGGATGAAGCGCCCGTCACAGACCAGTTCCCCGCGCGTCCCGAAGAGCCGCGTCTCGCGGTTGCGCATCTGCGTGAAGGCCATCATCGAGAAGCTGGCCGTCCGATCCCCCGCAAACTGTAGATTGACCACCTGGTTATCCACCACGTCGTTGTCGCAAGCGTAGACGCAGCGCCCGTAAGGCCCGGTGCGCAGCGCCTCCAGCACACTCTCACGGCTGACGTGAGGCGTGAGCACGTCCGTGGGCCAGCCGGTGTGACCGCGCTCCAACGCCGTCAGGTAGATGCGCTGGGCGGAATAGGGGCAGTTCGACTCGACGGCGCAGTCGAGGCAACGGTCGCTCGCGCCCAGCGGCTGCTGATCCTTGCGGAAGTGCTTGAGCGTGCCGAACGAGGATACCGCCTCGCAGGGAACGCCCATCATATAGCTCAACCAGTCCAGGTCGTGGCACGACTTGGTGAGCAACATTGGACCTGAGGCGGCCTCGTTGCCCCAGTTGCCGCGCACGAAGGAGTGCGCCTGGTGCCAGAAGCCCACCGGTTCGAGGTGTTGGATGCTCACCAGATCGCCAATCGCGCCGGACTCGACGACGGCCTTGAGCCGTTGGGTAAAGCGCGTGTAGCGCATCACGTGGCACACGCCGAAGAGGATGCCTGCCGCTTGCGCCGCGCCCACAATGGCGCGACATTCCTCCGGGGTGGGGGCCATCGGCTTTTCCAGCAGCACGTGATAGCCAAGCTCCGCAAACGCAATCGCCGGTTCCGTGTGCATCCGATCCTGCGTGGCGATGATGACGGCGTCCGCGAACTTAGGCCGCGCCGCAACGTCTTTCCAGTCGGTGAAGACATTGTCCGCCGGAATAACGTGCGCGTGTACCAGCCGTTCACGATAAGCGCCGCGCGGCTCCGCCACACCGATCACCTGTCCCCGGTCGGGGAATTCGCGGAAATACGTCGCGTAGCCCGTGCCACGCCCGCCTGCGCCAATGATGAGGATTTTTGGGTTGTGCATAGTGTCTCCTTGTTTGAGTATAATTTTCTGTACCGCGCCTAAATTGTGTGGTGTTTTTGCATAAAGGCTTGTAGTGGAGGATAGGGTATACGCTTCAATTTTCCGAAGTTTGTGTCTTTTTGATAATCGCTGTCGGTTAGTGTTTCACCCGCATTGTAACGAGCCTGGCTCGTGTTTTTTATCACTTGCGGAACGCCATCTTTCCATCGCCCTCCACTTTCGAGCAATCGCGCATCTCGCGCGCGTATACATGCAATCATCGGAAATAACCCGATATCTACAATGACCGGATAACATAGTCCGGTGAATTCTTGTAATTGCACGGCGGCCAGCATCAGAACATCTCTGTCAGGGACAACGTTCGTGAGTGTGATGTTTTCTTTCAGGCGGGCAGACGGCTCTCGGCGAGTGGGAGGACGCTTGAGATCAAGGGCTGGATTGTCTATGAAAAGCCCTTTCAACTCGACGCGATAACCCGATGTGTGGATGTAATCAGGGTAGGATTCTCGATTTCCGATTTCTTGCGGGGCTTTTTGTAACCCTAAGTGTGTGAGTTTTGCCAGATTATCCGGGTTTGTTGCCAGTAGCTCAATTTGAGGCAAGGCCGCATCCAGTAACGTGTTGATGATGACGGCAATTTGGCTTGGCTCGAATCCGGGAAGCGCCGGTTCAGGCAACGAAAGCCAATGGATTCTCAAGCCAATGAGTGGAGCAAATTTGTTATGCAGGGATTCTACAATCGCTTGGGTCAATTCTGGCATCTTAATCTGTTTCCTCCAACAGGGATGTGACGGTTTCTAATGTTGTCGTCAATGCAGTGTAATGTAACCACTCTTGTTGCGCTAGAGCGCAGAGTTGTTGATGAATCTGTGTGCGGATTTCTATGGCAGGCACAGCCACCGGTATTTGTTCCAATGGTTTTGTTTGGAGTCTTGGCCGGGTTCCGCCTGCGCCTACGGGTAAGTTTTCCAGAAAAGATGGTGAACGCAGATAAAACCACCAAAAGTAAGGTAGTTTATCGTGAGGTGTAATGGCGACAAATTCGGATTTTATTGAAAAATATACTGGGCTTGGTTGTGCGATCCATTCTGCAAGTGGGGTCACGACGATATTCCCTAAATATGCGCGCATTGTGCCGAACAGAAGTTGTCCCTCGCCCACTGAGGGTTGTTTGTCTTCGTGTGGAATCGCCGCTGGTTGCAATGTGAAGCTCAAGTAGTGCTCGCTAGGGAAATGTCTATACTCAATCGCTGCAAAGGGGGTAGCGCGATGTGGAAAATTACTGGTTATAACTTTTTGAATTCTGACGAATTTTCCGAGTTTCTCTGTTTCTGCGATATGACGATATGCGTATGGATCCCATACTGACGGAACCAACGCATTTGTCTCGACAATGGTGATGAAGAATTTTCCATTTTTGCCCATGCGTGTTTCTCCGCTAGATTCGCAAGGTAGCCTTCACAGATGCATTGGCCAACAAGGCTTCTAAATGATTTTGTAGCGCCTGCTCCTCGTTGCCGCTCAGTCTGACCCCCACTGAAGGGGTGGCAGCAAAGAAATGCTTTTGAGATCCCGTTGGCCGGGTTTTCTCCAGAATAACAATATCCGCGCGTGTTGTTGTGCCGGCGCTGAGATAGAAGACGCCTTCGGGTAAACTCACCACACCTACCAGGGTTAAAGATTGTTCGACAATGGTTCTGAAATCGGCAAATTCTTTGTTGGCAATAATGGAATGGGGCAAAATGCAGACAAGTCGTCCGCCCGGTTTAAGCAATTGCGCAGCTACATCAATAAAAAGCGCATCGCTGTTGCGATAGCCGCTCGTAAAAAGAGGGCTATTGAATTGTTCATATCCGATTTGTAAGGAGAAAGGTGGATTGGCCAGGATATAATCAACTTGATTAAACCAGTGTTGCAGGTTATGTGAAGGCGCATAAATATCGCTGCATATAAAGTGTTTCCGGTATTGCAACGGTGTGGCGAGATCGAGTGTGAGCATGGATAATTCAACCAGTGAAGCCTCTATATCGTTTGCTACCAGCGTGCAGGGATAATCGCCCCATAGTTGCGCAAGTTCCATGAGAAAGGTGCTGCTTCCGCAGGTTGGGTCCATCACAATGGCGTTTGGGGTTGGCGGGAGCATACGCGCCATAGCATGGGCAATTGGTTTCGGCGTGAAAAATTTCCCGGAGGCTTCCCTAAATCGTCGCCCGATAAAAAACTGATACCAATCAGCTAAGGCATGGCCGTTCGGGTCATTCAGGACTAACTCATCCAGAAATAATAGAATGCGCCCTTCATTTTCGATATTTTGATAAGCATTATGCCATTTCTCTGTCACATCTATGGGTATTTCCAGGCGTTCTTTGTAACAGATGAAGTAATGATAGGCCAAGACATAAAAAGCTGTTTCGCCGCCCATACCAAAACGGCGCAGCAAACTATCGAGTTCTTCCTGATAAGTGTTGTATTTACGGCTTACCATACTTATCCCTTGAATCGCTGCAACGTCTCCACCAACACCTGCGTCCCCCATTCCAGCGTCGCCACGGGGATGCGTTCGTCGGCGGCGTGGATCGTCTTGATGAGTTCGTCGGGAATCTGCATCGGGATGAAGCCGTAGGATTGGATGCCCAGTTTGGCGAAGTGCCGCGCGTCGGTGACGCCGGAAACCAGGTACGGCACGGGGATGCCCTCCGGGTCGGCCTGGCGGAGGATGTCGGCGAGGACAAGATACCGTTCCATATCCGCCGGTTCCGGGCCGGGTTCGTAGCGTTCCACGACGATGTCGATGTCGTCTCCAACTAGCGCGCGCAGCTCGCGCAGCATATCGTCGGGCGTGAAGCCGGGCAGCAAGCGCCCATCCAGCTCAAGCGTGATCTCGCCGGGGATGACGTTGATCTTCTCGCCGCCGCGCACGATCGTCGGGCTGACGGTGTTGCGCAGGCTGGCGCCGAGTTGTTCGCCCTTGTCGCCGAGTAGATTGAGCACGCGGTCGGTCAGCGCGGGATTGAGCAACTGCCGCAGCACGAGATTTTGCGGGAAGGGCAGCGCGTCGCTGATGCCGGCGATCATTTGTCGGGCAACCGGCGTGATGTGGACAGGCAGTCGCTTCCGGTCGAGGATACGCAATATGCGCGCCAGCTTCGCCATCGCCTGCCCGCGCAGCGGGACGGAGCCGTGCCCGGCGCGTCCGCGCACGGTCAAACGCATCCAACAGATTTGTTTTTCGACCAGCATAATGACGTAGCATTTCTTGCCGCCCATCGTGACGGACACCCCGCCACCCTCGCCAATCGCAAAACGCACATCTTCAAACTGCTCCGGGTGTTCCTCAACCAGGAACTTTGCGCCATATTCGGCCCCGGCTTCCTCATCAGCCAGTGCGGTGAAGATGATGTCGCCAGGCGGGACAATCCCCTGCGCCTTTGCCCGCAGCAGCGCGACGGTCATCATCGCTGCCGCGCCCTTGTCGTCGAGCGTCCCCCGGCCCCACAGCACGCCATCCACGATCTCGCCGGCGAAGGGTGGATGCTGCCAGGTCTGCTCCGCCGTCGTGACCACGTCCACGTGCGCCTGCCAGAGGACGGGCGGCGCTTCGCCGCGTCCCGGCAGTCGGGCGATGAGGTTGGGGCGCTCCGCTGTCTTGCCGAGAATCGTCGTGGCGAATCCGGCTTGCTTGAAAAGGCCGTCGAGATAGGCAATGCAGGCTGCTTCGTTGCCGGGCGGATTGGTCGTATCGAAGCGCACCAGCGTTTGCAGCAGTTCTACAGGATTGGGTACAGTTGTTCCGTTCACGTCTTCTATCCTCCATAACAAACCGCTAATCTCGCTAATCTACGCGAATTTTACAGAAGAATTAGCGAAGATTCTGCGAATGCTGAACTGGTCAGAAGTATATTGTAATTTTGGTACACGGATGAACACGGAAAACACGGATTTTTCCTTAAAAGAAATCCATAGCATCCGCGAAATCCGTGTACAATTCCTTGGCTCTTCACTGCAAGATCATATTGACTATCACAAGATTCTGCGAATGCAGACATTCGCGTGATTCGCGGTTAAAATCTAGTATGCTTCGCTCTGCGCGAACCGCCTGATGACGCCAGCGGTGATGCCACCCAACACCACGATCAGCCCGACAAGCATGAAAACATCCACGGCGATGTCGCTCCACCCGCCCCCGCGCATACTGAGCGCGATGACTGGATCGATCATGTAGTACGTCGGGAAGAGTTTGGCGATCCACGCGGGAATTTCCGGGAACACGTAGACGAATGCCGGCGCGTACAGCAGAATCGCCACGCTTTTCACCATCGTCATCAGCGCGTTCATATCCTTGATCAGCGCGCCGAGGATCAGGCCGATCTCGACGATCATGACTGCGCTCAAGACCATCACCAGGAGCAGCAGGCCGGGGTGCGCGCCGAACGCCCGGTTGAGCGCCAGGACGACGACGCCCATCACCAGGCTCACCAGGCCGCCCATCAGGCCCTTCGCTGTGAAGACTTCGCCCGGCGAGGCGGGGGTGACGACGAGCGCCCGCAACGTCCGCTTTTGCTTTTCCTCGATGAGCGACGACGCCGGAATCATCGCGCCGCCGAAGAACAGAGTGAGCATCACGATGAAAGGGAACAGCCGCTCGCTCCAGGGGATGTTTTCGCCGTCGCCGAGCGTCACAGCGACGATGTCGAAGGGTACGTCGCGGCCCGTCAGCGCGACGAGTTGGTTGGTGATCGCCACGGCCAGCACGGTGCGGTGCTTGAGGAGGCTTTCGCCCCACACGAAGACATCGAGCGTGGTGACTGCGCCTTGTCTGATTGCCGCGTCGAAGCCGGACGGCAGCGCCATGCCCATATCCAGCGCGCCGGATTCGACCGCTTGCTTGAGCGCGTCCACCGTGTCGTAGCGCCGCAGGACGAGATAGGTCTCGGCCTCCAGCGCGGCGACGAGCTGCGATTGGCCCGCATCCACCACACCCAGGCGCGGTTTCCCGGCGAAGAGTGTGCCGAGCAGCAGCGACAGGATCAATGACAGCGCCACCGGCATCACGACGGCGAAGGTGAACATGATGTTTTTCGGGCCGTAGAGAAATTCGCGTTTGCACAATACGCCAATCCGTCTGAGGTTCATGAGAATTTCCTCCTGAGCACCGCCACGCCGAGCCACAGCAAGAACCCGTTGATCGCCGCCAGGATCAGCAGGTTGGGCCACACGTCGCCCCACCCGGCGGCAAAGTTGGCGACGCGGTGAATCGTATCGATCAGGTAGTACGAGGGCAGCGCCTTGCCCCACGCGGTCACTGTGCCGGGGAACAGCACGCCGAACGCCGGAATGCTCAAGATCACCATCGCCACAATGCCCCAGCCGATGCTCGACATCATATCCCGCGAGACGGAGGCCATGAGGAAGCCGATGCTGGTCGCCATCAATGCGCCGAGGAACAGCGCGACGAGCATCAGCACTGGCGACTGGCGCAGACCGCCGGTAACGCCCATCACCAGCACGGCCTGGATGAACGTCATCCCGACGCCCATGATGCCCTTGCCCACGAACAGGTCGCGCACGTCCATCGGCGTGATGAGCAGCGCGCGCAGTGTGCCGCCCTGCACTTCTTCGGCGATCAACGTCGCCAGACCCATCGTCTCCATCACGATGATGATCACCGCGAGCAACGGGCGCATCCGGTCGCGCGGCGCGATCTGCTGCCCGGCCATATCCGGGCCGAGGGTGATCTCGTGCGCTTCGATGTTCAACGGTTGCCCGCCCAGAGCGAGCGCCATGCCTTTCACCACCGCCACGTACACATCGCGCATCTCTGGCGGGGTGCTCGCCGCCAGGTAGACGTCCACGCGGGGTTTCTGCCCGGCGCGCAGTTGCGCCATCAAGTCCGGCGGAAAGACCAGCCCGGCCGGCGCGTCGCCATCGAGGATCGCCGCGCGCAAGGCGGCGTCGGATTCGTAAATCTGATACGTCACCGCTTCGGCGTCCAGAATGGCGTGGACGGCCTCCGGCAGCGCGGCGGAATACACGCCCAATGCCAGCGTCTCATCCACCGCTTTGGGCATCACAAAGTAGATGATGATGTAGAAGACCAGCCCCAGCAGCGTGATATAGGCGAAAAAACGATTGCGAAAGAACAGCGTCAGGTCTTTGCGGACCAACGCGCGGACAATGGGCCAGCGTTTCATACCAACCCCCGCCCAGTGATCTGGATGAAGATGTCTTCCAGACTGGCCTCTTCGCTGTGGACGGTGACCACCTGCTCGCGGCTGAACAGCGCCTCCACCGCGCGCGGCGTGTCGGGCGCGTCCAACACGATTTCGCGGGTTTCCAGGTCCCCGTTGGCGGCAGTCACCTGCGCCCTGAGCCGCCGCTGGCCGTACCGCTGCTTGAGATTGTGCGGCGTATCCAGCGCCACGATCTTTCCCTGGTTGATGAAGGCCACGCGCCGGCACAGCCGGTCGGCTTCCAGCATATCGTGGGTGGTGAGGAAGACGGTCACGCCGCGCTGTTGCTCTTCCAGGATGAGCGCGCGGATCGCCTCCGCCGACACGGGGTCTAGCCCCTCGGTCGGTTCGTCCAGGAAGAGGATGCGCGGGCGGTTGACCAGGGCGCGCGCGACCATCAACCGTTGCTTCATCCCTTTGGAATATGTCGCCACGTGATCCTTGCCGCGCCCGTCCAGTCCCACGCGCGCGAGCAACGCGCCGGCGTCGAAGCCTTTGACGCCGAACAGTTCCGCAAACAGCGTGAGGTTCTCAATGGCCGTCATCTGCTCGTACAGGTTCGTCGTCTCGAAGCACACGCCGATCTGCGCCTGAATCGCCTGCGTGTGTTGGGTGATGTCCAACCCGAGCAACTGCGCGCGCCCGTCCTTCGGCGTCAACTGCCCGGTGAGCATCTTGACGGTGGTGGTCTTCCCCGCGCCGTTGGGGCCGAGAAACCCCAGGATTTCACCTTCGGCGACGGTGAAATTGATGTGATCCACGGCGGTCAGCGCGCCGTAGGTGTAAGTCAAATTTTCTGCGATGATTGCGGCTTGTTGTGTCATAACTATCCCCCTTTGAAAATAGTCTTACTTCAACGCTTAAGGCGGATCACAATCCGCCGTCCCCGCAGCGCCGGATTCTGCTCCGGCGCAAGCCGGCGGTTGAGATGTTCTTTCTGGTTAAATTTTGATCAATTTCACGAATAGTCAAGCATCGTGGGCAGCCAGAGCGTGAACGTACTTCCTACGCCCGGCGCGCTCTCCACCTCGATGCGCCCGCCGTGCGCGATGAGCAGATCGCGAGCGATGCTTAGGCCCAGTCCCATGCCTTGCGGGAAGCGTCGCCCCGTTGTCCCCCGGTAGAACGGTTCGAAGATGCGCGCCTGTTCCTCTGGCGGAATGCCGACGCCGGTATCCCGTACGCGAATCCACACCCCGGTTTCTTCTGCCCCTGCGCCGATTGCAACTTCCCCGCCTGCCGGCGTGTACTTCACCGCGTTGCTGATGACGTTGCCGAGCGCCTGCCCAATGCGGTCGGCGTCGAGGGTCAGTTCGGGCAGGGTGTCGGGGATGTCCGCTTGCCAGTGCAGGCCCTTGTGCTGCGCCGATTCTCGCCAGGGCGCGAGTTCCTGTGTCAGCCACGGGCTGAGCGCCACCGGTTTGCATTCCAATTCCAGCGGGCCGAGTGTTTGATCGTAGAGGCGTGTCAGATCATCGAGCAGTCGCCGCATCAATTGCATTTGGCCTTGCATACCGTCCAGCAGTTCGGCGCGCAGGTCGGGGTTCTCGTCGGCGCCGCCGGTGAGGGCTTGCGTGGCCGAGAGCAGCGCGCCCAAAGGCCGCCCCAGCTCGTGGACGAGGTTCGCTAGCAGGCGTTTGCGTGATTTTTCCAACTCGCGCCGTTGATCGGTGAGTGTGTTGAACGCCCGCAGGAGCATCCGTACCTCGTTTGGCCCTTGTTCGGGAAGTTCGGTCAGCGGGTGCCCTTCCGCCATCTGCGAGACGGCGTGGGTGGCGCGGCGCAGCGGGCGCGCTAGGTCCACCGCCAGCAGCCACCCGGCCACGACGCCGACCAGCGCGCCGCCCCCCAGCACCCACAGGATGAGCGTCCGCGTGCGCGGAAAGCGCGCGTAGACGCTGGACAGCGGGTCGGTGAGGCGGATGACGCCAATCACGTCGAGCGTTGGTCCGATAACGGGCATCAGCACTTCCGCCGTGCCGGCGCCGGGCCGTTCGCCGTAGTCTACGCGCAGCGCCCGGCGGTTGAGCACCGTTTCGCTCAGGCCGGGCACGTCCAACAGCTCACCCAACTGGTCGCGGAAAGCCGCGTCGTTGGTCGCCAGCAGATGCCCGTCGGCGCTGAGCATCATCATCCGCGCCGATAGCCGCCCGCCCACCTGCGAGACGAACGCTGCCGCCTGCAACGGGCTGTACCAGATTTGCGGATTCTGCGCAGCCGCCTCGGCAACGAGCGCCGCCTGCAACTCCAACTCGTTCGACGACCCCGCCAGCAGCACTTGCGTCTCCAGCAAATAAGTCAGCAGCACCCCCACGAGTGG